>CAVGIU010000008.1:0-30620 GCA_963629425.1 Oscillospiraceae bacterium
CTCGGCAGCGCTGTATATCTTCAAAAAATCGGGACTGTCTATGCCGATGGTCATTACCGCAGTTTTTACGAAATCTCCATAATAAACGTGAAATGTCAGTTCAGCCGAATATATGCCTCGGCAGTTGTACGCGGCAAGCATATATATGCCCTTATCCGAGTTGTTTATGCCCGCTATTCCGGCAGTTCTCTGCGATGGGGAATAGGTGGCGCTCAGCGGCCTGTAGCGACCGTTTATGCCGCGCTCAAGCGTAACAAAGCCCTGAACGCGCTCGGCGTTATCGGCTGAGAAGAAAAGATACAGCCTGTCGTCGTATTCCGCCCATGCATGCACGGTAAGCGGTGTGCCGGTTTCGACTGCCACCAGTTCATCTTCCCGGCTGAGCCCGGTCTTCTCCTGCGTGACGAAGTCCTCAACGGCCGAAAGCCGCCCGGCCTCGGTGTTCTGATACTTAAAATCGGATGAATACAGCAGACACATGAGCGCTATCGCTATAACTGCCGCCAAAAGCGCGGAGACAAGCTGCCGCGTCCTGTATCTGCGCAGAAAGCCTAACTTCGGCGCGGGCGCGTGTCCGCGTCGAGCCTCTGCATCGCGCGGTAGAGCTGCTTTCGCTCGTCGCGCTTTTCCGTAAGCAGCGCAGTGTCGTCCGGCGCGGCTATATTCTCGGCAAAGCTCTCGTCCAGGGGCGCGGTCTTTGACCTGCGCTCAAGCTCCTTGAACCACAGCCTTTTTGCGATAGCGCACAGCCAGACCTGCGGTGAAGCCTCGCCGCGATATGAGTTAAGACTCTTGATCGCCCGATAAAACGTCTCCTGCGTGAGCTCCTCGGCCGTATCCGCCTCACCCGAGAGCGAAAACAGATAGCGGTAGACATTTTTCGCGTGCTCTGTGTAAAGATCTTCGCCCTTCGCCACAGACTTCACCTCCCATCTGCTCATTAGTTCCTTTTAAAGACCATTCGTTACAAAAAAGCTCAGGCAAAAATGCCTGAGCTTTATAAATGTTGGGTTTTATTCCTTCGCTACGGTGTCGAGCGATGCCATGAACAGGCTGTTCTCGGCATCCGAGGGAATGAGGAAACCGGTGCGCGGCGAGACTGAGAAAGCCTCGACGCTTGGGCCGTCCATCAGGCAGCTGCGCTTGAACTGCTGGCTGAAATAGCGCTTGCAGTAGCTGCGGAGCCACTTGGTGAGCTCCTCGTCGGTAAACTCGTCGCCGTAGGCGGCCTTTGCAAGGCGCATGGTCTTTGCCGGGGAGAAGCCGCAGATCATCATCTTGTGGGTGAAGAAATCCTGCAGGCTGTAAGAGCCGACGTTCTCCTCGCTCTTCTGCTCGATCTGATCGTCGTGGATAGGCAGAAGCTCCGGAGTTACGGGGCAGTCGAGGACGTCCCACAGCGCGTCGGCAAGGACCTTGTCCTCAGTGTGCTGCGCGATATAGCGCACACCCGCGCGCACCTGAGTTTTGGTAAGACCCATGTTCACGTCGTACATGCTCGTGTGGTCGCCGTTATAGGTGCACCAGCCGTCGACGAACTCGCTGAGGTCCTCGGTGCCGACGTCAAGGCCGTTTACCTTGTTGGCAATATCCATGAGCACCTGCGTGCGCTCGCGCGCCTGAGCATTCTCAAAGGCAATGGAGTAGTCGTCGTGAGCGTGGCCGATATCGTCAAAATGCTTATAGACGCTCTCGCCGATGTCGATAACGCGAACCTCCGCGCCGACCTGCTCGGCGACGATGATGGCGTTGGACTTCGTGCGGGAGGAGGTGCCGAAGCAGGGCAGGGTGCAGGCGACGACGTTCGTCGAGGGCAGACCCATGCGCTTTACGGCCTCGGCGCAGATCATAACGGTCAGCGTCGAGTCAACGCCGCCGGAGATGCCGACCACGCAGTGGTCGAGACCCGCGTAGGTCATGCGCTTTACAAGGCCGGAGACCTGAATATCGATCATTCTGCGGCAGTAGTTGCCCATATCCTTCTCAAGTTCGGGCAGATGCGGCAGCTTGCGGTAGCTGCGCGTGAGCTCGGTTTCGCAGATCTCCTCGCCCCAGTAGAGCTCGGAGTGGCTGTATTTATACTGACTTCTGCCGTATTTGCCGCTCTTGCGGCGGAGATTTTCAAGGTACTCAACATCGATCTCGGAGACGACGAAGCAGTCCTCGCATTCATCCGAGGCGAGCACATCACCGTTTTCGGCAACCATGCACAGTCCGGAGTAGACGTTGTCGGTCGTGCTCTCGCCCTTGCCCGGAGCGGCGAGAACGATGCCGCACTTAAGATGCTTGGAGCGGTACTTAACGGAGTCAGTAGCCTCAATTGTTGAGGTGACGGTTGCGGGGAAGGATGCAAGAGACGCTATGACAGTTGCGCCCGCAAGTGCGTGGCGTGCTGCCGGTGCGTCGATGGCGTCGGCATCCGCGCCGAGCTCGACAGCGACCGAAAGTCCGGGCAGAACGTCGCTCGTGAACAGAAGCTCCGTGTCGAAAAATGCATCGAACTTGCCGCATACGGTCTCTTCGCCGCCCTCGTCGTCGGCCGCGGCAAAAAGGGTGCCGTCGGTCTCGGAGCGGGGAACAAGACCAAGAAGCTCACCGTCGGACACGACGGCCGCAACGCTGTACAGCGCACCGCCGCGCGGAGCGTAGGGCAGACCGACGATAACGAGCATGTCGCTTCCGGCGCTGGCCTCGATAACTTTCTCAAGCGCTCTTTCCGCGCCGCGGAGAATGACGCTGTGACCTATAAGGTCATAGCAGGAGCAGCCTGTGAGCGTAAGCTCGGGGAAAACGAGCAGCTTTACGCCCTTGTCGGCAGCTTTTTTCATGCACTCGATGACCTTGCCGGCGTTATACTCTGCGTCGGCGACCTTTATCATCGGAGATGCGGCAGCAACTTTAATAAATCCGTCTTTCATTTTTATCACTCATTTCTCTGATTTTTGTATGTCAAATAAAGTTTTGCCATAATAGTGGTAAATTATCTGCGACGATGCGTCAAAGCAGTCGGGTGATATGACGATCGTTATTTTGTCTCCACTTATGCGGCAGTCTTCAATGCCGTCGATAAGTGGGAGAAGATTGGTCTCAAGCTCCTGCTCGAATTCATCCAGGTGCTCGGAATAATACTCCGTCGTCTGCGGGCAGGTGTACTTATCGCCCAGGGGAGCCTTACTCGTGAAGCAGAACACCATGAACACGATAAACAGTATAAGAAACAGTACGCAGCCTATGGGCTTTATTGCTTTTACAAAGCTTTCTCCTGCTGTCATGATACCCTCCGTTTCAGCCTTGCAGCTTGTAGAACGCAATGTCGGAGCTGTCGGCAAGAGCCTGCCGCATGAGCCACGACATCGTATCGAACTTGTCAGGGTCTATCGTATCGGGAAGCTCCGAGTATATCCTGCCGTCGCTGTCGACAGCATACAGCCACTCGTAGGCCGTGCAGCTTTCCTTGACGGATGCAATCATGCGCCAGTACGGATCGAGCCTTATGCCGGCGGTACGCAGAGCATCAAGGCCGAGATATGCCGATGAGGTGTCCTGACGGCTTCCGGCCTCGCCGGGGAGCAGGCTTTCATCGTTTGACCATATAAGATAGTCGGTCGAGTACAGCTGCGCGATCGTTTCGACCGGCCACTTGCTGTTTTCCTCATCGGAGCACATGCCGAGCGAGGAATAGACCGTTCCGTTCCCGTCAAGGGGCAGCCCCGCGCGGTGATCGCCGAAAAAGACGATTATCGTCGGTTCCGAGGTCTGAGAGAAATAGTCGATGAGTTTGCCGAGAGACTTTGACGCGTTTGCGCAGCCCTGTGTGTACGCGTTCAGACAGTCCCGAGCCTCATTGCTGAGAGACGAGGTGAAGGGATAGTCATAGCTGTCATACTTGTCTCCGGCAAACGGCGTGTGGTTTTCCATGCTTGCGGCATAGAGGAAAACAGGACTGTCGCCGGATTTTTTCTCGTACAGATCTATCAGAAGATCCGCCATATAGTCGTCGGAATAAAACTCACCCGATATTTTGCTATCCATGAAGTCCCAGTAATCCTCGGCGGCTGCGGCATCGTTGTCTATCTGCGCAAAGCTGTCGGTAAAGAAGATATCGTCAAAGCCGAGCTGAGAGTAGATGGGGGTGCGGTTGTATATGCTGTCGTTGAACATATGCAGAAATGCGGTGTAGTAGCCGTTGTCGGAAAACTCCCTGGGTACGGCGGGCAGATTGGCAAAGTCGCTCGGCGACATGTAGCACAGCTGACGGTCATTGGTAAGAAACCTCGTGTTTAAGCCCGTGAGTATTTCAAGCTCAATATTGCAGGTGCCGTAGCCGAGTGAGCGGGTATAGAACGTGCCGGAAACGCCCTCGAGCTGAGCTGCGTGGAAATCCTCGAGAGGGTCGGCGGAATATGTAACGCCGGGCAGCTTTGTCACGTCGGCAAAGGACTCCGACAGAATGAATATGACGTTGGGTTTTGTATCACTGCCGCCGGGGTCTATCCCGTCAACATAGTCCTGAGCCGCGTCGAGCACCTCGGGCATGCGGCTTTCGTCAAAGGCGGGTCCTGCATATATGAGATCGAGCGCCGAGTGCCACAGACCGAGCGGAATGCCGACCTTGTCATAGATATAGCTCTGATTGTAGCTCTGCCCGACGTTTACTGCGCAGGGCTGATAAACAAGCGCGTTCGCTGTCGGCTTGAGCAAAAATACAAGGCCGAACACAAGAAGCGGTGCAGCGGCGCAGATGAGTCTGCGCCTTGCGGCAAGCTTTATCCTGCGCGAGAAGAAAAACAGTATGATGAGCCAGACGACAACGGCGATAATGCCCAGCAGGATATTCCGCGAAAAGCTTATCGACGAGCTGTTGAGCTGCGTTATGTCCTTGAGCTTACCGATAAGGCCGATGTCGGAAAGATAAAACGGCGTTGAGGTTATAAGCATTTTGAAGTGGTTTACAAGCGATGCGGCCAGAACAAGAATGCTTATGACTATCGACGAGGCAAACAGGGAATTGCAAAGCCAGGTCAAAAACAGGATAAGAAGCCATAGAAACAGCGTCGTTGTCAGCAGCGCCGGGGGATTTGCGCCTATCCAATTCAGCGAGGAGTGAATGCCCTGCTTGGTGATAAGAATACTGACCAAAGCAAGCCCCAGCCCCGTGAGCAGGCTCAAAACGATCGAGGCAATGTACTGATATTTGGTACTGTGCTCTATGCTGTCAAAAAAGCGGCTCAAAGCCGGCCTTTTTGACGTGGAAACAGCGCTTGGCATCAGAACTTGATCCTCTCGGCAATGTAGTCTTTTACCTCGCTGATGGGGATGCGGACCTGCTGCATGCTGTCACGCTCACGGATGGTGACGCAGTGGTCGGCCTCATCGGTTTCGGTGCCGACGGTGTTGAAGTCGAAGGTGATGCAGTAGGGGGTTCCGATCTCGTCCTCGCGGCGATAGCGCTTGCCGATAGAGCCGGTCTCGTCGTAATCGACCATGAATTCCTTGCTCAGCTCATTGTAAAGCTCCATAGCGGGGCCTGTGAGTATCTCTTTCTTGCTCAGCGGCAGGATCGCGCACTTGTAGGGAGCAAGTGCCGGGTGCAGGTGCAGAACGGTGCGGATATCGTCGTTGCCCTTCTTATCCTGACCGACAACCTCCTCGTCGTATGCTTCGCACAGGAACGCAAGTGCAACGCGGTCGCAGCCGAGCGATGGCTCGATAACATAGGGGATATAGTGCTCGTTGGTGTCCTGATCAAAGTATGTCAGATCCTTGCCGGAGGCCTCCTGATGACGGCCGAGGTCGTAATCGGTGCGGTCGGCTATGCCCCACAGCTCGCCCCAGTCGGTGAACGGGAAGGCGTATTCGATATCGGTGGTCGCACGGGAATAGAACGCAAGCTCTGCCGGTTCGTGATCGCGCATGCGGAGGTTCTCCTCGCTTATGCCGAGCGAGAGCAGCCAGTTTTTGCAGTAGTCTTTCCAGTAAGCGAACCACTCAAGGTCGGTGCCGGGCTTGCAGAAGAACTCACACTCCATCTGCTCGAACTCGCGGGTGCGGAAGGTGAAGTTGCCCGGAGTGATCTCGTTGCGGAACGCCTTACCGACCTGGCATACGCCGAACGGCAGCTTTTTGCGCGTCGTGCGCTGTATATTTGAAAAGTTTACGAAAATACCCTGAGCGGTCTCGGGACGCAGATAGCAGGTGGAGCTGGAGTCCTCGGTGACGCCGATGGCGGTCTTGAACATGAGGTTAAACTTGCGGATGGGGGTGAAATCATGCTTGCCGCATACGGGGCAGATGATATCTTCGTGCGAGGCGATAAACTCATCCATCTCGTCAAAGCTCATCGCGTCGACATTGACCTCGTGATGCTCTTCGCCTATGAGCTTGTCCGCGCGGTGGCGCGCTTTGCAGGCGCGGCAGTCGAGCAGAGGGTCAGAGAAGCTGGAGACATGACCTGTGGTCACCCATGTCTGGGGATTCATGATGATCGCGGCGTCGAGGCCGACGTTGTAGGGGCTTTCCTGAACAAACTTTTTAAGCCACGCCTTTTTGACATTGTTTTTAAATTCAACGCCGAGGGGGCCGTAGTCCCAGGAGTTTGCGAGGCCGCCGTATATCTCGCTTCCGGGATACACAAAGCCGCGGTTTTTGCACAGGGCAACGATCTTGTCCATAGTCTTTTCGCTGTTTTTCATTTTTCCGTCCTTTCCCGCGGCTGGCTGCCGCAGCAAAAATAAATTAATATTAATATAATGTAGTTGTCTACAAATCGTAACTATATCATTTGCTGTCGCTTTTATCAATACAGTGTCAAAATATAAACTAAACGAAAACTTTATGCGCATATTCCAACAAGGAATGCAATGCATGAATATTTGCGCAATAACATACACAACAACGTTCGAAACGGGTGTAATAGAACATGAAACTGTGCAATTATCATAATTTTAACGATTGAAATATCAATATTGTGTTTACAAACGTCTTGATTTATGATTAAATAGCTATGTAAAATGCCTTATAATAGACAGGAGGAAAAAAGCAAATGATCAAATTTTCAAGCAGAATGAACCTTCTCAAGGGTTCGGCAATCCGTGAGCTCCTCGCACTGGCCAACAAGCCTGAGGTTCTCTCCTTCGCAGGCGGCATGCCCGCCCCCGAGCTTTTCCCCGTTGACAAGATAAAGGCCGCTACCGATGCTGTTATGGACGAGCAGGGCAAAGTTGCTCTTCAGTACTCCAGCACCAACGGCTTCGAGCACTTCCGTCAGCAGATCGCTGACCGTATGGAAGCAAAGCTCAATATCAAGACCAGCGCTGACAACATCCTCGTGACCTCCGGCTCTCAGCAGGGTCTGGATTACTCGGCTCGCGTTTTCTGCGATAAGGGCGATGTCATCATCATCGAGAGCCCGTCCTACCTCGGCGCACTCAACGCATTCAAGGCTTGCGAGCCCAACTTCATAGCTATCCCCACCGACGGCGACGGCATGATCATGGAAGAGCTCGAAAAGGTTCTTGCTACCACCGAGAACGTCAAGATGATCTACGTCATCCCCGACTTCCAGAACCCCTCAGGCCGCACCTGGCCCCTCGAGCGCCGCAAGCAGTTCATGGAGATCGTAAATAAGTACGAAGTTCCCGTTATTGAGGATAACCCCTACGGCGAGCTCCGCTTCGAGGGCGAGTACCTGCCCGCACTTAAGAGCATGGACACAAAGGGCCTCGTAGTATTCCTCGGCACCTTCTCCAAGATCCTGGCTCCCGGCTACCGTCTCGGCTGGGTCTGCGCTGACGGCGAGATCCTTAAGAAGTATAACTTCCTGGCTCAGGCTGCATCCCTGCAGTCCTCCACCGAGGCTCAGCTCGTTGTTTCCAAGTTCATCGATATGTTCGATCTTGACGAGCACGTCGCTTCCATCAAGGAGTGCTACCGCAAGCGCCGCGACGTTATGATTGAGACCATGGAAAAGGAATTTCCGCCCGAGGCAAAGTTCACTCACCCCAACGGCGGCCTGTTCACTTGGGTCGAGCTTCCCGAGTACATCAACACCAACGAGATGGCAAAGCAGTGCCTCGAGCGTAATGTTGCTTACGTTCCCGGCGACGGCTTCTTCCCCGATGCAGGCCACAATAACTGCATCCGCCTGAACTACTCCTGCATGCCCGAAGAGAAGATCGTAAAGGGCATGACCATCCTCGGCGAAGTCATCAAGGAAAACCTCAAGAAGTAATCTGAGCGTATATTAAAAAACCTCCTGCTCGATCGAGCAGGAGGTTTTCGTGCTTATCGGAATAGAGACTGTACTTTGCGGACAAATTATCTGAGCTGCTCGCAGCAGGTATAGCAATTATAAGTTCGAGCAGTGTGATATACCGAGCGAGATGCTCAGCAGAGCAAGTGAAAAACACGACTTTGCCGCGTAAAAAGTTTAAACAAACTCATAAAAAGTGTTGCAATATCACAAATGCTGTGATATATTATTAACGATATCAAGGATCGCGTCCCCCCGTGGTCCGGCTCCCGAGGTCATTGCGCTTCGGGAGCTTTCTTTTTACCTTGAAAAGTAGCGCTTTGTGTGCTAAATTATGTCCGTCAAATATTTTAAGCTAAGGAGATAATTTTTTATGGAAATCGGAATAAAAGGCAAGGTCGAAACCGTCGTTGACAGCAGCAATACCGCAAAATTCGTAGGCTCGGGTTCACTGGATGTTTTCGCGACCCCCTGCATGGTAGGCCTCATGGAGCAGGCCGCTCAGATGTCTGTCGCGCCGTATCTTGCCGAGGGCGAGGGAACCGTCGGCACGAAGCTCGAGATAAGCCACGATGCGGCAACGCCCATGGGCATGAAGGTTTGGGCAGAGAGCGAGCTTATAGAGATCGACCGCCGCCGCCTCGTGTTCGAGGTCAAGGCTTTTGATGAGTGCGGTCAGATAGGCGCGGGGCGCCATGAGCGCTTTATCATCAATAACGAGAAGTTCATCGCCAAGGCAAACGCCAAGGGAGCAAAGTGATGAAACATTTCATCGTGCTCATCGGCAATTACGGCTCGGGCAAAACGGAGATAGCGATAAATCTTGCGGTTCATTCCGCAGCCAAGGGGCTAAATACGCTGGTCGTCGACCTCGATAAGGTAAACGATTACTTCCGCATGAGCGACCGCGTCGAGCTTCTCAAGGAGAATAACATAAACCTCGTATCGCCGACTTTTGCCGGTCAGGGCGTCACGCCAAGCAATATGTCCGCGGCCGTGGCCTCGGCCTTCGCCGGCGACTGGGATCTGTGTGTTTTCGATGTCGGCGGCGACGCGGCGGGCGCAATGTCGCTCGGCAGATATCACCCCGACTTTGCCGCCCTCGGGGAGGGGCAGCTTGAGGTGTATGATATCGTAAACGTGTTCCGCCCCATGTCCGAGAGCCCGGAGAAGATCATAAAGCTCAAAGAGGAGATGGAGGGCTTTGCAAGGCTCAAGGTAACGGGCTTTGTCAATAACTCAAATCTCCTGAACTTCGCGAGCGCGGACGATATCCGCCGGGGCTACGACGTCCTGCGTGAGACCAGCGACATGACCGGCATCCCCGTTGCCCACACGACCGGCCGCAAATGTTTCCTCGACGAGTTTCTGCGCGACGGGCGTGACCCGAAGTATATCGGCGATCCCATCGGTCTTGAGACCTATATGCACCGCTCATGGGAAGCCTTCACTAAGCTCGGCTTATAAAAAATACGGAGTCACAATTGACTCCGTATTTTTCGTATCTCCATGGCGCTTGCAAGCGGCGGGAAAATTAGGTATAATTAAAGCATGAAAAACTCGATGATAAAAATTTTCATATGCCTTGAGGCTGTGCTGTATCTTGCGTTTACGGCGATAGATATCTACGCATTGGGTGACAGTAAGTGGCTTAAATTTGCCTGTATCGCGCTGTGCTTTGCATTTTCAGCATTCCTCGGTGCAAATGGCGGCGAAAAGCTCGTGACGGCGGCTATCGGACTTGCCATGGCAGCGGACGTGTTTCTGCTCTTGCTCGACAGATATTACATCGTCGGTGTTGGCCTGTTTTTCGTTGTTCAGTTACTGTATTTTGCGCGGATCTACCGTGCAAACGGGCGAAAGGGAGCGTGGCAGGTGAAGCTGTTCCTGTTTGTTGGTTTAATTGCTCTGCTTCTAAATTGGGGCTGTGAATTTCCGCTGCTGCTGTTTGTCGCCGCTTACGCCGCATTTTTCATCTGTAACGTGATGCAGGCCTCGGGAAGCGAAAATAAGCTGTTTTTCGCCGGATTGTGCGTATTTTTGTGCTGCGATATCTGCGTCGGCATTCACAATATGACGGCGGAGCTGCCCGAGTGGCTTCACCGAGCGGCGGCTATCGGGATGTGGACGTTTTATCTGCCCTCGCAGGTGATGCTGGTGCTCTCGGGAAAGGAGCGCGATGAATATGAGCTTCCCGATGAAGATGAATAGGCTGCTGTCCGCCGTGATGAGCCTTGCTGTCGCGCTCGCTCTCCTGACGGGATCGATAGCTGCTCCCATACTCATCCGCCCGTTTTACTATGCGCAGATAGCTCCGCTTGAGCTTGAGGCTTTGAGCGGACTGAGCCGGGATGAGATCATCAGGGCTTACGACGAGGTGCTTGACTACTGCATTGGCCTGAGCGATGAGTTCTCCGCCGGAGTCCTGCCGTTTTCAGCGTCCGGCAGCGCGCATTTTGCCGATTGCAGGGTGCTGTTCATATTCGACCTGCAGCTGCTTGCAGTGAGCGTAATTGTGATTGTGCTGCTTAAATTGTACGATAAACGCCGCAGGCTGCCGCGCCTCGGCGGCCACGGCGCACCGTTTTGGGGCGCAGTCGGAATGGCGGCGGCGCTTTCGCTTATCGGCGTTATCGCCGCGACGGATTTTGACAGAGCCTTTACTGTGTTTCACTCGCTGTTTTTCCCCGGTAAGGATAACTGGGTGTTCAATTCGGCGACAGACCCCGTCATCCTCATCATGCCGGAGGCATTTTTCCGCAACTGCGCGATACTTATCCTCGCGGTGCTGTTCGTCATAAGTGCCGTGATAATAATTTCGGATAAAAGAAAAGGCTATGCGAAATAACGCATAGCCTTTAGCTTCATTATCAGTAGTCGACAGGCTCGGAGAACGGGAGCTCCAGGCACTCGGGGTGCTCAAGAATGTACTTGAGAAGCCTTACGCTCTTGGAGTAGTAGTAGCCGTCTGCAAGGCGCTCATCTATGGTAAGTCCGAGGTCGACGCTGTTGCGGTATTCATCCTCGCCATTTTCATTGCGGAATATGCGCTCCTTCATCTCACCGACGACAACAAAAATTGAGGTCGTGCCCCAGTTGGTGAGGTGGTGGTAGCCGCTTCTGAGCTTGATGGAGCCGAGATTCGAGAGAATGACCGAGGCATAGTAGGGGTCAGCCTCAATGATCGCCGGCGGAACAATGCCGTGGCGGTCGAGCTGGCGCATGAGCCAGATGAAGAACTTGACGAACCAGCGCGGCAGCTTGTTGAGAATATCCATGGTGTCGGAGGTGGCGTTGCCCGCGCCGTCGCTGTTCTTCTCGCGGTAGATCTGCCTGCGCAGCTCCTCGTGCAGCGATTCGATGGTGGAATCCTCGGTAGCGTAAACGAAGGCCATGCCCTCCTCGGAGTTGTCATCAAAATATTTTTTTACGACGAAGGATGCGCTGTATGTATTGCGCTGATAGTTATTCTTGTTTGCTATGAAGCGGTTGAGCTTCGGGCGCAGGATGATGGTCTTGAGTATTGCGGCGACGATGAGATGGAACAGCGTATACTTAAACTCCGGGTTTTCCGCGTTCTTTTTCGCAAGATACTTGTCGATGTTCGTAAGGTCTATGCGTTCGGATATAAATGCCTCGTTGTCGCAGCGGTTGGGGTATATCATCGGCATGATAAGGTGCATGCTGTCCTGCTGACGGATAAGCTTACCGTCTCTGCGGTCGCCGAAGCGGCGTTTTTCATTATTCATAATTATCCCTCAAATACTTCAAAATTTTTAATAAGATTGTCTTTAATACAGCAATTTTATCATATTGTTTTCATAAGTCAAGGAATATATTTGTTGACAAGAGCGGCCAATGTGTGCTGTAATATCTCTTATATTGGAGAGCAAGGTGAAGATAATTGAATTTTATAGACATATTCCTTATCGGCGTTGCGCTGAGTATGGACGCGTTTGCCGTATCCATATGCAAGGGGCTTTCGGTCAAAAGGGTCAGCGCAAAGCATGTGCTCACGGTCGGAGTTTATTTCGGCGGCTTTCAGGCGCTCATGCCGACGCTCGGCTTTCTGCTCGGCTATAAGTTCGAGAGCTTTATTACGAACATTGACCACTGGATAGCCTTTGTTCTGCTTGCGATCATCGGCGGCAACATGATAAGGGAGGCGCTCGGCAAGGACGAGGATGATGAGAAAAACGATGATTTTTCGTTCAAGGCCATGCTGCCCTTGGCTGTCGCAACGAGCATTGATGCGCTGGCAGTCGGCATAAGCTTTGCGTTTCTCGGCGTCGATATTGTCACGGCAGCGCTGCTCATCGGCACGACGACCTTCGTTTTATCCGGTGTCGGAATATTCGTCGGCAATATATTCGGCTCGAAATATAAATCCAAGGCGGAGCTCGCGGGCGGTGTCGTGCTTATCCTCATCGGCCTCAAGATACTGCTCGAGCATTTGGGCGTTATAAGTTTCTGATATCATATGAAAGAAAAGCTTAAAATGTATCTGCCGATAATCGTGATGCTCGTCATCGCGCTCACGGCGGGAATACTCATATGGCTGGATATTCTGCACGTAGACCGGATCATCGCGGCTGTAAACGATAATAGGCTTATAGCGGCGCTCGTTATCCTTGCGCTGTTCGCATTCAAGGGCTGCTCGTGCATACCATATGCCGTTATTCTCATAGGCTGCGCGCTCATATTCGAGCTGCCGCTGGCGATAGCGATAAACACCGTCGGAACCGTCCTGTGCATCTCAGTGTCGTATCTCGTCGGCCGCTTTTCAAAGGGCCTCACCTTCGAAGGCATAATGGAAAAGCATCCGAAGTTCCGGCGTTATTTTTCCAATGCGGAAAATTACAGCTTTACCTTCGTGTTCTTTATGCATACGCTGCATCTTTCCACTGAGGTGCAGGGCATTCTGTTCGGGCTTCTGCGCACGCCGTATTGGGCGTATATCGCAGGCTCAATGATTGCGCTCATACCGAGCATGCTCATCTTTACGGTAATCGGCGATGAATTTGATTTCACAAACCCGCTGTTCTGGGTCTTTGTTGCGCTCGATGCGCTCACCGTGCTCATCGGCTTTGTTTACGCGAAGAAAAATCTTATAGACGGTGGTAAAAAAGCTTCGGAATAATGATTCCGAAGCTTTTTCAGATTGCCCAAAAGCTGCTCTGCTGAGTAAAAACAATTGGGCAGCAGGGGAGCACGAGGGGGCAAAGGCCCCACTCGCAATTGGATTATAGCCATCAAAAAAGCCTGATTTATCAGGCTTTTTGACGAGCGCAGCGAGATTTTTCGTGAAGCGTAAGCTTCACAAAAAATGTGGCGTTTATAGCGTGTCAAAAAGTCCATGACTTTTTTGACACGGTGGTAAAAAAGCTTCGGAATCATTATTCCGAAGCTTTTTCGGTTCTGTCTTTAAAACAGCATATCCTTTGAAAAAACGATATCAACGCCGCCCATGCTTATCACGTCGCCGGAGAAGATACGCTCCTTGCGGTCGATGCGTTTGCCGTTGAGGTACGTTCCGTTTGTCGAGTCGAGATCCTGAATGTAATAGTGCCCGTCACAAAGCTGGATCATGAAGTGACGGCGCGAGGCCTTCGGAACAGGGTAGACAAAGTCGCAGTCTTCGCTGCGGCCGAATATCCACTCGGTTTTGCCGCTGGCCGGCTCGTGCACTGAGACATTCACTGTTGCGTCGCCGAAGTTGTTTATAAAATCAAAAAGTCCCTTGAATTTATCTCCTGCCATAAGCGCACCTCCAATGTACATTTCAGTATATCAATAACAAGGAAATTAAGCAAGAGTAAAAGAACGCACCGTCCGCTTGAAAAATTCAACGATCTGAGATATTATTAACACATTACTCAATTTCGTGAGAGGTAAGCTTTTGAGAAGAATTGCGCTATGGGAGGCAAAGCATCCCAAAACGGTTATAATAGCGGCGCTTTTGCTGCTTATCCCCGCGCTTTTGGGCTTTTTGGGAACGAAGGTAAACTACGATATACTCTCGTATCTTCCCGATGAGCTTGAATCCGTGCAGGGCGAGCAGGTGCTGGACAAAACGTTCAATACAGCCGGAATATCCATTGTCATAACCGAAAACATGCAGCCGAAGCAGACGCTGGCGCTGAAAAACGAAATACTCACGGTCGACGGTGTATCGTCGGTCATTTGGGTCGATACCATTGCTGATATCGGCATACCGGCCGATATCCTGCCCGATGTACTGAAGAATATCTTCTACAGCGCCGACGGCAGCCAAACGATGATGCTCGTGCGCTATGACAACACGGGCTCGGATGACAGTCAGCTCAAGGCCATCGCGCAGATAAAAACGCTGCTGGGCAAAAATCAGTTTCTGAGCGGCCTGTCCGTCGTTGTCGACGATACGCGCGAGATCGCCGAGACTCAGGCACCGCTGTACATCGCCGTCGCGGTCATTCTGGCGCTCATCGTCATGAGCGTTCTCATGGAGTCGTGGTTTCAGCCGCTCATCATCCTGTTTTCGCTCGGCCTTGCCGTAATTTACAACATGGGAACGAATATCTTCCTCGGGCAGATATCGTTTATAACTCAGTGCGTTGCGGCGGTGCTGCAGCTGGGCGTCACGATGGACTATTCCATATTCCTGATTGACCGCTACGCCGAGGAAAAGCAGCATTTTGCCGAGCGAGAGGACGCCATGGCCGAGGCTGTTACGGTGTCCATGACGGCGCTCATGGGTAGCTCACTGACGACGGTGTTCGGCTTTTTGGCGCTGTGCTTTATGAAGCTCAGGCTCGGTTTTGATATCGGCTTTGTCATGGCAAAGGGCGTCGTGCTCGGAATACTGACGGTCATATTCATCCTGCCGTCGGTCGTGCTGATGTTTGAAAAGCAGATAATAAAATATCGCCACCGCAGCTTCGTACCAAACTTTGCGCAGCTCAATAAATTCACGCTCAAGCACAAAAAGGCCTTTGCACTGCTGTTTCTTGCGCTGCTTGCCCCGACGTATTTTCTCCAGAAGAATATAGACCTTTACTACAGCATGGATAAGGCGCTGCCGTCATACCTGACATCTATGGAGGGACTGAGTAAGCTCAAAACGGACTTCGGCATGGCCTGCACGCAATTTATAATAATTGACGATGACATGCCCGCGGATAAGCTCATCGAAATGGAGCGAAAGCTCCAGAACCTTGACGGCGTATCGTCTCTGCTTGCGTATAATTCCATTGTCGGCGCGGCGATACCGGACGATATCATACCGGACGATATCATGTCGCTTTGCAAACAGGACGGAAAGCAGCTTATGATGATAAACTCAAGCTACGGCGCCGCGACCGATGAGCTGACGGCACAGCTTGATGAGATGGAGGATATCGTGAAATCCTACGACCCCGATGCCTATATAACCGGCGAGGGCGCGATAACTCAAGGACTTATCGACACGACGGATGTCGATTTTGCCGTTACGGCGGTACTCTCTATTGCGGCGATATTCATCCTCATCGCGATATGCTTTAAGTCGCCGACGCTGCCGGTGATACTGGTTCTGTCTATTGAGCTTGCCATATGGATAAATCTTTCGATAAGCGTCATTATGGGCAGGGAGGCTTCGTTTGTTGACCCCACGGTCGTAAACTGCGTCCAGCTCGGCGCGACCGTCGACTATGCGATACTGCTGACGACGCGCTTTCGTGAGGAACTGCGGCATCTGCCGCGCGACGAGGCGATGCTAAAGGCCGTTGCCGCGGCTCAGCAGTCGATATTCCAAAGCGCGGGCGTATTCTTTGCCGCGACCTTCGGCGTATACCTTGTCTGCGATATCTACATTGTTCGCGGCATGTGCGCCCTGCTTGCACGCGGCGCAATAATAAGCGAGATAGTCATCATTCTTCTGCTGTCGCCCGTATTGTGCGTGTGCGAGAGCCTGATCGAAAAAACGACCCCGAGCTGGAGGTTAAAAACATGAAAGCTAAACGATATACAGCCCTGATGCTGGCTCTGAGCATGCTCCTTTCGCTGCTGTCCGGCTGCGGAAAAAAGGATGACGGCAAGGTCGAGAATACGCCCGCGCCGACAAAGCATCCTGAGTATGAGCTCACGGATAATGCCGTCAATAAGGAGGAGACCGTGTATATAAATATATCTCCCGACGGCGAGGTAAAGAAGGTCAGCGTTACCGACAGGCTGCACACGGATATGCCGCAGGTGCGCGTTGAGGATAAAAGCGACCTTGGAGACATTCAGGACGTGAAGACCTTCCTTGAGCCCGTGAAAGACGGTGATAAGCTATACTGGGATATGGATTCGACCGATCTTTACTATTCCGGCAGCACTGATAGTGTGCCGCCTATGAAGATATCCGTCAGCTACACGCTTGACGGCAAGGAAATAAAAGGCGCGGAGCTTGCAGGGAAAAGCGGCGACGTGACGATAAAAATAAGCGCGCAGAATACGCTTAAAAAATCCGTTGACACGAGCGGCGGAACATATGATATCGCCTGCCCCATGCTGTTTATCTGCGGCATGATACTGCCGGATGAGAATTTCAGCGAGGTCTCGACCCCGGACGGCGTGCTTTTAAGCGACGGAACGCGTCAGCTCGTGTTCTTTGCCGGAGTTCCCGGCATGAACGACAGCCTGGGTCTCGATCAGCTCGGCATCTCCCTGACTGAGACTCTCGGCGGCAGCGAATATACCGTCACCGCAAAGGCCGAGGATTTTGCACTCGGCAACATGATGTTTGTGGCAGTTCCGTTTTCCTCGATATCTTCGCTCGGCCCGGACGATATAAAGGTAGGCACAGAGAGCGTCAAGGGTATGCTCAGTGATATTCAAGGACTTATGGGTGCGTTCTCGTCGCTGAACCTCAGTGATATGGTGCAGATGCTCTACGGCGATGCGCAGCAGATAGAGCAGCTTGTTAACTCCGTGGGCAGAGCCGCAAAGCTTTATAAGGAGAACAAGGCGCTCATCGACGTTCTGAATAAATACGTCAATGAGGGAAACCTCGCAAAGCTTGAAAATCTCCTGGCGGATATGCAGCGCATTGACACCAGCCGTCTGGAGACCCTCGCACAGTTTACGCATCTAAAGGAGCTTTTGGAGCTTCTCGGCAAGTTTAACACCAATATCGGCGCGCTCGCACAGTTTACGCGCGACTATCTCGATATTGCACCGACGTTTGAGAACCTGAACCGCGACCTGTCCTCGCCGGAGGTGCAGCAGTCGCTTGACAATCTGCCGACGATCATAAGTGAGCTGCAGAACCTCGTGAATGTTATGCACGCAAGCCGGGAAATGCTCGAGCGCATGACCGGCATGCTCGGCGGCGAGAGTATAAACAAGATAATCGAATTTACGCAGAAGCTTGAAAACAGTGTGAGCATCGAAACGCTCACCAAGGCTCAGCAGCAGTCGCTCACAGAGCGCATGCAGGCATGGCTCGACTTCGGCAACAGCTACGATATTTTTACTCAGCGCACCGAAAAAATGACCTCGACAGTCGTTTTCGTGTATAAATCCGAAGCCATAGGGTAATAAAAAAAGACCGCCACGGGCGGCCTTTTTTTATTCTGTCCAAAATATCGAATCGTCGTTTTTTACCCATTCGTCGACATCGACGACGCTGAACGTATCTTTACCGGTGCGGATGATGACGCGCTCGATACCGGCGTTTATGACCTGACGTCGGCACATCGAGCAGCTCGTGGCATTTGTAAGCAGCTCATGCGTCTGCGCGTCGCGGCCGACGAGATACAGCGTCGAGCCGAGCATATCGCGTCTTGAGGCGGAGATTATTGCGTTTGCCTCGGCATGAACGCTGCGGCAAAGCTCATATCGCTCACCGGAGGGTATCTTCATTTCGACCCTCGCGCAGCGCCCGGCATCGGTGCAGTTTATCCTGCCGCGCGGTGCGCCGTTATAACCGGTAGAAATGATCTCATCATTACGCACGATTATCGCGCCGTACATCCGTCTCAGACACGTTGAGCGCTGTAAAACAGCGTCGGCGATATCGAGGTAGTAGTTTTCCTTGCTTGTGCGTTTATCCATAAGACCGTCCTCCGAAAGCATGATACTTCATTTTACTGTTTCTGAGCCTTCTCGTCAATAGCACTGCTGTTTTTGATGTGGTTTCCTATGATCTCGGATACCTCGGATATCGTGACAAAGGCGCTCACGTCCGCTTCGTTTATGATGCGCTTAAGCTGGCTGACCTCAACACGGGTGATGACACAGTACAAAACGGTTTTCGTGCTGCCGGACACAAGGCCTTCGGCCGAGATGAAGGTGCAGGTGCGCCCGAGCTGCTGATAAATTGTGTCGGCAATGTCGTTCGCGTGGTCGGTTATTATCATCGCGGCCTTGGCCTGCTCCATGCCCTCCTGCACAATGTCGATAAGCTTGAAGGTGATGAAATATGTCAGCAGCGAGAGCATTGCTCTATCCCAGCCAAAGAGGATACCGGCGGTTATGTAGATAAAAATGTTTATCATGAATATGATCTGCCCCGTGGACGCACTGACGTTTTTGGAAAGCAGCATTGCGGCGATCTCCGTGCCGTCAAGGCAGCCGCCGTGGCGCAGTACCGTGCCGACGCCGATGCCGAGCAGAACTCCGCCGAAAACGACGGCCAAAAGCTCCGAGCTCGTCACCGTCGGGATAAACTTGCAGACCTCGAGAAAACCCGAGAATGCAGCCATTGCGATAACGGCACGCAAGAGAAATCTTTTGCCAAGCGCCTTGTATCCGACGAAGAAAAACGGGATGTTTATGACTATGACGAGTATGCTCAGCCGGATGTCCGATAAGTAGTTTATCATCATGCTTACACCCGTCACGCCGCCGTCGAGTATCGTGTTGGGGATTAGAAAGCACTCGATGGAAAATGCGGCGCAGGCAGCGCCGATGATTATCATGACAACAGGGAAGAGATGCTCTTTGAACAAATGCTTCATTTCTTCACCTTCCTGAAAATTAAAAAGCGGTATAAACATATTATACCGCAATTAATATATGATTTGGTAAACTGATGGTAAATTATTCAGTCACCCTCGACCATGCGATAGCCCACGCCGATCTCTGTGAAAATATACTGCGGCTCCGCCGGGCTTTTTTCGATCTTGCGGCGGATATTGGCCATGTGCACGCGCAGCGACTGGTTGTTGCCGCGGGTGCCGGGACCCCACAGCTCCTTGATTATATAATCATAAGTCAGCACCTTGCCGGCGCATTTGCCCAAAAGAGCGACTATCTTATATTCGTTCTGCGTAAGACCGACGTTTTGACCGTTAACGAGAACCTGATGCTTGTCGTAGTCGATCTCAAGGTCGCCGGACTTGAATTTGCCGGTGGTGGCGATGGTCTCGTTTGCAAGACCTGTGCGGGTATGGCGGATGGCGGTGCGTATGCGTGCCAAAAGCTCGCCTGCGCCGAAGGGCTTTGTTATGTAGTCATCCGCGCCGAGATCGAGAGCCTCGACCTTGTCTCGCTCGTGCGCGCGCGCTGAGACAACGACGATGGGCAGCAGCGTCCATTCTCGCACGCTTTTTATGATCTGAAGTCCGTCAATGTCGGGCAGACCGAGATCGAGAACGATGAGGTCGGGGCAGTGCGATGTTATCATCGAATACGCTTCCGCACCGGAGCGTGCGACGATAACATCGTAATCGTTCGAGGTCAGTATCGTGCGCAGAAAGTTTGAAATGCTGCGCTCGTCTTCAACAATGAGAATCTTATCGCGGATGTTCATTCTTCTTTTTCCTCCTCTATGGGTACAGTGAAAGTGAAAACGGCGCCGCCCTCGGGGCGGTTTGCCGCGCTTATCGTTCCGCCGTGGGCGGTGACTATTGCATGGCACGCGGCAAGACCGATGCCGCGAAATCTGTTGCTGTCGTATGATTTGCCATCCTCCGGGTCTATCTGACCGCGAAACAGAACGGGGATTATTGCCGGATCAAACCCTGTGCCGTTGTCTGAGACCGAGACTGAAGCCTGTTTGCCGATGCATTTTACATCGAGCCAAAGCTCCGTCATGCCCTCGGCATGCTTAATGGCGTTATCCAAAAGATTCATTATGACCTGCTCTATTAGCATCGCGTCGACGTTCACCATCAGCGGCTCGTCGGGGATAGAGACCTTGAGATTAACATCCGAATGGCGTTTTTTGAATTTGGCGATGCACTCACTGAGTATTTCTTCGATAAGCTCCGGACTTTTTTCGATGCTTGCCTGCTCCGAGCCGCCTATGCGTGTTATCGAAAGCAGATTCTCCACCATTCGCACGAGCCACTCGGCGTCCTGCTTGGCGTCGCTCAAAAGAACGACCTTCTCTGTGTGCGAAAGGTGCTCATCTTCGTTCATAACCGTGTCGATAACGCCGATTATCGAGGTCAGCGGCGTGCGCAGATCATGAGATATCGCGCGCAGGAGATCTGCACGAAGCTTGGCCTGAGCCGCCTCGTGCCTGAGCTTTTCCTGCTCGCGCGTACGCGTTGTGAGCGTCGATATGACTATCGATACCGCAAGCATCGTCAAAAACGTTATCGGATAGCCGTATATGGAGAAATTGAGCTTCATATACGGGAACGTAAAGGCGTAGTTAACGCCGATAACGCTTATGAGCGAGGCGAGAATGCCGTAAAAATATCCATCCGTCATCAGGGAGATTATAAGAACGGCGAGGATGAATACCATCGGTACGAAGGAGTCCGTTGTTCCGACACGGCTCAGCGAGGAGCACAGTACCCAGGCAACGCCGAGCACGGCCAAAAATATCAGCCAGTTGCGCAGCGTGCGTCGTATTTCGTTTTCAATCTTGTGGTGTTTTTTCGTTTTCATAAATTAATTATAGCATATACCATATTAAGAGCGTGTTAAGAAATTTATATAGTTGACGGAAGCCGCCCCCTGCCGCCTGTCAGCGCTTTTCAGAGACGCTTTGAGGCACCTGCTGATACACATATTGCGGTAGCCCGGCAACGAAATTGCTGACAATCGCAGTAACATTGTCTGCTGACAGGTGCTTTGCAGTTTTGTCGGAGCTGATTTTTGTTCATGCAAGGCAAAGCGCGAAGCGAATACTGTCGTATTTATAAGCGATTTAACGCAGCATGGGCGGAAATCAGCCCGTCAAAACCGGTAGGTGCTCGACTTCCGTCAGCTATTGACAGAGTTTTTGCAAAGACTGTTGACAAATGCCGCAGTATGGCGTATGATACTAAAGACGAAACCCCATTCGCTAAATAGGAATTGAAGGGAGCGGCGATCATGCATATTGCAAACGTAATAGTTATGAACACCTGTTGTTGTGGCATCTGCGCTTGTCGATGTCAGCGTCGTCGCGTGCCTTGATACGGTGTTAAAGCCATATTTGCAGCGGCGATGCTATGCAGCATCGTCGATTTTTTATGCCAAATTTCAGATGAGAGGGAACAACAATGAAAATTTACAGGTCAGTATCCGAGCTTACGGGGCGCACGCCGCTCCTGGAGTCGAGAAATATCGAAGATGAAAACGAGCTCTGCGCAAGGCTGCTTTTAAAGCTTGAGATGTTCAATCCGGCGGGCTCGGCAAAGGATCGCGTCGCAAAGGCGATGCTTGACGATGCCGAGGCGAAGGGCCTGCTCACTGCCGGCGGCACGATAATCGAGCCCACCAGCGGAAACACCGGCATCGGCCTTGCCTCCATCGGCGCGTCGCGCGGCTACAGAGTTATAATCGTGATGCCCGACAGCATGAGCGTTGAGCGCAGGCTGCTCATGAAGGCTTACGGCGCGGAGCTTGTGCTCACCGAGGGCAAAAAGGGCATGGCAGGAGCGGTTGAAAAGGCTGAAGAGCTCAAAGCGTCCATCCCCGGTGCCGTTATTCTCGGCCAGTTTGAAAATCCGGCCAACCCTGCCGCGCACAGAGTTACTACCGGCCCCGAGATATGGGAGGATACCGACGGCAAGGTCGACATTTTCGTTGCCGGAGTCGGAACGGGCGGCACGATAAGCGGCGTAGGGCAATATCTCAAAAGCCGCAAAAAGAGCGTTAAGATCGTCGCGGTCGAGCCAAAGACCTCGCCGCTTCTGTCCGAGGGGCACGCAGGTCCGCACGGACTTCAGGGCATCGGCGCAAATTTCATCCCCAAGGCGCTCGATCAGAGCATTTACGATGAGATCATCACCGTCTCCGACGAGGAGGCCTATGCCGCCGGAAGGGAGCTCGCCGCGCGCGAGGGCATCCTTGCGGGAATAAGCTCCGGCGCTGCGCTGCATGCCGCGATAGAGCTTGCAAAGCGTCCGGAAAACGCGGGAAAATGCATTGTCGCGCTTATGCCCGACACCGGCGAGAGATACCTTTCCAGTCCCATGTTTAAGGAGAGAGACAAGTGATGTTTGATGAACTGCTTGAAACCGTAAACGCTTACCTTATGCGCGATCCGGCAGCAAAAAATCCATTCGAAGTACTGCTTTTGTATCCCGGCGTGAAGGCCGTGTGCTATCATCGCCGTGCGCACTGGTGCTATGAGCGCAATCTCATGTTCCTTGCACGCATGATATCCCAAATGGGTCGCCATCGCACCGGCATCGAGATCCATCCCGGCGCGAAGATCGGCCACCGCCTCGTTATCGACCACGGTATGGGCATCGTCATCGGCGAAACTGCCGAGATCGGCGACGACTGCCTTATATACCACGGCGTTACCCTCGGCGGTACGGGTAAGGACAGCGGCAAGCGCCATCCGACGATCGGCAACAACGTCCTTATCGGAACCGGCGCCAAGGTGCTCGGCCCATTCAAGGTCGGCGATAACAGCCGCATAGCCGCAAACTCCGTTGTCCTCAGTGAGATTCCGCCCGACAGCACCGCCGTCGGCATACCTGCCCGCGTCGTAAAGCGCAAGGGCGTCAAGGTCGATTACGCAAGCGAGGTCGATCAGGTCAGCATTTCCGACCCCGTAGCCGAGGAGCTTGCAGAGATAAGAAAAGCCCTGTGCGAGATGAACACAAGGCTTCAGAACATGGAGATAAAATAAAAAAGCTCTATGTCAATAGTTTGGGTAGAGCCAAAAAGTCACAGACTTTTTTGACACGCTGAAAAAATCCCGTCCTTATGGACGGGATTTTTTATGTTTAATTGTTCTTGAGAATAACGTCGTGGCTGCCGCCTTCAACGATGCTGACGGAGGACACGAGAGTGAGCTTTGCGTCGCGCTTTAAGTCGGAAAGATTGGTCACGCCGCAGTTGCACATGGTGGACTTTATCTTGTAAACACTCTTTTCGAGATTGTCATGCAGAGAACCTGCATAGGTGACATAGGAGTCAACGCCCTCTTCAAAGCTGAGCTTGCTCTGACCGCCGAGGTCATAGCGCTGCCAGTTACGCGCGCGGTTCGAGCCCTCGCCCCAGTACTCCTTGACGTAGCTGCCGTTTACGATGAGCTTTGCAGTGGGGCTTTCATCAAAGCGGGCAAAGTATCTGCCCATCATGAGGAAGTCCGCGCCCATTGCAAGGGCAAGTGTCATGTGATAATCGTGAACAAGGCCGCCGTCCGAGCAGATGGGAACGTATATGCCGGTCTTCTCAAAATACTCGTCGCGTGCAGCCGCGACCTCGATGAGCGCTGTCGCCTGACCGCGGCCGATGCCCTTTGTCTCGCGCGTTATGCAGATAGAGCCGCCGCCGATGCCGACTTTGACGAAGTCAGCGCCGGCCTCAGCGAGGAAAAGGAAGCCGTCTCTGTCGACTACGTTGCCCGCGCCGACCTTGACGCTGTCACCGTATCTTTCGCGGATGAAGTCGATGGTTTTCTTCTGCCAGCAGGAGAAGCCTTCGGAGGAGTCGATGCACAGAACATCTGCACCGGCGCCGATGAGAGCGGGAACGCGCTCGGCGTAGTCGCGGCTGTTTATGCCCGCGCCGACGATGTATCTCTTGTGCTCGTCGAGGATCTCGTTGGGGTTGTTTTTATGCTCCGCGTAGTCCTTGCGGAAAACGAAGTAGAGAAGTCTGCCCTCGGCATCGACTATCGGCAGGGAGTTTAATTTGTGATCCCAAATGATATCGTTTGCTTCCTTGAGCGAAGTGCCCTCGGGTGCGGTCACGAGTTTTTCCAGCGGTGTCATGAACTCGGAAACGCGGGTAGTGAGTTCCATGCGCGATACACGGTAGTCGCGGCTGGAGACGATGCCGAGGAGCTTGCCGGTTGCCGAGCCGTCGGAGGTGACGGCCATGGTAGAGTAGCCGTTGCGCTCCTTGAGCTCGAGCACGTCGCCGAGCGTCGCGTCGGGGGTTATGTTCGATGCGCTGGGAACAAAGCCCGCCTTGTAGCTCTTAACGCGCGCTACCATAGCTGCTTCATCCTCTATCGACTGAGAACCGTATATGAACGATATGCCGCCCTCCTTGGCCAGTGCTATTGCCATCGTGTCGTTTGAAACCGACTGCATGATGGCCGATGCAAACGGCACGTTGAGACTCAGCGCCGGCTCTTCGCCCTTTTTGAACTTCACAAGAGGCGTCCTGAGCGTGACCTTATCTGGAACGCAGTCCTCGCTCGTGTAGCCGGGGATTAGAAGATACTCGCTGAAGGTTCTGGAGGGTTCGTTAAAATAAATCGCCATATTGCTTCTCCTTATTATCAAATATTAAACGATATTTTCTCACAAAAGAATAAAAACGTCAATTGACAAATTGACGTTTTTACCGATTTAATTTTCGTTTTTATTATCAAACAATAAAACCGCCGCCGAGGACGCGCTCACCGTCGTACAGTACTGCCGACTGTCCGCAGGCAGGGGCCCGCACGGGCTCATCGCAGACTATGCGCACCTTATCGTCCTCGACGTATGCCGTACAGGGTGGGTTTTCCCACTTCGTGTGACGTACACGGACTGTCGCGCGAACAGGCTTTTTCGGCACGTCGCAAAGCCAGTTGAAGTCGCGCGCCGCGACCTCGGTTTTGAAAAGCTCCTCCCAAAGGGCGAGCTCGATTTCGTTTGTTTCGGCGTTTATCGCGGATATGTACAGCTTGCGATCGTTATAAAGCCCCGGGCGGCGCTGACCGACGGTGTAGCGGTGTATGCCCTCGTGGCGGCCGATGACCTCGCCGTGGAAAACGAAGTTCCCGACAGGGGGAAGCTCGGCTCTTGCCGCGAGCCACGATATATAATCCTTATCGGGAATAAAGCAAATCTCCATGCTGTCGGGCTTGTGCGCAACCGGAAGCCCAAAGTCCTCGGCAAGCCTGCGCACCTGCGTCTTTTCAAGCCTGCCGAGCGGCAGTGTGAGCCTGTCGAGCTGCTCGCGGCGTATGCGGCAGAGCATGTAGCTCTGGTCGTTTGAAGGCATGCCCTTATACAAAATGCCGTTTTCAGCCCGCGCGTAGTGGCCGGTGGCGATATTGTCCGCGCCGATCTCGCTTGCAAAGTCGAGCAGTGTTTTGAACTTGAGCGTCGGATTGCAGATTATGCAGGGATTCGGGGTTTCGCCTCTGAGATAGCTCTCGGCAAAGCGGGAGCATACGCGCTCGTTGAGCTCCGCGTGAACGTCGCGCACCTCGAGCGGGATGCCGATGAATTCTGCGGTGTTCACAGCATCGGCGAGGGAGCGCTTGTCGGTGTTGTCCATATACAGGCCGTGAACCTCAAAGCCCTCGTCCTTTAAAAGACGTGCGCAGACGGCCGAGTCCACGCCGCCGGAAAATCCGAGCACGACCTTTTTCATTTTCTGCCCTCCATCCAAACCATAAGCACCGAAATGTCTGCGGGTGACACGCCGGAAATGCGGCTTGCCTGACCAAAGGAATGCGGCTTTATTTTCTTGAGCTTTTCGCGAGCTTCCAAACGAAGTCCCGTGACCTCGTCGTAGTTTATATCGTCCGGCAGAAGCCTGTTTTCCATGCCGGCAAAATCCTCGACCTGCTTGAGTTGGCGCTTTATATAACCTTCGTACTTAAGGCTTATCTCTGCCTGATACCACACGGGACGTGCAAGCTCGGTACGCTCGGGGTCAAAGGGCCTGAGCCCTTCATAGCTAAGCTGCGGGCGGCGTATGAGATCGGCAAGTGAAGTCCCGCTCATGACGGCCGCTGTGTTGTGCTTCTCAAGATAGGCGTTCAGCTCCGCCGAGGGAGCTATGTGAGTTTTCTCAAGCCTTTTTATTTCGCGCTCGACCTCGGCGTACTTTTCCTGTACCGCGTCATAGCGCTCCTGAGATACGAGACCGATGCGCAGGCCAATGCCGCAAAGGCGCTTATCGGCGTTATCCTGCCGGTGAAGCAGCCTGTATTCACTGCGCGAGGTCATCATGCGATAGGGCTCATTCGTGCCCTTGGTAACAAGATCGTCGATGAGCGTGCCTATGTATCCATCCGAGCGGCGCAGTATCATCGGATCCGCACCCTTGAGCTTCAGCGCGGCGTTCACGCCGGCTACAAAGCCCTGAACGGCGGCTTCTTCGTAGCCGGATGAGCCGTTAAACTGTCCTGCGCCGTAGAGGCCGCGGATCTTTTTCGTCTCGAGCGTGGGGTAGAGCTCCGTGGGGTCTACGCAGTCGTATTCAATGGCGTAGGCGCAGCGTGTCATTTCCGCATGCTCAAGCCCGGCTATAGTGTGCAGCATTTTTATCTGCACGTCCTCGGGTAGGGAGGAGGATAAGCCCTGAATATACAGCTCCTGCGTGCCGAGCCCCATGGGCTCGATAAAAAGCTGATGGCGCGGTTTATCGCGGAAGGTCATGATCTTCGTTTCGATACTGGGGCAGTAGCGCGGGCCGATGCCCTCTATAACGCCGGAGTAGATCGGACTGCGGTCGATGTTGTCGAGTATGATCCTGTGCGTTTCCTCGTTCGTGTATGTAAGATAGCATACCGCGCGGTTTTCAGGCGGGACGGTCGTTTCAAAGGAAAAGCCCTCGGGTTCACTGTCGCCCGGCTGAAGTTCCATTTTCGAGAAATCGACGCTGTGCGCGTTAACTCGCGGCGGAGTTCCGGTCTTGAAGCGGCGCATGGAAAGCCCCAGCGCCTCGAGACAGGGGGTCAGCCCCTTTGCTGCGGCAAGCCCGTCAGGACCCGAGGAGCGGATAACATCGCCGACTATCGTTCTGCCGTCAAGATACGTTCCGCAGGCGATAACTGCCGCGCGGCAGGAGTACACTGCGCCCGTGTGAGTTTTAACGGCGCTTACGGCTCCGCTTTCCGTTCGTATCTCGACGACCTCGGCCTGCTTTACGCGCAGGTTTTCCTGGTCCTCAAGCGTGAGCTTCATTACCTCCTGATACTTTCGCCTGTCGGCCTGCGCACGCAGCGAGTGCACTGCCGGCCCCTTGCCGCGGTTGAGCATCCGGTACTGTATGCAGGCCTTGTCGGCCGCCTTGGCCATCTCGCCGCCCAAAGCATCGAGTTCGCGCACGAGATGCCCCTTGCCCGTACCGCCGATGGCAGGGTTGCAGGGCATATTGCCGATACTGTCAAGATTTATCGCAAAGCATATCGTGTCAAGCCCCATGCGCGCTGCGGCAAGCGAGGCCTCAATGCCCGCATGACCTGCGCCGATGACGGCTATATCGCATTTTCCGGCATTATATTCAGTCAATTTCGTTCACCTTTATATCATACATAATCAGAAGTCTGCCGTTTTTAACGCTTATCTCAGCCTCAGGGGCAACGAAGCTGTTGCTTACGCCGAGAGGAAAGTCGGAAGTGAGTTCAACGTCGCTGACCTCGTATTTGAGCCCCTTTATTGAAACGCCTTCGGCTTTGCCGTCGAAGCAGAACACGGAAACATCGCCTTCACCCTCAATGTGCAGGGCCGAATTTTCTATCGCCGTCCAGACATATTTTTCACCGAACAGCCAGCCGCGTGCGCCGTGACTTAAAAGATACAGCAGTCCCTGCATGTTCGCTATCGTGTGATCCGGACGCTTGCCGCCGATCCCGCCGTAGACATAAAAGCGCTTATAGCCCTTTTCAAGACCAAGCTTCAGGGCGAACATCGTGTCCGTATCGTCCTTTTCAACGGGCAGCTGAACTACGTTCGGATGCTTGGGTGCGCTTCCGAGCGAGTCGAAATCGCCGAGCACGAGGTCGGGTATGATGCAGTTTTTGCTGCAGTATTCATAGCCCGCGTCGGCTGCGATGACATAGTCGCTGTCGTCGGGCGTCTCGCGCAGGCCAAAGAAATCGCCAGCGCCGATTATATAACATTCATGTCCGTTCATGATAAGCTCCAAATATGAATTTATGTTTTATAATTCTTTATAATATCATATATGTCGCTGAATTAAAAGCCCGACTGCGCGCTTGTGAAAACAATTCGTGAAGAGCCTTGCGCCAAAATAGGCTTTAATGTATTGCAAATACTGCCGTGATGGGGGAGATAAACGGCGATATTGTCTTCGCTATGGCCGAAAACACCGACAATATCGCAGCAAACATCAAGGCAAAGCTTAAGCTGACCGGGGTTCGATTCCCGTCAGCTTAATAAAATATTATTAATGGTTTGACTTGCCTTTGCCGCCGTGATATTATGTAAATCAGCAAAAAACATTGTTGGAGGTGCGGCATGGCAGAAAACACCGTGTTTGACCCACAAAAGCTGCAAAGCGGCAATCTTGCCGACTGCGAGGAGCAGCAGATACTTGAGCTTGCGAAAAAGCTCTGCCGCATAGCCGCCGAGGAGTGCGGCGAAAACGGATTCAGAGGCGGAATACGTCCGGGTAATATCTACGTTGCCGAGGATGGACGCGTCGCGGTCGGAAAGGCGGGGAAGACCGGCGAGAACGGCTGGACGAAGCTCGAACTCGAGTACATGGCGCCGGAAATGTTTTGGAATGGCGAGGAGAGCGCGGCCGCGGATGTGTATGCCATCGCACTTATAATGTATGCCGGATTAAACGGCGGCAGGCTTCCGTTTGCCGAGGCAGGTGAGCAGAGCGCGGAAAAGCGCGCCCACGCACTGCGGCGGCGCATAAGCGGCGACAGCTTCCCGATGCCCGAGGGCGTTTCGGAAAAGCTGCTTGAAATTTTAAAGCGAGCGCTGGCATTTTCGCCCGAGCAGCGATACGCAAGTGCGTACGATATGCTCAAGGCACTGTGGGAATACTGCGGCGATGAGCCGGAGGAGATAAAGCGTAAGGAGCCAGTGCCCGAACCGAAGCCAACGCCTGTACCCGAGAAGAAACCCGAGCCGAAGCAGGAAAAAAAGCCGGAGCCGGAAAAGACAGCACCGAAGAAGGAAGTGCCGAAGCCTCAGGCCAAACCCGAAGAGAAAGCGCCGGAGGCAAAACCGGCGGTGGTCAAGCCGACTATCAGCATCCACGAAAAACGCGCGGGAAAACGCTCTGCCATAGCGCTTGCGGTGATATGCCTGCTGCTTGTCGGAGTCGGATTAGGGCGCGACAGAGTTAACTTAAATGCTCCTTCGCCTGTCGTGCAGACTCAGCCGCCCAAGGCAGAGCCATCGGCGGCCCCAAGCGCGGAGCCGACACAGACTCCCGAGCCGAGCAAGGCTCCCGCCGATGTTCAGTATATGCTCTATTCCGAAGATCTCTCATGGCAGACAGCGGAGGACAGCTGCCGTGAGCTCGGCGGCCATCTTGCGACGATAAAGGACGAGACTGACTACGATAAGATATGCCAGCTGCTCGCTGACAGCACCGCACAGTATGTGTGGATCGGAGCGTATCGTGCGGATGACGGCCAAATAAAATGGGTCGACGGACAAAGCCATGATTTCTACGCCTGGGCGCAGGGCGAACCGTCTGAGACTGATTCCTACGACGGTGCGGCGGAAAATTATATCATGCTCGTAAAGCAGGCCGACGGCACATGGCTCTACAATGACAGCCGAGCAGACCCCATGGCGCAGTATTCTCAGTTCTACAGCGGCAAGCTGGCCTACATATGCCAAATAGGATAACGAAAGCTCCCCTTTTGGGGAGCTTTTTTTGCTGTAAATGATACAAAAAGGAGCAGCCGGAGCTGCTCCTTAAATCGTATGTTATGTTGCTTGTTAAACTTAACCGAAGAAGTCGGTGACCTGGGCAAACAGAACGAATGCCATGCCGAGCGGAGTGATGATCTTGTAGCAGATATTGAAGAAGCTCTTGCCCCAGAACTTGTGTCCGGACTGCTCGCATTCTTCAACAACAATATCGATCTTCCAGATCCAGCCGATTGCGAATGCCATGACCATTGCGCCGAGAGGCATCATGATGCCCTCAGAGAGCATGTCGTAGAAGTCGAGCCAGTCACCGTTCCAGGTCTTTGCGGCATTCAGGTAGTATGTCTCGGATGCATCAAATGCCGCATCAGCCGCGACAGCAGAGTAAATTCCGTCGTCACCCTTTACATAGTAGGTCGTGCCGTCGGCAAACTCGC
>CAVGIU010000009.1:0-29951 GCA_963629425.1 Oscillospiraceae bacterium
CCGTATGGCCCGGCAAAAACTCGGCAGAGCTCCTCATTTTCTTTCAGAAGCCGCAGCGTTTGGAGCGAATCGAGGCGCTTAAGACCGCTTTCGCGCAGCCGTTGTTCCATCGCCTCGGCCAGCTGATTCTCAAGGCTGCGCTTGAGCTCGTAGGGATCGGAGTAATGCGCGTAGAACGTGCCTCGGTTTATGTCCGCTTCGCGGCATATCTCCGTCACGCTTATCTTCTCGATCGGTTTTTCGGCAAGCAGCCGCAGAAAGCCGTCCCGTATTGCCTGCTTTGTGTATCTTACGCGTCTGTCTTCCTTTTTTGGTCTGACTGTTTCCATGCTGACCGCGCTCCTTAATTTATTTTTATATCTATAATACAGTTTACTATACAAACGTCAGAAAATCAACACTTGTTTTTTGTTTTTCAGTGGCGCACGGGGGGGCACCTACCGATACGGTTTTTGCGGTGCCCGGTATCGAAAGTGCTGCGGAAACCGTTACAGCGGGCGAGCCCGCCCGCATAGTCGGAGCTATAACTGAATACGAATGCAAAAAAGAGAGTGCAGACGAGAATCTGCACTCTCTTTTTTCACCTCATCCGCCGCGCAAGCGCGGCACCTTTCCATCGAAGGGGAAGGCAAGGTGCTGACAAGACTTTTACCCCAAATCAGAACAATTTCCGCGTCCGTAAGCCACTGAAAAATCAGAGTCTTACGTCGCGCTTCTGCGAGTTATAGACCTTGTTGAGGATCGGGCGGACGCCGTAATACAGCAGCTTATTGTCAAGATTGAACCAGTAAATGAGCATGCTCAGGGGGATGATGCTCAGCGTGCCGATAAGAAGCTTCTTTTTCATTTTCATTACCATCCTTCGTAATCGTCAAAGTCGATGAGGCTTGCGTCGAGAGGCTCCTCCTGCATGACGGCGGTCATGTACTCGGAGAACTGCCTGCGCATCTCATTGCGGCTTATGGTGCGGTGGTCGAACATATCGTTCTGCACCCAGACGAGGTGCTTGTTTTTGTCCTTGGCCTGATCGTTCACGACGCCGGCAAGACCCATTGCGCCCTTGCAGGTGATATCGTCATAAACAAGGACGATGTCGCAGTTGAACTTTTCGGCCTCATCCCAGACCTCGAGCAGATGCCGATATCCGCCGGTGAGGTGGCGGCGCATGACGCCGCGCTCGTAGTTGTGCGCGATGCCGATGAGCGCCTCGTCGAGATTATCCTCGGAGATGATGACGTTGCCGGAGAACATGTCCATCTGCGCGGCGACGAGAACGCCCCAGCAGTTATATGCCCAGGTGTTGAAGTCGACGTAGTAGCAGCCCGGGCCGCCCCAGGTTATCATGCGGTGGCGCGCCTTGTCGAAGCTGACGACCTTGTTTTTATAGGCTTCTTCCGCAATTTTAAGAGCCTTCTTTGCCGCTTTGTCGACATACGGCATGCTGCCGCCGGAGAAAGTAAAGTAGAAGGCATGGAACAGCGGCGAGATAACATGGCCGAAGGCCGAGTACTTAGTCTTTGCGTACTCCCAAACCTCGAACTCGTTGCGCACTTCCCTGTTGTGCTGCTTCATAACCTCGAAGAATGCCTTTTCGTCGAATTTTTCGCCGGTCGTATCCTCGATGAATTTTATGGTCTCTTTCATCTGAGCGAGAGCATACTTGTCGGTCGCCTCATCCTCCCAGCGCATGGGGATACCCGCGACGGTCGTGGGTATGGTGATGCGCCGCTCGATGAGCTGGCTGTTCATGGTCGAGGAGTCACAGGGCATGTTGTTCGTAACAAGGCATGCGCCGACCTGCGGGTAGTCGTCGTTTATCGCAACGCCCGCGGCGTTTGCGCTCAGGCGGCAGGAGTCGGCCGGAAGGCCGACGTTTTCCATGATGTCCATGTAAAACGGGGCGAGGTTCTGATCCATATAGGTACCGAGAAGCCCCTGCAAAACCTCGAGCGGCAGAGCCTTGAGATTCGGGAAGCCCGCAACGATCTCGGGGCACATGGTCTGCTCAAGCATGACGAATTTGTCGGCGTTCTTCGTTTCTCCGAAGCGGCGGTCGCCCTTCATGCTGTTGCCGATCATTCCGGTCGCGCCTTTCATGATGGCGTGCATCTGCGTATGCGAAACGCGCAGCGCGGGGCCGCGCATACCGGCGGTGCACTTATCGATCATGTGCAAAGTGCCCATATATGCACCGAACCAACGGTACTCGAACAGACCCTTGACGATGCGCACGGGGGAAATGGTGATGAACTTCGCCAGTATGCCGAGGTTTATGGCCCACTGAGTGTAGTCATAGAAGGTGTCCTTCAGGCCGCGCCACTCGCGGTGCTTTGCGATGCCGCTGCCTTTGTAAAAGCGTTTTGCCTCATTTGCCATCACATTTTACCTCCCTGTATCTTCTTTATCTCGATGCTCTCGACGAAGGCCTGGAATCTGGTACGCAGCTGGCCGGCCGAAGCCATAGTGTATTCCTTCTCGACACCGATGCAGGGTATGCCCTCGACATCGTTCATGTCGTGCACGCCCATGACGCGCTCGTAGCTCCAATACTCGCAGAACTTCATTTGGAGGTACAGAACGCCGTCGGCATCGTAGTCATTAACAAGCTGCTTTAAGTAGCTGCGGCGCTGGACCTGCTTTTCCTTGTTCATAAACCGAGGGCACTCGCTGGTGGAGAGATAGTGGCGCGCGACAGCAGTCAGCGCACTCTCACCCTCGCGGATCTCGATCTCCTCTCTGCCGGGCAGCGAGCCGTAGCAGTAACGGTCGGCCACGACGTATGCGCCGCAGTCCTCGAGAAGCTTTGTAAACTCCGGATTATCAACCTCCGAGCCCGTCACGACTATGCGTGCGCGGTAGCTCGGCTTGGGATCGACCTTGCGCTTTTTGACTTCCTTGAGCGTCTCTTCGAGCTTGTCAAGAATAAGATACTGCGGGCAGCACTCGGAAACGAGCTGGATAACATGGAACTCGTAGCTTGTGATCGGCGGATTGGGGAGCTTGCGCAGATCGCCGAGCTCGGTGATGATGCGGCAGATCTCGTTGTGCTCCTCTATGGCCTTGCGGATGGCTCCGTCGGAAACGTCTACGCCGTAGACCTCTTCAAGCGGCTTGAGTATGTACTTGCGAAGCTGAGTCTCATAATGCTCGTAGGCGGCCTTTGTCGTGACAAAGGGCACGTCCATCATGCTCATGAAAAACTTCGGGTTCTGCTCCTTGACGAGTCCCATGATGTCGAAGTACTCATGAGCGCGGTGCATCATTTGGCAGGTCTCGGACGAAAACATGGCCGACAGGAAGTTATATCCGCCCTCCATGCTGCGCTCGAGAATGCTGCGCGTGAAGGGGCAGGTCTTGTTGGTCATGTAGTAGGTGCCGATGTCGGTATTCGACGTTCCCGGAGCACGCAGGCGCACCGAGAAGCAGCCTCCGAGGTTCAGCAGTACCTCGGGGATAAAATAGCAGGTGTAGCCCAGTGCCAGCTTTCCCTCCTCGGAAGCCTGCTTGACGAGCTCGTTATTCGCCTCGGTGAGCAGGTCTTCAAAGTAGATGAGGTGCTTTAGATCTTTCATAGTATCCTCCTCTTTATTTGGCAAGAAGCCTTTTTATCTTCTTTAACCTTAACGTTCTTTCTTTTTGGGGATCAAACCACACTTTGTAGTCCGCCGGAGTGAAGCCCGGATTCGCCGGGCAGTCGAGGTCTGCGCGCGTGACGCGCGATGAAGCCTCCATGACCTCGAAAATTTCGCACTTCACATTATACATCCCGGGATTCTTCGGGTAAAATTTTTTTGCATATTCCGCTCGTTTTTCTGCGCTTTCGCGGTCTGCAAACAGGTAAAATCCGGTTCCGCGGCGTCCGTCGGGCGAGACCGCCCAAACCTTCCACTTCAGCCCCGGAAAAGCGGCGATGTCTTCCGCCGTTTCGGGCGGGAAAAAATTCTCTGCCTTATCCATGTCGATAACGCCGTTTTTTCTCCCGAGAAACAGCTTCCCGATAAACGGTGCTATCGAAAAGTTTATATACAGCATGACCATAACAGTTACCCCCCTTTTACCGTATTGTGAATAATCACAATTACATATTAACACATAGATATTTTTGCGTCAATGAAAATATGCGGAATTTCAGTAGATTTTCTTGACAATGGCGAAAAAATCCTGCATAATATTCTTGTGATTGTGATTAATCAATCACAAGTCTGTGCAGGCGGTAACAATTATGGCATTTGAAAAAATAAGCATTCCCTCGGCAAAGGAATGTTTTTTTGAAAACATAAAATCGAAGATACTGACAGGCGAACTCAGCCCGGGACAGAAGCTGCCGAGCGAGCGCGAGCTTTCCGAGCGAACGGGGATAAATCAGTCGGCGATCCATCTTGCGATAAAGGATCTTGAGCGCACGGGCTTTCTTGATATCGTCCCGCGCCACGGGACATACGTCGCCGACTACATTGCAAGCGGAAATTACGATACGCTGCACGAGATACTGCGCTCGGGCGAGCAGCACATGACGCGTGAGCGCATCGTAGCGCTCGTCGAGACACGAAACGCCATTGAGGGCGGCGCGCTCATCAGGCTTGCGGCCTCGCACAGCGACGAGGATATCCGCGTTCTCGAAGAGTACATCGAGCGCTTCAAAGCCGTGCGCGGGCATGGTCTCAGCGCTGACGAGCTCGGCACGATGACAAAAGATTTTCACTATCTTATCTGCAGTCTCAGCGGCAACGAGGTATTTATTCTGCTGATGAACTCCTTTACCGAGATATCGCAGGGGCTTTGGCGGCACTGCGCCGGTCACTGGGGGCTCGAGGGGCTCATTGAGCAGAGTGAGCGTATAGTCGCTCTCATAAAGGACGGGCGCGGACTTGACGCGCAGGTCTATATAACCGAAAAATTCGCCGAATACGTCCGCGACTGCGGCATATTGAGTATTGATGTATAATTTATAAAAAAGCTCGCGCTTTCCTTGTCGGCAGCGCGGGCTTTCAGCTTTGCGGTCACGTCTCGTCGGGAAGCGCGTCGCGGCGGAACAGCAGCGATATGCACCAAAGTGCCGCAAGACCTACGAGCGTGTATATTACGCGGCTGACTGCCGCCGTCTGTCCGCCGCAGATCCACGCGACGATATTGAACCCGAACAGGCCGATGCTGCCCCAGTTGATGCCGCCGATTATGGTCAGGATAAGTGCGATGCGGTCGATTATCACTTGCAAACACTCCTTTCCCACTCAGTATTCCCAAGCGCGAGAGAATTATTTGCGAAAAATTTTCCGTTCGACAAAAGTAGTGTTCCTTCGCTCTTTACACGGAGGCAGCTGCGTTGTATTATCTAAGCACAGCTTATCCAATAGGTCTTGCAAAGCAAGGCCGCGGCTCATATCTTTATCCCACAACCCTGTTTTGCAGGCCGGTTTTCATCGGCCTGCGCTTTTTTTAGAGGCGCATCGTGGCGCCTACGGATACGTCTATTGCGGTAGCCCGGCATCGAATGTGATGGCTAAACCGTGGAACTGCCGCTTCCCGCGAGTGCGGCCTGAGCGTGCCTCATCGGGCAGCACCGCCGGTGCTGCCGAGTCTGTCAAGTCTGTCCGACACGGCGGCGAGCCTATCTATGCGGCAGAACTTAAACAGCTTTTGCCGCAGGTACTCTGTCAGCGTACACACGGCATATATCGCCAAAGCGCAGCCGAGCTCGCACGGCAGCACGAGCCATGCGTTCATTTTGCCGATAAAGGCAAAGCTTCCTGCAAGGTATACGTTCAGCATGAACGGACTGATATGGATGAGATACACGCCGAAGGAAGTTGTGCTCAAAAATTTTACAGCACCCGTGAGCTTATCGGGAACTCTCATGCGGCAGAATGCGCACAGCAGCGCAACCGAGCACACGAGCACTGTCGGCGACAGATAGCTGATAAGGCGCACCTTATCAGCTCCGAACAGCACCTGCCAAAGCAGCATAACCGCAACGGAAGCGAAATATGTAAGCACGAAAAATTTCCCGCTCGCGCGCTCATACAGTCTGTCAAGCCGCACGCAGCCGCCGATGAGATACAGCGCCGCGAGCCAAAAGAAGCAGTAACCGCCCGAAAGAGGAATAACGTTCAGCGGCCTGAACGTCGGCAGCAGCGAGAAGAAAACGAATACCGCCGCGAGCAGCATTTTTCTGCCGCGAGCATCTAAAGCACGCAGCAGCGCACTCAAAAACGGAGTGAAGAAAAACAGGACGAAGTACGCTGTGAAATACCAGTATTTCGACGTGAGCGCGGGAAAAAAGGACGAGGCTATGTACTTGAGGCCTATCTGCCCCGGCACGACGAAATACCACGCGACGGCCGTTACCACAGAATAGAATGCGACCTGGAGCCACAGCGGAACTATGCGTCCGAGTCGGAATCCGCGTTCGGCCATGAGAAAGCCCGTAGCCAGCGCGAAGCAGTCGACGCAGCAATAGGCTGCGATCTGCACAAAGTCGGCTATCCACCACTGCGCAGAGCCTGCCGCGCTGCCATCAAGAGCACCGCCGACAGTGTTTATATGCAGCGCGACCACGAGAAACATCGCCAACGTCTTGAACAGGTCGATGCCGTAAAGTCTTTTTCCCTCAGCCATTTTTTAAAGTTCTCTCCTTCGCCGCGGCGAGGATATTTTTCATAAGCTGAGCGCGCGTCATCGGTCCGACGCCGCCGGGCACGGGCGTTATAAAGCTCGCCTTCTTCTCGACCTCGTCAAAGCACACGTCGCCGAAAAATTTCCCCGTTTCGGGGTCGCGGTTCATAGCCACGTCGATGACGACAACGCCGTCCTTGACCATATCGCCGCTTATAAGCCGCGGTGAGCCTGCGGCAACGATGAGTATATCCGCCTGCCTTGTCATCGACGCGAGATCCTTCGTATGCCGGTGGCAGTAGGTCACCGTCGCGTCGGCGTTTAAAAGCATCAGCCCCATCGGGCGGCCGACAATGTTGCTGCGGCCGACGATGACGCAGTGCTTCCCGTCGGGCGAGATGCCGTATTCCCTCAGCATGGCCATGATACCCGCCGGCGTGCACGGCATCAGGCAGCCCTCGCCCGTGACCATTTTGCCGACGTTTATCGGATGGAACGCATCAACGTCCTTTTCCGGCGCTATCGCGTTTATTACCTTGCGCTCGTTTATCTGCTCCGGCAGCGGCAGCTGCACCAGAATGCCGTCAACCGCGTCGTCATTATTAAGCTTGTCTATAAGCTCTAAAAGCTCCGCCTCCGCCACGGTATCCGGCAGGTCGTATCTTAGACTGTCGATGCTGCACTTTGCGCAGTCGCGCTCCTTATTGCGCACATATATCTGCGACGCCGGATCCTCGCCGACGAGCACCGCCGCAAGGCACGGTCTGCGCCGCATCGTTTCTGCTTCGACTCTGACCTGTGCGCAGATCTTCTCCGAAAGTTTTTTCCCATCTATAAGCATCTTTTCAATTGCGCTTTAGCGCACTCCTTATATGCGATACATTATTTTTTCTCAAAAATCTTCTCTGCAAGCTCGGCGGCATCCTCGACGCAGCCGCGGCAGGAGCGCAGAACTACGCCGGTGTCTCTGCCCTTTAATTCGCGGCAGAAAACAGAGCCGTTTTTTGCCTCAAACTCGCGCAGAAGCTCGGCAGCCTTGTCCGATGCCGCTCCGTCGAGCGCGGCGGGATCGTCGTCGTTACGCCCACCCTCTGCCATGTTCATCGCGGCCACCGCGCCCAGCAGCGCGCCGCAGTATTTGAACGCACCTCCGCCGTAGCGGCGAACGAGCGCCTTCATTTCGCCTTCATCTATGCCGGCCTTATCGCAGAATGCGCAGCCGACCGCCATCGCGCAGTTGCAGCCCGAGGCGTGGTACTGCGCGGCAAGTTCCTTTTTGCTCATATTATCATCCTCCGAAAATCTACATATCAATATAAGCATATCATAAACCATAGTCTGTCCGCTGTCAAAGAAATTACGCTTTGAACTGTATTGTATTGACATAGAGCTTTAGACATAATATACTAAATGCAATGACAAAAGATAAACGAATTAATATATTATTAATGTTTTGGGAGGGAGTATGAAAGACTTAAAGCACCTTATCTACTTTGAGCACCTGCTCGACGAGGCCGGGAACGAGCTCGTCATGCAGGCGATATCGGAGGGAAAGAAGGCTGTGGGTTACACCTGTTATCACATGCCGGAGGTTTTGCTCAACCTCGATAACTGCTTTTCCGTCCGAATGAGAGCGCCGCGCACGGGCTCACTGGAGGTATCGACCTATTACATGACCAACTACCTGTGCGGCTACACGAAGGCACTTGTCGAGCGCGGAATCGAGGGCGGCTATAACTTCCTGTCGGCGCTGGCCGGCGGCGAAACCTGCACCGAGATGAACCGTGCGCTCGAGCATTTTGAGCTTTTAAACCTCGTGAAGAACGATAAATTCTTCGTATCGTTCATTGACGTGCCGTTCAAGGTAACGCCCCACGGCATCGCGCACTACAAAAATCAGCTTCAGAAAAAGGTTCTCGAGCCTCTGCATGAGAAATACGGCACCGACATTTCCGACGCCGCCATCCGCCGCGCCGTCGCCGAGCACAACGAGGTCTGCCGCATCATTACAGAGATCGGCGAATACCGCAAGCTCGACAATCCCCCGATAACGGGCTACGAGTTCCACGTTCTGTGCCTCGTTTCCTACTGCTGCCCGAAGTATCTCATAATCGACAAGCTGCGCGAGACGCTCGAGGAGGTCAAAACACGAGTTCCCGACGAAAAATGCGCACACCGCGCACGCGTCGTCGTTGTCGGAAGTGAGATAGACGATCTTGACTTCACGCGCACGGTCGAGCAGTCGGGCGCACTGATCGTAGCCGACCGCTTCTGCTTCGGCTCCTTCCCCGGCAGGCAGGAGATCATCCTAAATGACGAAGAGCCCGCTCTCGATCAGATCTGCCGCTTCTATCAGGAAACGAGCCAGTGCCCGCGCTACATGTCGCAGGATAAGGTCCACGACCGCTATGATTTTGTCGACAAGCTCGCAAAGGACTTTAACGCCCAGGGCATTATTTACGAACAGATGAAGTTCTGTGAGTTCTGGGGCTATGAAAGGGCGCTTGCCTCGCACGTCATGACGGAGCTGTATAATTACCCCACCGTCTGCGTTGACAGAGAGTACACCGGCAACGCCTCCGGCCAGCTTCGCACGCGCGTTCAGGCGTTTGTCGAGAGTCTCGAAATAAAACAGATCAATAAGGGAGGACGCTGACATGGCAGGAAAACCGAGAAATTTGGGGCTTACCTACATAGACAAGACCGGCGTTCGCCGCTGGCGCGAATGGCGCGGCATAAAGGATACGCTCGTTGACTATGCATGGTGGTGCGTCATGTGGAAGGATATGATAAAATTCGTCCTCCAGTCGCCCCTGCAGGTCGTCAAGGGTATATTCCGCTATCGCTGGATGCTGACCTATCTGACGCTGCCGCAGTTTATCGACCGCCAGCTTGAGGGCATGCGCGGCGTGCAGCTCAAGGCCGGCCATCTCCTGTACGATATCATCATAAAGCACACCATCGATATCATTGCAGACACATTTAACGCCGATCAGAACATCGGCGGCAAAAAGTCGCTTGCCGACCGCATCGTCTGCTTTGACGAGCTCGTTCCGACCGAGCTCATGGCCGGCTTCCCGAATCTCATCGGCATCCCGGTGCAGACTATCCCCATCTTCCTTTCATCGATGATAAACCAGCAGCTTCCGCCGGTGTATCTGGACGCGATTGAAAACTTCGGCGTTCCGGCGGACGTATGTCCCCTGCCGTCGGCGGAAGCCGGCGTCGCCGCCGAGGGCGATTTCCCCATCTTCGGCAAGTGCTTCATCGCCTGCAACATGCCCTGCGACGGCAGCATCATGACCACATCGTTCCAGGATCGCTATTTCAAGCTGCCGACCTACTGTCTCGGCGTTCCGCTGCGCTATAACGACGATGTCGACGCACAGGAATACGCCGTCGAGGAGCTACGCGGCTGCATAAAATTCATTGAAGATCACACGGGCGAAAAGTTCGACTGGGACGCCTTCGCAAAGGCGCTTGAGAGCTACAATGAGGTAACGCGCTTCCATCTCGACCTGTGGGAGATAAACCGCACAGACTATCCGCAGATAACCGGTCCCTCGCCGTGGCTGTACCGTATGTACACCTATCATCTGCAAGGCGGCATGGATCAGCGCTTCAACAAGGCCGACAAGAAAGTTCATAAGCTCATGACCGACGCCTACGAAAAGCGTCTGCCCTGCTCGGCCGAAATGCGCCACAAGGCGCTCGTTTGGTCCTGCCCTGCTAACTACTACACCAACTTCTCCAACTGGCTCGAGCAGTGCTGGGGCATCGTATCCGTCATGGATATGGAAACGCACATCTCACAGGTCATTATCGACACCTCCACGCCCGAGACGATGCTCAAAGGCGTTGCGCTGACCTATCAGCGCGCTACCATGCGCAAGCACACCAAGGGCGGCTTCAAAAACGCGGTCGACGAGATGTGGCGCGTGGCAGAGGAGTACAATGTCGACACGATCATAATGTACGATCAGATCTCCTGCAAGGGCATGGACGGACTTCAGGGCATTTTCGACGAGCAGGCGCGCGAGCGAAACATAAACTTCATCTGGGTGCAGCAGGATCTCATGGATCCGCGCACGATCTCGCGCCGCGATATGCGCCGCCAGGTCAACCAGTACATGCAGAGCGTCCTGCGCGAGACCCCCGTCGACCCCACCCTCCTCGATTTCGACGACTGCGACGCTTTTTAACAGTGAATTGACGCAGATACGGATACGGTGATTGCGGATGCCCGGTATCGCACCTGCCGGCAAAACCGTGAAACTATCGCTTCCCGATAGTGCAGTGCGAATTTGTATCGCATCCCTGTAGGGAACAGGCTTGCCCGTTCCGCTTCCGAAAAATTGGTTGACGCTAAAATTTATAATGTAAAAAAGAGAGTGCAGACTCAGTTTCTGCACTCTCTTCATTTTCACTTGCATTTGATTTCAGGTCCCGGCCATGCGAGCGATCAATGGTTGCCCCTACAGGGGTGCGGTGGGGCACCGTAACGCGGCGCAAAATTTTCCTCGCACTTGCGGGAAGCGACAGACTCACGATTTCGTCGGCATTATCGAACCGGGCACCGACAAAAACGTATCCGTAGCAGCCTTAATTCGCCTCTAAAATATAAATTTCAAAGGTGCCTTTGGCGGTGAGTGTGCCGTTATCGTCGTAAACGCAGGTATCGACGACGTTGACGGTGCGGCCGTGCTTTATGATCTTCGCCTCGCAGCGCAGCTTTTTGCCCTTATTCGGGCGCATGAAATAAAGGTTGCCGCTGAGCGTGACAAAGGTTTCGGCGCGCTGACCGACCACGACTCCGGCCGCAACATCGCACAGGGAATAAACAAAACCGCCGTGCGCCATACCCAGGGGATTGAGCGACTCCGGGCGCAGCTCGGCCTCTACGACAGAGAAGTCGGGGCCTATATCGGTCGTGTAGATATGATTATACTTATTATACTCGCAGCGAGAGTTTACAAGATCAAGATATTTCTGCTTATCCATAGTTTTGCCTCCGCAAAAAATACGGAGAACATTATATCCTAAAGCTCGGTTTTTGTCAAAATTAATTCATCCCCCTTGAGCTGTGCCTGAACGGTATCGCCGCGGCCGAGGCTGCCCGAGAGTATGAGCTCGGCGGCTCTGTCCTCTATCATGCTGCGTATCGCGCGGCGCAAAGGGCGCGCACCGTACCTTTCGTCGTAGCCTCTCTCGGCGAGATAATCGACCACGCAGTCGGGCGTGATGAGCGTCATGCCGAGCGCTTCGAAGCGCTCGGCGACCGTAAGCAGCATGCGCTCTGCGATGCTGCGCATCTCGGCTCTGCTCAGGCGGCGGAACACGATTGTCTCATCAATGCGGTTTAAAAATTCAGGTTTAAAGGTTCTGCGCAGCTCTTCGCTTATCCTCGCGCGCATGACGCAGCTCTCGTCGCCGCCGTCGGAGGCAAAGCCGAGGCTTGGCCGCCCATCGCTTATCGCCTTTGCGCCGACGTTCGAGGTCATTACAATGACGGTGTTGCGAAAGCTCACTACTCTGCCCATGGAGTCTGTCAGCCTGCCGTCGTCCATTATCTGAAGAAGAATGCTCCACACGTCCTCGTGCGCCTTTTCGATCTCGTCAAACAGCACGACCGACCATGGCTTGCGCCGCACGCGCTCGGTGAGCTGGCCGCCGTCCTCATAACCGACATAGCCCGGAGGCGAGCCGATAAGCTTGCTGACGGCGTGCTTTTCCATATACTCGGACATGTCCAGGCGAATCATGGCGTCGGGCGCGCCGAACACAGCCTCGGCCAGTGCACGGCAGAGCTCGGTCTTGCCCACGCCCGTGGGGCCGAGGAACAGGAAGCTCCCTATCGGGCGTCCGGGGTCGGAAAGCCCCACCCTGCCGCGTCGGATAGCGTGTGCAACGGCGGTGACGGCCTCATTTTGTCCGATCACGCGGCGGTGCAGGACGCTTTCCATGTTTTTAAGGCGCTTTGTCTCGTCGGCGCTGAGATTTGCAACGGGGATGCCCGTCCACACGGAGACAACATCAGCGACGTCCTCGGCCGTGACGAGCCCGCCGCCGGAGACGCGGATACGTGCCGCCGCTTCGTCAACGAGATCGATGGCCTTATCCGGCAGGAATCGGTCGTTTATATACCGCACAGAGAGGTCGACCGCCGCCGTGAGTGCCGCGTCGGATATTTTTACGCGGTGGTGCTTTTCAAGGCTCGGGCGCACTCCGCCGAGCATCAAAAGGCTGTTTTCCCTCGAAGGCTCCGCGACCTTCACCGGCTGGAACCTGCGCTCGAGCGCCGCGTCCTTTTCTATGTGGCGGCGGTACTCCTCGGGTGTCGTCGCGCCGATCATCTGCACCTCGCCGCGGCCGAGCGCGGGCTTCAGTATATTTGCCGCGTCTATCGCCCCCTCCGCGCTGCCTGCGCCTATCATGGTGTGCAGCTCGTCGACGAAAAGTATCACATCGCCGGCTTTTTTCACGTCCTTGAGCACCGCCTTGACGCGCTCCTCGAAATCGCCGCGGTACTTCGTTCCCGCCAGAAGCGCCGGAAGATCGAGCGCGACGAGCCGCTTTCCTGCCATGCTCTCGGGCGCGTCGGAGCTTGCGATATATGACGCGATACCCTCGGCAACGGCGGTCTTGCCCACGCCCGGCTCGCCGATGAGAACGGGGTTATTTTTGCTGCGGCGCGAGAGTATCTGCACGCTGCGGCGTATCTCCTCCTCGCGTCCGATGACGGGGTCAAAGCCCCCTGCGGCGGCTATCTGCGTAAGGTCGCGGCTGTACAGGTCGAGGATGCGTGTTTCACTGTGCCTGACCGCGGCCTTCGGCTGCGCGGGCTGCTGCTGAGGGCGTGGCTTGAACGAGCCTGCACCGAAAACGGCAAGGATGTCGGTGTAGACATCGTTAAGGCTGAGCCCCGCGGCGGTCAGCGCTCTCGCTCCGCCGCAGTCCGGTTGACGGAGGATACCCAAAAGCAGGTGTTCGGTGCCGATATAGCTGTGACCGAGTCGCGCCGCGTCCGCGGCCGCTTTTTCTATCGCCTGCCACGCATGCTTTGTGAGCCCCTGTGTCGGAGCGCCCGGCTCGCCGGTTCCGCTTTGGCGGCTCACCGCATCCTTGAGGCTGTGCTCGCTTATGCCGCGGTCGCGCAGTATTCGTGCGCCGAGACCGGCTTTTTCGCGCAGGATGCCCAAAAGCAGATGCTCGGTGCCGACATAGCTGTGGCCGAGTCCAAACGCGGCAAGCCGCGCCTGCTCTATCGCTCCCTCGGCCTTTTCAGTGAATTTTTCGTTGTTTTTCAAGGTCTCTTCCCCCTTGTGCACATATTAATACATCGGCCGTGCCGATACTGTCGTATACGGGATTATTGCCAAATTGCAAAATTTATAGTTATAAACTTCAATTTACATTTGCAATTTTAAAAATATGTGTTACAATGCACTTGCAAGACATAGGTAAGACCTGAATCCCTATTGAGCGAACAACACATATGGAGGTTACATCATGGCTTTTGTAATTACTGACGAGTGCCTGTCCTGCGGTTCCTGCGCAGCACAGTGCCCTGCTGAAGCTATCTCTATGGGCGATCTTCACTACGAGATCGATCCCGACAAGTGCCTTGAGTGCGGTGCTTGTGCAGCACAGTGCCCTGCAGAGGCAATCGAGGGTTAATCCCCCTTCGAGATCTGAAAAAACGCGGTATGGAAAAACCATACCGCGTTTTTTTAGTGGCGAATTAAGGCTCATACTGATACGTTTTTTGCGTCAGCCCTGTATCGGGAATGCCGGCAAAACCGGAAAACCGCAGCCTCCCGTAAGTGCAATAACAATTTACGCCGCACTGTGTAGGGAACGGGCAAGCCCGTTCCGCATGCCCCGGTTTTCTCCGCGCTCTCCGGTCGGGCTGACATAAAATTTGGCTCGCAGTATTGGGCTGCGGCAGTCTTACGGTTTCGTCGGTAGGTGCGATACCGGGCCGCCGCAATAACCGTATCCGTAGGAGCGTCCGTACGCAGCTAAAAAAACCTCCGTTCGAAATGAACGGAGGTTTTTGTTCTTGCTAAGTAAATTCTTACTTGATCTCGACTGCTGCGCCGACTGCCTCGAGCTGAGCCTTGAGAGCCTCTGCGTCTTCCTTGGAAATGCCTTCCTTGACAGCAACGGGAACCTTCTCGACCATTGCCTTTGCCTCTGCCAGGCCAAGACCGGTGATGCCGCGGATCTCCTTGATGACCTTGATCTTCTCTGCGCCGAAGCTGGTCATAACAACGTCGAACTCAGTCTTCTCTGCGGCAGCCTCTGCTGCGCCGCCTGCTGCGGGAGCTGCTGCTGCAACTGCGGAGACACCGAAGGTCTCGCAGATCTCATCAACGAGCTCCTTGAGCTCGAGAACGGAAAGAGCCTTGATCTCGTCGATCATGGCGGTGATTTTTTCGCTTGCCATTATAATTTCCTCCAAATTTTAATGTGTGATGCAGCCGGATTATTCTGCTGCTTCTGCGGGAGCGGCTGCGCCGCCCTTCTGCTCGACGACTTCGCTCAGAGCAACTGCAAGGCCGCCCATGATTGCATTCAGGGAGCCTGCCAGCTTCGAGTACAGGTCGTTCTTGCTGGTGAGCGTGGACAGCTCTGCTATCTCCTGCTCGCTGAGGATCTTGCCCTCCATGAAAGCTGCTTTGATATTGAACTTATCGCCGAGCTTCTTGGAGTAATCGCTGATGATACGGAACGGAGCGATGGGGTCCTCGGTGCTGGTTGCCATGGATGTGCTGCCGTTGAGGACGGGATCGAGTTCCTTCATTCCGGCCTTGTCGATAGCGATCCTGGTAAGGGTGTTCTTGACGACGGTGTAGTCGACGCCCTCCTTGCGCATCTCGGTACGCAGCGCCGTATCTTCGGCCACGGTGATGCCCTGGTAATCGACCAGGATACCTGCGCTTGCTGCGTTGATGCGCTCGACGAGTGCTTCTACGATCGCCTGCTTCTCGCTGAGAACTTTTGCGTTAGGCATGTGTGTTTTTCACCTCCACACTAATGTTCACGCTCATAAAGAAAACCTCCACATCCGAAGACATGGAGGCTGTAAGCAATCAAAATATGATGCCATCCTCGGCAGGATTTACACCATAAAGATACCTGCTGTCTTTGGAGCGCTCAGATAGGATATCAAATTTCGCTCCGTTTGTCAAGAAAATTATCGGCGCTTTCGCAGATAATTTTCTTGAGAGTTGACGGCTAATAGCTGACAGTGGATAGCTATTTGAATAACACCTCATCCGTCGGCCTATGGCCGACACCTTCCCCTCAAGGGGAAGGCAAGAGTGCAATATCGCAGGGCGATGCAAAACCGATTTTGCCCGCAGCCTCGACACCGGGCGACTGCAAATTTCCACCGCACTCGTGGGCCGCGAAACGTTATGGTTTCGTCGGAACCCTCGATACCGGGCACCTGCAATATATGTATAGGTAACGACTTATTTCGCTATTAAAAGCTCGGCGATCTGGACGGCGTTGGTGGCGGCACCCTTGCGGACCTGGTCGCCGCAGCACCAGATATTCAGACCACGCTCATCGGTGAGATCCTCGCGGATGCGGCCGACGAAAACGAGATCCTGGTTCTGCGTATCAAGCGGCATGGGGTATTGCAGGGCATTGAGATCGTCAACGAGCTTCACGCCGGGAGCCGCGGCGATGACCTCGCGCGCACGCTCGACGGAAATTTTCTCTTTTGTTTTCAGGCAGATCGAGACGCTGTGGCTGCGCACTACGGGCACGCGCACGCAGGTGCAGCTGACCTTGAGCTCGGGCAGGTGCATGATACGGCGGCCTTCGTTCTGAAGCTTCATCTCCTCTGAGGTGTAGCCGGCAAACTGCTCCCCGCCTATCTGCGGGATGACGTTGTAGGCTATCTGATAGGCAAAGACCTTGGGCTCGAAGCTTTCGCCCTTTGCGATGGCCTCGACCTCGCCGAAGAGCTCCTTCGGACCTGCCGCGCCCGCGCCGGAGACCGCCTGATACGACGAAACGACCATGCTCTCGATGGGGGAAACGGCGTTGAGGGCGTTGACTGCGGTGCAGGATATGACGGTGGTGCAGTTCGGATTTGCGATAACGCCCTTGTGTTTTTTTACGTCCTCGGGATTTATCTCGGGAACGACGAGGGGCACATCAGGGCAAAGGCGGAACGCGCTGGAGTTGTCGATAAATACAGCGCCGGAGGCCTTGATATCGTCGACAAAGCGCTCGGCAATGTCGTTCTCGGCAGCGCCGAGGATGATATCGAGACCCTCAAAATTCTCTCTGCACGCCTCGACGACGACGTGACCGTTTATCTCCCTGCCGGCGGATTTTTTGCTCGCCAGCAGTCTGAGCTCGCCGATGGGGAAGCTGCGCTCGGCGAGTATCTTCATCATTTCCTGTCCGACGGCGCCCGTTGCGCCGAGAATGCCAACATTGTATTTTTTCATTTTACCGTTCTCCTTATTTCACAAAACTATTATATAGTACGCGCACACAGCTTTCAAAATCATCGTTATTTACGCCGACGATGATGTTCAGCTCGTCCGGTCCCTGGGATATCATGCGGATGTTGATGCCGGCCTTGCCGAGCGCGGCGAAGATGCGCCCCGAGGTGCCGGGCTTGAAGGCCATCTGACGGCCGACCGCCGCCACGACGGATATTCCGCCGGTTATCTGAATGTTGTCGGGGATGATCGCATCGCGGATCTCGCCGACGATGGAATAAATGCGATCCTTGGCCTTGTCTGCGGAAACGACGAAGGATACACTGTCGATGCCGGAGGGGGTGTACTCAACGCATACGCCGTGCTTTTCGAAAACCTCGAGCATCTGACGCAGTGAACCCATCTGCGAACTCATCCCGGCCTTGGACACGGTTATGATCGAGAAATTCTTGCGTCCCGCGATGCCGGTTATGAAGCGGTCGCTGATCTCCTCGTCGGGGAAGCGCTCCATGATGAGCGTTCCGGGATGATCGGGGGCGTTGGTGTTGCGGATGTTAAGCGGAATGTTTTTCTCGCGCACGGGGAACACCGCGCCCTCGTGCAGCACCTGCGCGCCCATGTAGCTGAGCTCGCGCAGCTCGTTATAGGTTATGCGCTCGATGGTGTCGGGATTGTCAACAATGCGCGGATCGGCCATGAGTATGCCGGACACGTCCGTCCAGTTTTCGTACACATCGGCATCCAAAGCCGCGGCCGCAAGCGCGCCGGTCACGTCGCTTCCGCCGCGCGACAGCACGCGTATGCTGCCGTCGGGCATGCTGCCGTAAAAGCCGGGGATGACGACCCTGCGCCCTGTCGCGAGCCGCTCGAGATCTTCGTAGGAGCTCTCCTTATCTATCGTTCCGTCGAAGGAAAAATGCAGCCACTGCTCTGCGTCGAGAAAATCATAGCCGAGATAATCGGCCATCAAAAGCGCCGAGAAATATTCGCCGCGAGAAACGAGCTTATCCTTGGATATGCCGGACTCGATCTCGTCGCGCAGGGCGGAGAGCTGCGAGTCGATATCGACCCTGAGCCCCAGCTCGGCGCAGATCTCGCGGTAGCGTCCGGCGATCATTTCAAAAACGGGATCGCAGCTGACACCGTACTTTTTGTGCGCATGGCAGAGATACAAAAGATCGGTAAGCTTGTGATCGTCCTTATATCTCTTGCCCGCGGCGGAAACGACGATCACCTTTCGCGCGGGGTCGGATTCTATGATGGATCTTACTTTTTTAAACTGTCCGGCGTCGGCCATGGACGAGCCGCCGAATTTTGCAACCTTCAACATTATATTATATGAGCCCGGCTATGAATACTCCGGGGTCTGCCTCCTTTGCCTTTGCTGCCCATTCGTGCATTTTCGCAACGGGGACGGGCATGGTTATGATCCCATCGCCGCACTTTTCGCTCTCGACCGAGGCGAGGAACTCGTCGCTGCCGGAAAAGCGCACATAATATCTGTGCGAGGCGGCATTGTTGTCGACCGGCACATCGCGCACAAGCGAGGTGTAGAACTCCTTCACGCCGTCCATTATGTCCGCGCAGTCGGCCACTGCGTTATACGCAGTGGGGTATCTGCCCGCGCCCTGGCCGTAAAAGCTCTCCTTGCCGGTGAGCTCGGTGACGAAGGATATGACGTTGCGATTTGTCGACACTGCGGCCTCAAGCTCGCCCGCAGGCACGAAGCAGGGCTCAACATAACAGCTCACCGCGCCCGATGCGCTCTTTTCGCCGAAGGCGAGCATCTTGCAGATACGCTCGCGGCTCTCCGCCGCAGCAATGTCGCAGGATAAAATGCTGCGGATGCCGAATACAGGCACGTCTGTCTCCGAAAGGCAGGCGTCGAATGCGACGTTTGCGGAAATGACGGCCTTGCGCCGGATATCCAGCCCGTCGATATCCGCCGTGGGGTCGGCCTCAGCATAGCCGAGCCTCTGAGCCTCGGCGAGAACCTCGGAAAAATCCGCGCCGTTTGTGTGCATCGCGTCAAGGATAAAGTTCGTCGTTCCGTTCATGATGCCGCAGAATGACTGCACATCGTCGAGCCGCTTGACGCGCTCGAGGTTCACGAGCCAAGGTATGCCGCCGCCGACCGCCGGGGTGCATCGGAAGGCAACACCCATCTCGGCCGCGAGCGAAACGAGCTCTTTATAATAATGCGCGACGAGGTGCTTATTTGCCGTCACGACGTTTTTCCCGGCCCTCATTGCCGCAGATACATATTCAAACGCCGGCGACAGGCCGCCCATGACCTCGACAACGGTGTCGACCTCTTTATCATTTAATATAACATTTATATCTTTAACTGCCTTATCGCCGAGCTCGGGCTTGTCACGCCTTACAAGAACGTATTTCACCGACATATCCGAGCGTTTTTCCGCAATCTCAAGAACTCCGCCGCCGACTACTCCGCAGCCTAAAAGTGCAATTTTCATATCTGTACCGCCTTTATGTGTCTTCCCTGCAAAAACATATGTTTTTGAGATGAGAACAATATAACATGTACGGCGGCAATATGCAAGCCTTTTATTCAAAAACCATGTAAAAAAGCCACAAGAAACGCCGCCCAAAACAGGGCAAAATGACGAAAGCGATAATTGCGCGTGAAATAAATGCGGAAAATGTACCTTCGATTTTGCAACTACATATAGACGAAAATTGCAAAACAGGGGGTACATATTGCAAAACCGCTCGAAAAAGCGGCTGCAATTGGCCAAAATCGAATTAGTTTGCGAAATAATATGCAAATTCGGGGGATAAAAATTTCATTTCAGGGCTTGAAATGCCGCGAGCAAGGGTGTATAATGCGCCTGTAATGAATTTTTGAAGATGAGATTATTCAAAATGCAAAATTCACAACAAACAGGAGGAAAAAATCATGAAAAGAATAATAGCTATGCTTCTGGCTGTTATGATGGTCTTCGCCCTGTGCGCGTGCAGCAACGGCACTAATGGCGACGACACCGCAAAGGACGACGGCGCGGTAAACCTCGACTTCGTCACCGGCGGCGACCAGGGCACCTACTACGCCTTCGGCACCGTTTTGGCTCAGCAGGTCTCCGATAAGACTTCCACAAACGTTACCGCACTTGTAAGCTCCGGCTCGCAGGCAAACGTTGAGGATATCGCAGCCGGCAACGCTCAGCTCGGCTTTGTGCAGTCCGACGTTATGAGCTATGCCTACAACGGCGAGAAGCTCTTCAACGAGAAGGTCACTGACTTCTCCGTCGTCGCGGCTCTGTATATGGAGCAGGTCCAGATCGTAACCCTCGACTCGAGCATCAAGTCCGTTGCCGACCTCAAGGGCAAGACCGTTTCCATCGGCGCAAAGGGCTCGGGCGTTTACTTCAACGCACTTGACGTTCTCGGCGAGTACGGCCTTTCCGAGAGCGACATAAAGGCTGAGTACCTCAACTTCGGCGACTCCGCCGACAGCCTCAAGGACGGCAAGATCGACGCGGCATTCGTCGTCGCAGGCGCTCCCACTCCCGCTGTTCAGGACCTCGGCACCGGCAAGCAGGTTTACCTTGTCTCCATCGACGAGGAGCACATGGCAAGCCTCATAGAGAACTGCCCCTACTATAAGGAATACACCATCGCGAAGGACGTTTACAACACTCCCGAGGACGTGACCACTGTTGCAGTTGCAGCTGTTGTTATCGCGAGAAACGACGTTTCCGACACCGCCATCTACAACTTCGTATCCGCCATCTTCGATAACATCGACGAGATCGGCCACGCAAAGAAGTCCGAGCTGAGCCTCGACTTTGCATCCTCCATCGCCGACATTCCCTATCATCCCGGCGCTGCAAAGTACTTTGCCGAGAATAGCATCACCGTCGAGACCGCCGCATAACTTTAACGGCATCTTAACAGGAAAATCAAAATCATCAATGACTACGGTGCATTTTTGCCCCGTAGTCATTGCGGTAATTACAACAAAGCCTCGGCAATCGTGAGAAGGCGGCCGAGTGAAAGGATTGTTTTCATATGTCCCAGTCCAAGAAAAAAGGCACCGCTGCGCAGGAGCCGGAGATAGACACCGCCGCAGCGGATCTGGGGGAGACCGTTTCCATCGAAGAGGTGGAGGAGGTCATGAAGAAGTATGACAAGGAGTCTAACATCCGTATATGGACAGGCGCTCCCCAAATGATCATACGCATCATCATGGCGTTGTTTTCCCTTTACTGCATATACTCCACCCTGTGGAGCAACGCATCGCTCGAGATTCGTCTTATGATATTCCTCGGCTGCGTAACCATCATGGGCTATCTGTACTACCCCATGAGCAAGCACCACGTCCGCGAAAACTACATGCCCTGGTATGACTGGGTGATCATGATAGTGGGCGCGGCCTGCTTCTTCTACTACGGTTTCGGCTACCACAGCATAATCGAAGTGCTTACGAGCGCCTCGAAGATGACCCCCGAGTTCACCGTCATCGGCATTATCGGCATACTCTGCCTCATGGAGCTGTGCCGCCGCTGCGTCGGCGTTCCCATTCTCTGCGTTGCAGGCGCGCTGCTGGCCTACACCTTTTGGAACATGTTCAGCAAAGGCATGGATATCCAGACCGTGTTTGCCAGAGTCATCTATACTCTGTTTTACAGCACCGGCGGTGTTATCGGCACCCCGATAAACGTCTGTGCAAAGTTCATCGTCGTGTTCATCGTATTCGGTGCCTTCCTTGAGCGTACCGGCATCGCCCAGTTCTTCATAGACCTTGCGAACAAGGCCTGCGGCTCGGCGGCCGGCGGCCCGGCGAAGGTTGCGGTCGTGTCCTCGGCTCTGTGCGGCATGGTTTCCGGCTCCTCGGTCGGCAACACCGTTACCACCGGCTCCGTCACGATCCCCATGATGAAGAAGACCGGCTATAAGCCCGAGTTTGCGGGCGCTGTCGAGGCTGCGGCCTCCACCGGCGGTCAGATCATGCCCCCCATCATGGGCGCTGCCGCCTTCCTTATGGCCGAGTACGTCAACCTGCCGTACAGCACAATAGCGGTCAAGGCTATCCTGCCCGCCTTCCTGTACTTTGCAGGTATCTTCATTGCAGTCCACCTTGAGGCCAAGAAGCTCGGCTTGAAGGGCATTTCGCGCAGCGAAATGGTTCCCGGCAAGCAGCTGGCGTCAAAGATATATCTTCTGATCCCCATCGTGCTGCTCATCGTTCTTGTCAGCTTCAATGCCGCTTCAATGCAGAAGGCTGCTGCTCTTTCCATCGTTGCCGCGATCGTCGTCGGTATTATCAACAAGGACAGCAAGCTGACCCCGGCAAAGATCGTCGAGGCTCTTGAGGCCGGCGGTAAGGGCACCATCACCGTTGCCGTCGCATGCTCGATGGCCGGTGTCATCGCAGGCTGCATCACCGTAACGGGTCTTGCGTCCAAGCTCATCGCGGCTATCGTTGCCCTGTCGGGCAACACCCTGATCATCGGTCTGTTCCTGACCATGATCTGCTGCATTATCCTCGGCATGGGCGTTCCGACCACCGCAAACTACTGCATCATGGCCGCCACCTGTGCACCGATCCTCGAAAAGCTCGGCGTTCCCACGGTTGCCGCGCACTTCTTCGTGTTCTACTTCGGCATCGTCGCCGATATCACCCCGCCCGTTGCGCTTGCGGCCTATGCCGGCAGCGCGATAGCAAAGTCAAATCCCATGAAGACCGGCGTAAATGCGACGAAGCTCGCCATCGCGGCCTTTATCGTCCCCTATGTTTTTGCCTACAGCCCCTCGATGCTGTTTATCGACGTCAACAGCTGGATCGAGGTCGTCTCCATCTGCGTCAGCGCGATGTTAGGCATCTACGGTGTCGCGGCGGGTCTCAACGGCTTTGTAAAGCGCAAGCTTAACTGGTTCGTGCGCATTCTGTTCTTCGTCGGCGGTCTGGGACTCATTATCCCCGGCTGGAAGACCGACCTTGTCGGCCTTGTTCTCATCGGCGGCCTGACCGCTTACGAGTTTATCAAGGCAAAGCATGAATCCAAAGAAGCCCTCGCTTAATTCCAAAGGCGATTTTTCAGAGGCGATTTGAGATTGTACCTATACGCATATTGCGTGAACCCGGTATCGAAGGTACTGACGAAACCGGCGTTGCATCGCACTACGGTATTGCGGCCTTGCCGTGGTTTCCACCGCAGCTTCGGCACCGGGACACTGCAATATACGTATAGGAAAATATAAATTCGCCGCTAAAAAGCCTTTGACTTTTTTAGAAAATCTGCTATAATCACTCTCGTTGTGTAGCAAAAAGCGTAAGTCCAAACCGGACTTACGCTTTTTTGTTTGCGCTTTGGCGCAAATACCGATACATTTTTTGCGGTGTCCCGGTATCGAAGCCGCGGCGGAAACCGTCTTTTCTTCGCCATACGGAGTTGCGGTTTTCTGCGTGCTTTCCGGTCGGACCACTGTAATATATGTACCCGTAACTGCGTCAAAACGCCACTGAAAAAGAGAGGTAATACTATGAACAGACAAATCAAACTCAGGCCGCTGGCGGCGAGCATACTTTCGCTGTCGCTGCTGACGGTCATGGCCGGCGCGGCAGTCGCGCCCGCGCTGGAGGTCATACGAGAGTATTTTTCCGATGCGAGCAAGCTTGAGGTGCAGCTTATCGTGTGCATGCCCGCGCTTTTCATCGTGATAACGAACATGTTTTTCGGTCGCCTTGCCGCACGCTTCGGCGCGCGGACACTTACGATGATCGGTCTTTTGCTGTACACCGTCGGCGGTACGGCCGCGGGACTGTTCAACGCCATTTGGGGCGTTCTCATCATGCGTGCACTCGTCGGCATCGGCGTCGGCATAATCATGCCGCTGTCCACGGGACTTTTGACCTACTACTTCCCGCCCGAGAGGCGCGAGGGACTCATGGGTCTGTCCTCGGCGGCAAATCAGCTCGGCGGCGTAGTCGCTACGCTGCTGTCCGGCATACTCGCAAACATCAGCTGGCGGCTCAGCTTCATGGTCTATCTCATGGGGCTTATAAGCATCGTTCTGTGCCTTATATTCATGCCCAATGACCGCATCCGCGAGAGCGCCGCACAGGGCAGCGCACCCGCCCGCAGCGGCGAGGTGTGGCGCAGGAATCGCAAGCACATCGTCTGCATGTTCCTGCTCATGACGGCATTCTTTATCTATCCGGCTAATTTCGCCATCGTGACCGCGGCCGAGGGCGTCATACCCATGAGCCTGTGCGCCGTTATCATGGCAGGATGCGACCTCGTCGCCTTCGGCGGCGGCCTGGCCTTTGTGTGGGTAAAGCGCGTAAGCGGCAGGTTCGCAAAGTTAGTCGCACCGGCGCTGTTTCTTATCGGCTACTGCCTGCTGGCCTTCGTCGGCGGATGGGTCGGAACGCTCATGGGCTCTGCGCTCATAGGCTTTGCAAACGGCGTGGGCATCCCGTATATTATCTCGACCGCCTCGGCAAACGAGGGTAAGGCCGCCGCGACCACGGTCATGCCGATGATCTCGGCCGCGCTGTATCTGTCGCAGTTTTTAAGCCCGTTCCTGCTGTCGTTGGTATCGAACATCGGCTCCGCCCCCGCAGAGCTTCCGTACTGTCTCGCCGCCGTCGTGAGCGCCATATTTCTGCTTTTAGAGGCGATTTGACGCAGTTGCCGATACGGTGATTGTATCAGCCCGGTATTGAGGCCGCGGTGGAAACCACGGCGAGCAAATAGCCGACAGCTGACAGCGGATAGCCCAAGGTGTGCGGCTGTGCCGCACGAATTCAAATAAAAAAAGAGTGCAGACACTGAATCTGCACTCTCTTTTTACACCTCATCCGTCGGCTGCGCCGACACCTTCCCCTCGAAGGGGAAGGCAAGGCCGCAATAACGTAGTGCTATGCAACGCCGGTTTTGTCAGCACCTTCGATACCGGGTTCACGCAATATGCGTATAGGTACAATCTCAAATCGCCTCTAAAGATTCGAGCATGGTCATGGCCTGGGCGTTGAAGTCGGAAACGCCGAGCTGCTGCGCATCGCCTTCGCCGTCGACCGCCCAGGTCAGGGAGCCGGACACGCCGCCGCAGTCAAAGCTTATAAAGCTCCAGTAGTCCGCGCCGTCGTAGTATCCGACGTTGGCCTCCATGCTGCCGATGGTGGTCTTCTCCTCCTCGAGTCCCGTGCCGCACACGCTGAAGCCCTGCTCCTGCTTGTAGAGCTCAAGGTAATATTTCAGCTGAGGCTGCGCCTTGGGCGTGAGCGTGAGCCCCCACTGTCCGTCGTCGAGCGTGATCGGCTGCGCCTCCCACGAATCGGGCAGCTCGATCGAGTAATCCCTGCCGTTTGCGCTGAAGGTAACGGTGCTCGTCGGCAGGGTATCGTTCGGCGTGCTCTTTGCCTCCGGATCGGCGGAAGATGTTTTGGTCTGAGTGCAGGCGCAGCACAGGCTTATCACCATGCACAGCGCCAGTGCAAGTGCGGCTTTTTTCATTTTAAGTACCTCCGTAATTTTTCTGATACTCTTTAGACGCCGCAAAATCAAAAATGTTCCCCTTTTCAGAAGCGCACGGACATAGCTGCTGATACGGTGATTGCGTCAGCCCGGTGTCGAAGCTGCCGACGAAACCGTGAGTTTGCCTCGCACTACAGCAGTGCATCGCAACCTTGTAGGGAACTTATCTTGCCCGTTCCGATTATTGCGGTTTCCTGCGCACTTTCCGGTCGGGCTGACGCAAAAGATGTGCCGATACAATTTTAATGTGCCCTTGTCAATCGCCTCTATTGTGGTATGATATAAGAAAACCGATTCGAGGTGCGGCAATGAAATACACGGAGCTCATATCGAAAATGACCTTGGAGGAAAAGGCCTCGCTGTGCTCAGGCGCGGACTTTTGGCACACGAAGGGTATTGAACGCCTCGGCATTCCTCAGATGATGCTGACCGACGGGCCGCACGGTCTGCGCAAGCAGATCGGCAAAAACGACCACCTCGGCCTGAACGCGGCCTACCCGGCCACCTGCTTCCCGACGGCTGCGGCCGCGGCAAACAGCTGGGATGAGGAGCTGATCGAGCAGATGGGTGTGCGCCTCGGCGAGGAGACAAGGGCACAGCGCGTCGGCGTGCTCCTCGGCCCGGGCGTTAATATAAAGCGCAGCCCGCTGTGCGGCCGCAACTTTGAATACTACTCGGAAGATCCCCTGCTTGCGGGAAAATGCGCCGCCGCGCTCATCCGCGGCATACAGTCGACCGGCGTTGCCGCCTGCGTTAAGCACTTCGCGGCAAACTCTCAGGAGACTCTGCGCATGACAAACGACTCGATCCTTGACGAGCGCACTCTGCGCGAAATTTACCTGCCCGCCTTCGAGCTTGCGGTCAAGGAGGGGCATGTAAAGTGCCTTATGACCTCGTATAACATGCTAAACGGGCAATATACCAATGAAAATACGCATCTTTTGCCGGATATACTCACGGATGAGTGGGACTATGACGGTCTCATCGTCACCGATTGGGGCGGCGATAACGACCGCGTGCGCGGCCTCATCGCGGGAAACAGCCTCGAAATGCCCGGAACGGGCGGCGAGACCGACGGGCAGATACTCTCGGCCGTGCGCAGCGGCGCAGTCTGTGAAAAGCTTCTCGATGAGCGCGTAGGCCGCATTCTGCGCCTTGTTGACGATGCGGAAGCTGCCTTCAAAAGCGCTCCCGCCTGCGATTTAAACGAGCACCACGAATTTGCCGCCCGCCTTGCCGAGGAGAGTGCGGTGCTGCTCAAAAACGAGGGCGGCATCCTCCCCCTGCGCGAGGGCGCACGTGTCGCCGTGATCGGAGACTTTGCCAAAACGCCGCGCTATCAGGGCGCGGGCAGCTCGCACATAGAGCCGACAAAGCTTGAGTGCGGCCTTGAAGCGCTCAAGGCCGAGGGCGTTAATGTTATCGGCTTTGAACCGGGCTTCAAGCGCCGCGGCGGCAGAAGTCAAAGGCTCATAAGCCGCGCCTGCGAGCTCGGCATGCGCGCGGACACGGTGCTCCTGTGGCTGGGGCTCGACGAGGGCAGCGAGGCCGAGGGCGTCGACAGGCATCACATGCACATACCCGAAAACCAGATCGAGCTGCTGCGCGCCGTGAGGGCGGTAAACCCCAACATCGTCGTCATCCTCTCCTGCGGGAGCCCCGTCGAGACCGACTGGGACATTGGCTGCAAGGCGCTTTTGCACGGCTATCTCGGCGGTCAGGCCGGGGCAAAGGCTATCGCGCGGCTCGTAACAGGCAAGGCAAGTCCCTCCGGCAAGCTTGCCGAGACAATGCCGCTCAGGCTCTCCGACACGCCATGCTTTAACTACTACCCCGGCACGGAAAAAACCAGCGAGTACCGCGAGGGCATCTTCGTGGGCTATCGTTACTACGACACGGCGAAAAAAGCCGTCAAATACCCCTTCGGCTTCGGTCTGAGCTACACGACGTTTGAGTATTCCTCCCTGGAGCTCAGCTCCGAGGGAGTGAGCTTCACGATAAAAAACAGCGGCAGTGTTGAGGCTGCCGAGATCGCGCAGGTATATATCAAAGCGCCGCGCGGTGAGCTGTTCTGCCCCGAAAAGGAGCTGCGCGGCTTTGCGCGCTTAACGCTCGCGCCGAACGAAGAAAAGCGCGTTTTCATCTCGCTTCCCGAGAGAGCGTTTCAGTATTGGAACACGCTCGAGGATCGCTGGGCGACGGTCGGAGGACGCTACGATGTGCTTGTCGGCGCGTCCTCGCGCGATATCCGCCTGCTCGGGCATGTCGAAAAGGACTGCGACGGCGCGCAAAACCCTTACGCAGACCCGGTATTCGCGCCCTACCGCACTGCCAATGTACAGAATGTTCCCGACGAGTGCTTTGCAGCGCTCCTCGGTCGCGAGATCCCGCCTCATCTGTGGGACAAAAAAGCGCCGCTTGAATTTAACTCCGCCCTCGTTCAGGGCGCGTACCGTCCCGGTATCGGGAGGTTTTTATACCGCATGCTGCGCCTGGTGCACGGATTTTTCCGCCTGACCGGCAACGCCGAGGGCGCAAACAACACCGAGTTTGCCATGAATCTGCCGTATCGCGGCCTTGCGCGCTTCACCGGCGCCGTCACCGAAGTTCAGGTTCGCGCCCTGCTGATGGCCGCAAATCGGGAAAAGGGCGGATTTAGCGCATTTATTCGTGCACTTTTGCATAAAAACCGCTCTTGAAAGTTTTTCTTTTTGACATATAGGATGCTTTGTGGTAAAATATCTTACGCTGTATGATAATATAGTGTTTACAAAATGTAGCTTAATGTGGTATAGTTACTGCATATGAACAACAAAGAATTATATGGGAGGAAAACAACATGTGCATCAAGGCAATAGCCAATTTTGACTACGAGGCTGCAAAGGATAACCTCGTTGAGACCATTAAGTACCTCGACGCCGGCAAGATCCTCGGCGTTGCAGGCAAGCTTCTTGAGATCAATCCCAAGGAAGTTGCTCAGAAGATCAAGGACAAGGTTTCTGACGAAGACACCCGTCTGTTCGTTCAGAGCAAGGTTCGCCTCGTCGGCGATATCCTGACCTGGCCCATCAGCATGATCTCCAGCTTCACCTGATATAAAGAGTCAAAAAGCTCCGAAGTCGTACGGCTTCGGAGCTTTTTGCTATATCTCGCTCGATTTGTGTATTCCCGTGACGGAGAACTCGACCCATTCGGCGACGTTCGTCGCATGGTCGCCGATGCGCTCGAAGTACTTTGCGATCATGAGGAGATCGAGGGCGTACTCCGCGTCGCCGTGCTCGTTGCGGATCATGTCGATAAGCGTCGTTTTTACGCTCAAAAAACAGTCGTCAACAATGTCGTCGTGCTCGATGACGCTTTTTGCAAGGGCGATATCGCGCCTGTTATACGCCTCGATGCTGTCGGTGACCATGCCGATGGCGGCCTCGGCCATGGGGCGCATCGCGCCGCACTCGCTGCCGGTGCGCCCGTTAAGATGCGGAATTATCTCCGCGATATCCGAGGCCTGATCGCCGATGCGCTCAAGGTCGGTTATCATTTTGAGCGCGGCCGATATCTGCCGCAGGTCGCGCGCGACGGGCTGCTGCTGCAATAAGAGGCGCAGGCACAGCGTCTCGATATCGCGCTCGTACCGGTCTATCTCCAGGTCGAGCGGCGCAAGCTTTTTGGCAAGCTCGCAGTCGCCGGAAAGCAGCGCCTTTGCCGAGTTTGCTATCGCCTCCTCGCACATTGCGCCCATGAGCGTGAGCTTTTCGCCGAGCTCCTTAAGCTGGGCGTCGAATTTGCTTCTCATCAGCCGAACCTCCCTGTTATATAGTCCTCGGTGCGCTTATCCGATGGCACGGAGAACAGCTTTTCGGTGTTGTCGTATTCAATGAGCTCGCCGAGCAGGAAAAACGCAGTGCTGTCGGAAATGCGCAGCGCCTGCTGCATGTTGTGCGTCACGATGACGATGGTGTACTTTTTCTTAAGCTCTGTGGCAAGCTCCTCGATCTTCGAGGTGGATATCGGGTCGAGCGCGCTCGTCGGCTCGTCCATAAGCAGCACGTCCGGCTCGACGGCGAGTGCGCGGGCGATGCACAGTCTCTGCTGCTGGCCGCCCGAGAGGCCGAGGGCGGATTTTTTCAGTCTGTCCTTTACCTCATTCCAAATGGCCGCGCCCCGGAGCGAGCGCTCGACGATTTCGTCCAGCTCGGCCTTTTTGCGTATGCCGTGGGTGCGCGGGCCGTAGGCGACGTTATCGTAAATGCTCATGGGGAAGGGATTGGGCTTCTGGAACACCATGCCCACGCAGCGCCGGAGCTCGTTCACGTCCGTGCCGGGTGCGTAGATATTCTGCTCCTTATACTTCACCTCGCCCGTTATC
>CAVGIU010000010.1:0-29185 GCA_963629425.1 Oscillospiraceae bacterium
AAAATCTCCCTCTGACCAACTCCAATCCCGCACAGCCCCGCAGCTCCAGCATGGTCTCGTCAAAGATGCCGCCCACCACGTCAATGTTCTTGCCGAGGTTTCCGAGAATTTCCCGTGCGTTTTCCGGCGTATTTTCAAAGGGAACGATCTGAAATTTAATGCTGCTGGCTGCATTGCCAACGCTCTGATTGACCGTCTGGAGTCTGTCCTCTTTGTGGGAATGTCCGATGTGGTCAACCGTATGCAGGGTAACTTCGGCTCGGACCGCGACCAATATATGAAATCGCTTATGCGCCCCGACCTCCTCATTCTGGATGATTTGGGGGCAGAGCGTAACACCAGTTTCGGCAAGGAGCGTGTCTTTGATGTTGTCAATCATCGGCTGCTGACAGGCAAGCCCATGATTGTCACGACCAATATTCCGCTTTCCGTTATGAAGCAGGCTGCCGATCTGGATGACCGGCGTATCTTCGACCGTATCTTGGAGGTCTGCGTCCCGATCATGTTTGACGGAGACAGCTTTCGCAAAAGCACTGCTGCCGACAACCTGAAAAAGGCGGCTCGACTGCTCGGCTGATAAACCCTAGAAAGGAGCTTTTACATGGAAAATTGCATCGGCACCGTTCCGATTCATCTGAAAATGACGCTGACCACCAAAGAGGCGGCAGAATACAGCAATATCGGCATCAACAAAATTGACAGTATGCTGAGAACGCCTAACTGCCCGTTCGTGCTTTTCGTTGGCACAAAGAAACTGGTCAAGCGAAAGGAATTTGAACAATACATCAGCCAAAAGCTGGTTATCTAACGGCAAAAGATTATTTGCAAAAACAGCTTGAGGGGAAAGAGCTTATCTGTTATAATTATGTTGTTGCAGTAGGCTCTTTTCCCTCTGCGGGAAAGGAGTACACAATGGGCAAAAACCTGAAAGGCAAAGAATGTGGTAAGGGTATCTACCAAAGAAAGGACGGGTTATATCACGCACGCTTTGTAGACAAAGCAGGAAAGCGGCACGAAAAATATTTCCAGACGGTTCCCGAAGCGCGTAACTGGATTGAAGAAGCGAAGTATGCAGACAAGCACGAAGATGTGTTTGTTCCATCGGACACGACCGTTGACGCATGGTTTTCATTTTGGATTGAGAACATTGTAGGCGATTTGGCTCCCAACACGCTGAGAAATTATCGGGAGCGATACAAGCAGAATATTCAGCCCATCATCGGCAAAATGCTCCTTTCCGATGTGAAGCCTATGCACTGTAAAAAGGTATTGCTGTCAATGGATGCAGATTATGCCGGGTCAACTATCCGTCAGACCTACATCACAATGGGAACCTTGTTTAAGGCGGCAAAAATGAACGACCTGATTTATAAGCACCCGATGGATGGCGTTCGATACACAAAGCCTGTCCGCGCGGCAGATGACATTCACTTTCTCACCAGAGAGGAACAGCAGAAGTTCCTTGAAGCGGCGCGGCGTTCCCACAACTACAATCAATACGTTTTGATTTTGGAAACAGGCTTGCGTACCGGCGAAATGATCGGTCTGACATGGGACGCGATTGACTTTGAAAACCGGACGCTGACGGTCAATAAGACCTTGGAGTTCCGGCACAAGCAGCACTTCTGGCGTGCAGGTCCTCCGAAAACGCAGCAGAGCTATCGCACCATCCCTTTGACGGATCGGGCTTTTGAAATCCTGAAAGGGATGAAAGCCGGGTGTTCCGAACGGAAGGAATCGCCGCTGCTCTCGCAGACACTGGAATATATGGACCGGAGAACGGGTGCAAGCTCCCGACTGGTCATGCGCGATCTTGTCTTTATCAACTGGCGTACCGGGGAACCGGCGAAAAACAGTTCCTATGATACCCACCTTTACAAGCTATGCGACGAAGCAGGAATTGAACGATTCTGTATGCACGCTTTACGCCATACTTACGCCACGCGGGCGATTGAAAGCGGTATGCAGCCGAAAGTTCTTCAAAAGCTGCTGGGTCATGCAAGCATAAAAACAACGATGGACAGATATGTCCACGTCACATCTGAATCCTTGGATCAGGCTGTGCGGTTATTTGAATCAAACAGGGTTTCCGATATAAAAGTCCATGCGGAAATGGCGTAAAAATGGCGTAAACCGAAAACGCCGGATCGCGAAAACCCTTGATAAATCAAGACTTTTTAAGGAGATGTAGAGATATATGAAATTAGGTATCGTCGGACTGCCGAACGTCGGCAAGTCCACACTGTTCAATGCGATAACGAACGCGGGCGCAGAGAGCGCAAACTATCCGTTCTGCACGATAGAGCCGAACGTCGGCATGGTCACCGTGCCGGACGAACGCCTTGACTTCCTCGCGTCGATATACGAGCCGAAGAAATACACACCCGCGGTTATCGAGTTTGTCGACATAGCAGGTCTTGTCAAGGGTGCATCCAAGGGCGAGGGATTGGGGAATAAGTTCCTTTCGAACATCCGCAACACCGACGCTATCGTCCACGTCGTCAGATGCTTTGACGATGAAAATGTCATCCATGTCGAGGGCGGCACAGATCCCGCGCGCGATGTCGATATTATCGATCTTGAGCTCATTATGGCCGATATGGAGATGGTCGAGCGCAGGATCGAAAAAGCGAACAAAAATGCCAAGGGCGACAAGAAATATCTGCACGAGGCCGAGGTGCTCAAGGGTCTTCTCGAGCACCTGAACGCGGGTAAAAGCGTCCGCAGCTACGAGTGCGAGCCGGACGATATGGAGCTTATAGCGACGAGCGATCTGCTGACGATTAAGCCCGTTATCTATGCCGCGAACATGGATGAGGACGGCGTCGCCGACTATGAAAACAACACTTACTATAAGCAGCTTTGCGATATTGCAGCCAAGGAGGGGGCGGAGGTTCTGCCCATCTGCGCAAAACTCGAGGCCGAGATCGCTGCTCTCGAGCCGGACGAGCGCGAGATGTTCCTCGAGGAGCTCGGCATGAGCCAGTCGGGTCTTGACCGCATGATAAAGACCTCATATTCTCTGCTCGGCCTTATATCCTTCCTCACCTGCGGCAGCGACGAGTGCAGAGCGTGGACGATCCGCCGCGGAACAAAGGCTCCCCAGGCGGCCGGCAAGATACACACCGACTTTGAGCGCGGCTTTATTCGCGCCGAGATCGTCGCCTTTGACGATCTCAAGGCCTGCGGCAGCATGGCGGCGGCAAAAGAGAAGGGCCTTGTGCGCTCCGAGGGCAAGGACTACGTCATGCACGACGGCGATGTTACGCTGTTTCGGTTCAACGTCTGATGGATGAGGTAATGTTTGTTCTTGAGCTTATAGGCGCGGCGGCATTCGCCGTGTCGGGTGCGATGGTCGCCATAGAGAAGCGAGCCGATATCTTCGGAGTTCTGTTCCTCGCGGTGACTACGGCGCTCGGCGGCGGTGTTATCCGCGATGTGCTCATAGGCAGAATACCGCCGGTCATGTTCGTAAGCTACTGGTATCTGCTCATATCGGTCATTGCGGCGCTCACGGTGTTTATAGACGCGTATCTCAGAGGCGAAAAGTACAAGCTGCATTTGGACAGGCTCGATGCAGTCAACAACGTTTTTGACGCGATTGGTCTTGCGGTGTTCACGGTTTCCGGCATGAATGCCGCCATGCCCGTGAGCGATAACGTCATCCTTGTTCTGTTTGTCGGCATGTGCACCGGTGTCGGCGGCGGCATGCTGCGCGATATTATGACAAACACCATGCCCAAGGTGCTCAGAAAGCGCGTATACGCGGTCGCATCGCTGCTCGGCGGCGGGCTGTATTACGCGATGTATGCTCTCGGCGCAAATCAGCTGGTGTCGCTCGTCTGCGGGATGCTGCTTATTTTCGCACTGCGCCTGTTTGCTACGGCCTTCAAGTGGAATCTCCCATCGGCAAAGCTGGATTAACAAATTGTAAAATTTCTGTTCCGTTCTTGACGCGGCGGAGAATATATGGTATTTTGAATTTCAATAAAAGGGAGTAGCGTGCGCCATACGGCGTTCGGCATGTCGTCATCTCAACCGTCTGGTTCGGTGTGCCGAGTACAATGTTGTATTTGCAAGACTTTTACGGCAAGAATATTGCCGTAGAAGTCTTTTTGTTTGTTTAGGAGGAGCATAAGTGAAGTACTATTGCGAAGAAAAAGAACTTGTTATAGCAGAGCTCAAAAGCAGTGAAAACGGCCTGAGCGGAGCTGAGGCTGAGCGCCGCCTTGCAGAAAACGGGCCGAATAAGCTCGCCGCGGCAAAAAAGGACTCTATAATAAAGCAGTTTTTAAAGCAGCTTGCAGATCCCATGATAATCATCCTGCTCGTCGCGGCAGCGATAAGCGGAGTGCTTGCGATAACGCAGGGCGAGAGCTTCGCCGATGTTATCATCATCCTTTTTGTCGTCGTTGTGAACGCCGTTTTGGGCGTTTATCAGGAGAATAAGGCCGAGAAGGCGATAGAGGCTCTGCAGGAGATGTCGGCGGCGACGTCGAGAGTTCTGCGCGACGGAAAGATAGTCACCGTTCACAGCGAAGAGCTCGTCGTGGGCGACGTTGTACTGCTCGAGGCCGGTGACGCCGTTCCCGCCGACGGCAGAATAATAGATAATGCGAGTCTGAAGATCGAGGAGGCCGCACTTACGGGTGAGTCCGTCCCGGTCAGCAAGTTTATAGATATCATAAATCTCACAGACGGCGAGCGCGACGTCCCGCTCGGAGATCGCCGCAACATGGCCTACATGGGCTCAACGGTGGTTTATGGCCGCGGTGCTATGATCGTCTGCGCAACGGGCATGGATACCGAGATGGGCAAGATCGCCGACGCGCTTTCGCAGGCATCCGACGGACAGACACCTTTGCAGATAAAGCTTACACAGCTGAGCAAGGTGCTGACTTGGCTCGTCCTCGGCATCTGCGTAGTTATCTTCGCAGTGCAGCTTCTGCGCGCCGGCGGACTTGATTTCGAGGTCATTCTGAACTCCTTCATGATAGCGGTATCCCTCGCAGTAGCAGCCATACCCGAGGGGCTTGCCGCCGTGGTCACAGTGGTTCTGTCCATCGGCGTTACCAACATGTCAAAGCGCAATGCCATCATTCGACGTCTGACGGCAGTTGAGACCCTCGGCTGCGCGCAGGTCATATGCTCGGATAAGACCGGCACCCTTACGCAGAACAAAATGACTGTTGTTGACCGTTTCGGCGAAAACGAGCGCGAGCTTGCGCAGGCAATGGCGCTGTGCTGCGATGCGGAGATAGACGAGGACGGCACCGTCACCGGCGAGCCGACCGAGGCCGCTCTTGTTGCGTGGGCAAACACGCTGGGACTGAATAAAACCGAACTCAAGGCATCCTTCCCGCGCTGCGGTGAAGCGCCCTTCGACTCGGGCAGAAAGATGATGAGTACCCTGCATCTTGCACCGAACGGAGTTATTCAGTACACAAAGGGCGCGCCCGACGTCATCATCGGCCGCTGCACGCACTATCTCAAAAACGGGCAGGCCGTTCCGATGACGGAGGCCTACCGTAATGAGATACTTGAAAACAATAAATCTATGGCCGATAAAGCTCTGCGAGTTTTGGCCTGCGCGATGCGCGTGTGGGAAAAAATGCCCGAGAGCACCGAGCCGGATGCGCTCGAGTGTGATCTCTGCTTTGTCGGCCTTACGGGCATGATAGACCCCGTGCGTCCCGAGGTGAAGGCGGCTATCGACGAGTGCCGCGAGGCAGGCATACGTGCCGTTATGATAACGGGTGACCATGTCGACACGGCGGTCGCCATAGCAAAGGAACTCGGCATCCTGCGTGAGGGCGACAGAGCCGTCACCGGCGCTCAGCTGTCGGAAATGAGCGATGAGGAATTTGAACGCGAGTTTCAGCATATAAGCGTCTATGCACGCGTTCAGCCCGAGCACAAAACGCGCATAGTTTCAGCCTGGCGCAAGGCCGGCTACGTCACGGCAATGACCGGCGACGGCGTAAATGACGCACCCAGCATCAAAAGCGCCGATATAGGTGTCGGTATGGGCATAACGGGCACCGATGTTACCAAAAACGTTGCCGATATGGTGCTTGCAGACGATAACTTTGCCACCATCGTCGGAGCCGTCGAGGAGGGCCGCAGGATATACGACAATATCCGCAAGGCCATCCAGTTCCTGCTGGGCTCGAACATGAGCGAGGTCATAAGCATATTTGCAGCGACGCTCATGGGATTTACGATCCTTAAGCCCGTACACCTTCTGTGGATAAATCTTGTGACCGACTGCTTCCCGGCGCTGGCACTGGGTATGGAAAAGGCCGAGGGCGATATAATGCGCCGCAGACCGCGCCCGGCAAAGGACGGCATATTCGCCGGCGGTATGGGCTTTGATATCGCCTATCAGGGCGTGCTGATCTCAGCCCTCGTTTTGGCGGCATACTTCGTGGGTCACTTCATCGAAACAGGCGTTTGGACGATAACCGACTCTGCCGACGGAACTACCATGGCGTTCCTCACGATGTCTATGGCGGAGATATGCCACAGCTTCAACATGAGATCACTGCGCGGCTGCATCTTCACCATGGGCACGAAGAATAAGGCACTGACCTGGGCGGCGATCGGCAGCATCGCAGCAACGACGCTCGTGTGCGAAGTGCCGCTTTTGGCAAACGCCTTCGGCTTCACGCCTGTATCGCTTGTAGAGTACGTCATTGCAATGGGCATCGGTATGGTAGGCATGGTCATCGTAGAGCTCGTCAAGACCATCCAGCGCAGTGCGATGCGCAAGCGCGGTGAAATATTGTGATTTTCGGTTGACATGGGCGCATTTGGGTGATAATATTTAAAAATCAGCAAAGACGGAGAACAATGACGAAATATCCGCACAGAGAGAAAGGCCAACGGCTGCAAGCCTTTTCGGAGAAAACGTCGGAGACCGCTCCCGAGCCGAAGCAGGGAAATATGCTTCCGCACCGCGCCCGTTAAGCGCATGATGAGTCTTATCAAGGTGGGACCGCGTAAATATTACGCCCTTGACGCATTGCGTCAGGGGCGTTTTTTGATAATAAAGGAGTATATATTATGGAAGAAAATAAGTACACTTTTGAAAATCCCGAGTTTAAAGACACTTATCGTCATACCACAAGCCATATCCTCGCCCAGGCCGTAAAGCGCCTCTATCCCGAGGTGAAGCTGGCTATCGGCCCGGCTATCGAGAACGGCTTTTATTATGACTTTGACGCTCCGTTTGCAATAACTCCCGAGATCCTTGAAAAAATCGAGGCAGAGATGCGCAAGATCTGCAAGGAGAAGATAAAGCTTGAAAGATTCGAGCTTCCGCGCGAGGAAGCAATAAAATTTATGGAAGAGCGCGAAGAACCGTATAAGGTCGAGCTCATAAACGATCTGCCCGAGGACGCCGTCATTTCCTTCTATAAGCAGGGCGACTTCACGGATCTCTGCGCAGGTCCGCATCTTGATTCCACCGGCAGAGTTAAGGGCAATGCCATAAAGCTCACATCCTGCACCGGTGCATACTGGCGCGGCGACTCCAACCGCAAGATGCTCCAGCGCGTTTACGGCACCTGCTTTATGAAAAAGGACGAGCTCGACGCGTATCTTGCACGTATTGAAGAGGCTAAAAAGCGCGATCACCGCAAGCTCGGCAAGGAGCTCGGCCTGTTCATGCTCACCGAGGAAGGCCCCGGCTTCCCCTTCTTCCTGCCCAAGGGCATGGTTCTTAAAAACACGCTTATAGACTACTGGCGCGAGATACACAAAAAGTACGGCTACGTTGAGGTCTCGACCCCGATGATACTCAACCGCCAGCTTTGGGAGACCTCCGGCCACTGGTTCCACTATAAAGAGAATATGTACACCACGCTCATTGACGGCGAGGACTTTGCGATAAAGCCCATGAACTGCCCCGGCGGCATGCTCGTTTACAAATCCGAGCCGCACTCTTACCGTGACCTGCCCCTGCGCGTGGGCGAGCTCGGCCTCGTTCACCGCCATGAGCTTTCCGGCGCTCTGCACGGACTGTTCCGCGTAAGATGCTTCACTCAGGACGATGCCCATATCTTCATGACATGGGATCAGATGAAGGACGAGATCAAGAACGTCGTTAAGCTTTTCGACGAGGTATATTCGCTCTTTGGCCTGCCCTATGAGATCGAGCTGAGCACCATGCCCGACGATCACATGGGCGACGAGAAAGACTGGGAATTTGCGCAGAACACCCTTAAGGAAGCTATCACCGAGATGGGTAAGCGCTTTGTTATAAACGAGGGCGACGGCGCGTTCTACGGCCCGAAGCTCGACTTCCACCTTGAGGACAGCCTCGGACGTACCTGGCAGTGCGGCACGATCCAGCTCGATATGCAGCTGCCCGAGAGATTTGAACTCGAGTATGTCGGAGCGGACGGCGAGAAACATCGCCCCGTCATGATCCACCGTGTCGTGTTCGGCTCGATTGAGCGTTTCATCGGCGTTATCACCGAGCATTTTGCCGGTGCGTTCCCGACCTGGCTGGCACCTGTTCAGGTCAAGGTCATGCCGATAACCGACCGTGTTGACGATTATGCAAAGTATATCGCAAAGCGCCTGGATAAGCAGGGCTTCCGCGTCGAGACCGATCTGCGCAACGAGAAAATCGGCTATAAGATCCGCGAGGCGCAGACTCAGAAGATACCCTATATGATCATTGTCGGCGATAAGGAGGCTGAAAACGGCACTATCTCCGTGCGCACCCGCGCCGGTGGAGACGAGGGCAGCATGCAGGTAGAGGACTTCATCGCAAAGCTTAAGGAAGAGGTCTCCTCCCGCGCAAGATAATATGAAAAAAGCCGGCCGGAAGGTCGGCTTTTTTGAAAGGATGAGCTATGAAATTACTCTTTAAGCAGCGATTTTTTTCGTGGCTTGACAGCTATGATATCTACGACGAGGCCGGGAACACCGTCTTTACCGTTGAGGGCAAGCTCGGCTGGGGGCATGTTCTGCATGTGCTCGACCGCGACGGAAGACACATCGGAACGGTGCGCGAGCGCGTTCTCACGTTTTTTGAGCCCAAGTTTGAGATATACCGCGGTGATGATGAATACATCGGTTGCATAACAAAGCGACTTACCTTATTTAAGCAGCAATTCGACATTGATTTTAACGGCTGGCAGGTCGACGGCGATTTTTGGGCCTGGGATTACATCGTCAAAGGTCCGCACGGCGAGGCGATAGCGACGATAACAAAGGAGCTGCTTAACTGGACGGATACCTATTCCATAGATGTGATCGATCCGGACAACGCCCTTTGCGTTCTCATGCTTGTTCTCGCTATCGACGCGGAAAAATGCAGCAGCGGCAGTTAAATATAATGCAAAAAAGCTCCCCATAGGGGAGCTCAGACTTTCAAAGAACCTATGTTGCAGAGGAAAAGCATCCGCGCAGCAGGGGAGCGCGAGGGGGCAAAGGCCCCACTCGCAATTGGATTATAGCCATCAAAAACGCCTGATTTATCAGGCTTTTTGACGAGCGTAGCGAGATTTTTCGTGAAGCGCAAGCTTCACAAAAAATTTGGCGTTTTTGAAGCGTGCAAAAAAGTCACAGACTTTTTTGACACGCTGCGTAAAAAAGCTCCCCATAGGGGAGCTTTTTTGCTGTTTAAGATCAGATTTTGAACACGCGGCCGTCGCGCACGGGCTTTGCTTCGGGCTTTTCGCCGGCGGGATAGCCGAGGATGCAGTGGCCGACGCCGATATACTCATCGCCGATGCCGACGTTGCGCAGTATCTCGCGCGCCTCGGGCATCTCGAACACTTCCTTAGCCCTGTTTATCCAGCAAGAGCCGAGGCCGAGAGCGTGTGCCGCGTTCATGAGATTTCCGAGAACGAGGCTGCCGTCCTCGACGTGCGTGGGGATGTTGCGGTCAGCCAGCACGACGATGACCGTCGGTGCGCCGTAAAACGGGTCTATGTCCTTGCCCATAACGCGGGCGTTCAACTTCGACAGCAGCTGTATCGTTGCCGTATCCTGCACAACGAGCAGCACAGTCGGCTGACGGTTCATAGCAGACGGAGCGGCAAGACCGGCCTTCAGAACGCCATTTAGCTCGGCGTCCGATATCTGTTCGGACTTATATGCCCTTATGCTTCTGCGTGTGAGGAGATCCTCCAAAGTTTTATTCATTGTCATCGCCCTCAATGTCGTAGAACTCGGCGTACTCGCCGCCGTTTTTTCCGGCTTCGACCGCTGCTTTTGCAGCCTCGAGCTCCTCGCGCATTTTTTCAATGCGATCGTCCATCGCCTTAAGCTCCTCGAAAAGGGGAGCGTAGCGCTCGTCGGGGTTATCGCGGTTTTCGTCGTAGCAGAGTCTGCCGATCTCGATAAAGACCTTGTTCTGCTCCTCAAGCTCGCCGTTTATCTGGAGACTGAGCTTTGCTATGTTCGCGTAGCAGCGCGCAGTTGTGCTGCCCTTGTCGTAAGCCTCTTTCAGACTGCCGCTTTCGACATAGTCCTTCGCCTTCTTGGTGACGCTGTTGAGAGTTCCCTTGAGTATGCTTTTGTAATCTGCCATGATGTTAGCTCCTTTCCTGCCCGTCGGGATTTTTCGCCCGCTCACTGCGGTTTACGAAAAGCTCGTCGGGCGAATGCCTTTTTCTTGTGTTTATTATGAGAATGGCCGCAGCGGTCAGCGCACTTACGATCGCCAAAAGCTGCGATACGCGGATATCGGTGGCGCCTATATACAGACTGTCGGTGCGCAGACCCTCGACCCAGGCTCTGCCCATGCCGTACCACAGAACATACAGCCAGGTGAATTGCCCGTCATATTTCCTCGCGCCGCGGCGCAGAAGTATGTACAGGATGATGAGCCCTGCGAAGTTCCACAGGCTCTCGTACAAAAATGTCGGGTGGACATACACCGTGACACCGTCGGCCGTTGTGAGCCCCATGCGGCAGAAAATGTCCGTTTCTACGCCGAAGGCCTCGCGGTTAATGAAGTTTCCCCAGCGACCGATGGCCTGACCGATGAGCAGGCCGAACGCGGCAAGATCGCCCAGCGCGAGCACGGGGATCTTTTTCTTTTTGCAGACTAAAACTCCGGTTATAACGCCCACGATTATGCCGCCGTAGATGGCAAGTCCGCCGTCGCGCACGGAGAATATCTCCGAGGGATTTGCGATGAAATAGTCGAGCTTAAACAGAACATAGTACAGTCTTGCGCCGATTATGCAGGTTGGTATAAGCCAAATGACGAAGTCGAAAAGATCATCGGACGTAAGCCCGAATTTCGACGCCTGCTTTGCGCAGAACAATGCCGCAAGGATAAAACCCAGGGCGATTATCGCACCGTAAAAGTATACCTCGAAGCCGAAAACCGTGAAGCTGTAGGGGGGATCGATGCTCCAACCCCCCAGCATGGGAAAGCTTATCGCTGCGTCGCGCAGCATGGTTGCAGTGAGAAAATTCATAGGTTTATCACGCCTTTACGGGGTTAATGACGCTCATGGCGAGCCTGTCGGGAGTCATGAAGGCCTTGAGGAAAGCCTCGCACTCATTCTTTTCTACGCTCTCGAGCACTTCATATGCGTCCAGCGCGCAGTAGCCGCCGAAAACGCCGTCGGCAAGCGAGAGACACAGATTGTCAAAATCCTCAAGTCCACGCAGGCGCGAGCCGAAGGACGCACGCTTTGCCGTTTCGAAAACAGCCTCGTCGATGCCGTTTTTAAAAACCTCAGCAAGCTCGGAGTTTATCTCGTCGATCACCTTTTGGGGAGACATGCTCTCACCGCCGAGCATGATCGTCGCCGTTCCGGCGGTGTAGTCTATCTCATAGTCATAGTCGCGGTTGAGCGTACCGTCGGCGTACAGCCTGTTATAAAACGCGGCCGAGGTGCCGAACACCGTGCGCAGCGCGAGCTGAGCGACTATCTTCTGCCGCAGCAGTGTGCCGCCGTCATGCGCGGGAGTGACCTTTGCACCGATGAGAAACTGCGGCGCGGAGACCTCCATCTGCTCCTCGTTATAGCTTTTTATCGGCTTTTCAGACTCGGGAGATCCCATGTCCGCCTTCGGGATCTCCGCCTTTTCGCGCGGGAGCAGCTCGTCGGCGATGGCGAATATCTTTTCCGGATCGCAGTCTCCCGCGACGCACAGCGTCATGTTCGACGGCGCGTAAAAGGCCTTATGGCAATTGTAAAGCGTCTCGGCGGTAATCTCGGCAATGCTCTCTATGCTGCCGGCGACCTGATCGCGTATTGGATTGTGCTCATACAGCATACGCATGAGCCTGTTATACACGACATAGCCGGGGTTATCCTCGACCATGCAGATCTCCTGACCGATGATGCCCTGCTCCTTGTCGACCGTCTCCTGCGTGAAGTACGGGGTGGAGACAAATTTTAAAAGCATGCGCAGGTTTTCTTCAAAGCCCGAGGTGCAGTCGAAAAAGTACGCGGTCATGCCGCTTGAGGTAAAGGCGTTCGGCTGTGCGCCGTTTGCGGAAAGCACGCTGAGTGCATTGTCGCCGTCGGGCATGTCGAACATCTTATGCTCGAGAAAATGCGCGACTCCTGCGGGGGTATCGTGCATCACACCGCCAAGGGAAAAGCGCCTGTGCGCTCCGCCGTAATTCGTCGCAAAAACAGCGTAGGAAAGCTGAAAGCCGGGCTTTGTGACGACGTTTATCGTAAGCCCGTTTTTGAGCTGGCCGGAGTACAGATCTTCGCCGATCTTTTCGTATCTTTTATGCTTCATCGCTGTCCTCCTCACCGTTTCCGCGCAGGTAATACACTGCGTCGGGCACTACGCTGCGCGCTATCTCAACAACCGCGTCGAGCTCGACGCATTCGACTGCCGCAGCAAGCTCATCGGGGCTGAGATCGAGTCCGTCGATGGTATTTGCAAGGTAAAAGCCCTCGAGGTTATACTGCGAATCTAAAATTGCACGCAGATCCGACGCGACGCTTTTTTTCGCAGCAAGCAGCTCGTCGGAATCTATCTCGCCTCGCCTTACGGCCTCAAGCTGAGCTTCTATCTCTGTTTTAGCGGCATCAAATTTATCAAAATCAACGCCCGAGGAGACGATCATTAGTCCCTTATGCAAATCAACGAGCGAGCTTGCGTAGTAGCAAAGTGAGAGCTTCTCACGCACGTTCATGAAAAGCTTTGAGGTCACGCAGCCGCCGAACACGGCGTTGAATACATATATCGCCGCGATGTCGAAATCATCCATGCACTCGCCGAGGCGGTAACCCATGACGAGCTTGCCCTGAGTGACACTCAGCTCATCGGAAAATTCGCGTACATTCTCCTCAACGGAGTTCATGCGTATATCCGTTCCGATATCGTAATCTATCTCTCCCCTCGGCATTCCGCTGAGAGCGTCCGAGAGCTTTTCGGCAACGAAATCCGCGCCGAGGCTTCCGCAGTAGAATATCTCAATGGGGGAGGTCATTATTAGAGTGCGATAGTGCTTTGTGAGCTTCTGATAGTAAATGCTCTCTGCCGTTTCCTCCGTGCCGAGGCGCGAAATGGCGAAGGGCTCATAGCAGCACATCTGCTCGATGAGCCTTTGCAGCGCCCACGAGCGCTTATCGTTGAGCCTGCCTCTTATGCTGTCGAGAAGCTTTTCTTTCTCACTTTCGACATAGTCGGGGAGGAAAAGCCCGCCCTTTGTGCAGGGCGTGAGCAGTATCTCACCGCAGAGGTTTGCGTTTTTCTCGAAAACTTCGCTGCCGTCGGGCAGGTATTTATCGTCGGCAAAGCTCGCGAGAAAGCCTACGCACTGTATCTCGCCGATCTTGCGGACGACGGGCTCGATATAGCTGCCGTACAGTCCGTCAAGTTCGGCGGCGAGCGTCTGCATATCCGTATGATATCTGCTGCCGCGGCGAAGAACGTATGGGATGAGTGCGTTTTGTGCCGCGGTTTCGCGGTCGAGCTGAGTCAGCAGACTTATGCTCAGGCAGCCGGTCTTGAATTTGTCGCCCTGAAGCGCGGTGAGCCACACGCCGGGGAGGATTTCTTTCCTGATAGTCTCCATGGCACGACCTCCTTTGAATCTGTTTTATAATAAATCAGTATAACATACTTTTCAGATATATGGTATACCTTTTCCGTCATAAATTGCACCGTCGAGCCATATGCCGTCCTGACCGATCACGATGTCGCGCGTCTTGCCGCTTTTTGTTTTCAGCGTAACGCGGCAGACGGGGAAACCATCGGGCAGACAGGGGCGGATATAGATCATGCCGTGCCATGGCTTGAGGCCGAGGAGTTCCTCTGTGAAGACGCGGAAATACCAGCCCGACGAGCCGGTGTACCATGTCCAGCCCGACGAGCCTACGTGGCCCGGGCAGGTGTAAACATCTGCGGGGATGACAAAGGGCTCGGCCATATATCGGCGCAGGTCGTGCGTTTCGGGCAGCAGGCTTTCGAGTATTGCCCGGCCGTCGTTTGCCCTGCCGCGCTTAAAGCAGGCCTGCGCGAGCCACAGTGCCGCGTGAGTGTATTGCCCGCCGTTTTCCCTGAAGCCGGGGCCGTAGCTGCGGATATAGCCGGGATCGCGCCCGTCGCCGAAAAACGGCGGGTCGAATAGACTGACGATGCCGTTTTCGCGGTCAAACAGCAGCCTGAGCGCACTGTCGAGCGCGGCATCGGCTTTTGTGTTCGATGCCTCCGGGCAGAAGCAGGCCCAGCTCTGCGCAACAGAGTCTATGCGGCAGCACTCATTTTGCCTTGCGCCGAGCTCCTCGCCGTCGGGCCAGTAGCCGCGCAGATACCACTGCCCGTTCCACGCCCTGTCGGCAGCTCTGCCTATATCGGCGGCAAAGGAGCGGTATTTGTCTGCGTCGGGGCATCCCAGCTCGACCAAAAGATCTGCAAAGCGCTTAACGCAGCAGGCGAAAAACCAGCTGAGCCATACACTCTCGCCGAAGATATTATTCATGCCGTCGTTCCAGTCGCCGCTGCCGAAGCGCAAAAGTCCGTGGCCACCCGTGCCGCGAGCAATGCAGCAGTCAACGGCGCGCTGCGCGTGCATTAGCACGCTCTCCGAGCAGTCAGAGCGAAGAGGTGTTTCGTAGCGATCCTCTTCATCGGCATCTAAGGGTTTTGAGTTTTCATAATATTCGAGCCTGTCGCAAATATCCGTATCACCGGTCTTTTCGACATATTCGCACAGTGCCCACACGAGCCACAGCAGATCATCCGAGCAGCGTGTGCGCACGCCCTTGTCCGCGCCGCCGACACTGTGCCACCAGTGCATCACGTCGCCCTCGAGGTATTGATGGCGGCAGCAGGCGAGTATCTGCTGTTTTGCTATCTCCGGGTCGAGCAGAATGAGGTTCACGGCGTCCTGAAGCTGATCGCGGAAGCCGAACGCGCCGCCGCTTTGATAAACTGAGCACCTGCCCATGATGCGGCAGGCGAGCGTCTGATACACAGCCCAGCCGCTCATATATTTGTCGGCGCTTCCACAGCCAGAGAGTGTGAAGCGGCGGCAGAGCTTTGACCAGTGAACTTTCGTCTTGTTGAGCGCTGCAAACGCAGCTTCGGGCTCGCATAATTTGAGAATAGCTTCGGCGCTTTCGCAGCCGCAGACGAGCACCGTCATGCCCTTCGACTCAAACTGCGCGGCGAAAACAGGGAAACTGAGCTTGCTTGTGCGCCTGTCAAAATCATCGTGCAGCAAGGATAAACCGTCGCAGGTCCAGTCGAGCGCAGGGCTCGAGCAGGCCGCTCGGAAGCTTAAATTTCGAATGGCCGAGCGCGAGCTTGAGGCCGTAAACACATTTTCTGCGTACTCACAGGAAACGGCGGTGCGATCGTTGTCGTTGTCCGACAGAAGAAGCTCGCAGCACCAGTCGAGCCTGCCGTTTTCATCGCCGAAAAGCTCGACGATGAAAACTCGCGCGTCCAAATTCGGCGGGACGAAGGCCGTGCAGCGCGACGCGCATCCGCCGAAGCTTTTTTCCCAAACAGCAAAGCCGAAACCGAAGCTCACTCGGCAGGGCGCGCCGTCCTCATCGGCAAAAAGGCTGTATCGCCCTGAGTCTGTTACATATTCAAGGCTCTCCGCGCCCTCTATGGCCATTGGGTCGTTCACCCAGGGCGTAAGCCGCAGCTCGCGCGCATTTTTCAGCCACATATTTCCCATGCCGCTGTCGGCGGCGATATAGCCGAAGCTGCCGTTAGTGAGTATGCTGCTCCACACCCGAGCGGGGAGAACTCGGTTTACATAAAACGTGAAGCTGCCGTCGTCGCCGTACTCGTGCCTCGGTGCCGCGCCGCCCGTGCGAGGGCGCTTTGAACTGCGCGGAGCGGAGCTGAAAATGCGCTTTTCACGCTCGACTCCGACGATTACTGCCGCTGCACTTTCGATGAGAGCGGTCTCCTGCGTCGGCAGCATGTGCACTCCGGCGTGCGTTCCGATGAGTGCTTCAAGGCCGTGTGCTGCCAGCGTATCGCGCACTTTGGAGTATACGGGCCTGCGGTATTCGCCGCCCTCGTCAGTCAAAAACACAAGGTCGGCGCAAACGCCGCAGCTGCGCAGAAGGCAGAACTGTTTCGTCACGGACTCGACGTCCTGTGCACCGTCGCAGCAGATGATCGGAAGATCACCCGACAGGCCGCAGCGCCAAAGGCTGCTTTTGGCCGGAAACGGCGTTCTTGCGCTTACAAAGCGCAGACTTTGAAGCATTGCCATGGCGGATTCTATCTCACGCGCCGACATATGCGTTAAGCTCGCGCAGGCCGAAACCATCGCACCGTATTCCGACGGACCGATGACCAGCATGTGCTGAGCACCGCTGTACGCCTCCTCGGAAGAGTCTGCCACGCACAGGGCAAAGCGAGTGTTCAGCTGCTCTCCGGCCTTGAGCGAGAAATTCACCGCGACCTCGACCGCTGGGTAGGATAAAAATCCGTTGTTTGCCGAGCCGCCGGTCTTCGCCGTCATCGGCTTATCGCAGGCAAGGCAAAGCCATGTCTCTTGCTGCCGGCCTCGCGGCAGACGGTGCAGCATCAGGCAGTTTTGGTCGCGTTTTGCCTCGATGCCGAGCCGCCAATATGCCGGGTGGTTAACATAATCATGCGAATCTGCCAAAACAGCCTCAAAGGAAAATATCAGCTCCGCGCTTTCAATATCAGATTTTGCGCATATCGAAACGCTTCTTATCTCGCCGTTTTCCACGCCCGCGGCGGCTATGCCGCACTGCGAGGCAAGATCGTCGAAAACAGCCGAAAAGCTTGCGCTTATCTCGGAAAATTCCCACATAAATGCTGCACTTTCGCTCGGATAGGGCAGAAGAGAGCGCTCCCTGCCGCCGATCGTGAGCTTAAGCTCGGTACCTCGACCTTCGCCAAGCTGCCTAAAGGGCGTGCGGTATATAAGCGTATCATTGCAGCTTGCCGAAGATATGCCGCTCTCGGTTAACATAATGTTATATACGCCGTTTGACAGCAGCGAGCACTCCGGCTGTGCGTAGTTTATGCTGCCGCCGCGCTTTTCCCAACGGCGGCTGACCGGCGCGGGAGATTTTTCGGCCGCTTCGGCGAGCTTCAGAACAGGAGCACCGAGCGGAACGCGCTCCTGCAGAAGCTGGCGGTGCGCCGCCATGTCCGGCGAGCGCATGAACTCATTCTGCACAAAGCCGCGGCATAGATAATTCGTGATGGCGAGCATGCTCATGCCGAGATGGTGTGCCATGAAGCATCGCACCTTTTCACCGTCGGGCGCACGGCAGCGCGAGGACGTGAAGTCTATCGCCTCTATAAAGCCGTAGCGTGCCCGCATTCCGGCCTTTTCTATCCTGTGCAGATTTTCAGTCGCCGTTTCGGGGTCGACACTGAGGGCGAGAAAACTTGCGTAGGGCGCGATGACAAGCTCTGTGTCCTGCCCGCGCTTGAGGGCGAGCTGGGCGCAGCCGTGCGCTTTGTAGCGATAGTTGAGCGCAGGGTCGAGCGAGTAGAACGCGCTTTCGGATATGCCCCACAGGCCGCCGCGGCTGCGGCGCTTTTTTTGAACAAAGACGCAGAATTTTGCGGTCTCAAACAGCAGACTGTCCTGTGTCAGCGGCAGGAAAAGTTCAGGCATGAGGTATTCAAACATCGTGCCCGTCCAGCTCGCCATGCCGCGATAGCCGCCCGCAGAGCGCATCGCGCGCGACAGCCTGCGCCAGTGCCGCCGCGGCACGTCGCCCTTTGCGATTGCGGTGTAGCTCGTAAGCCGTGCCTCGCTTGCCATGAGGTCGTAGAGCCCCGGTGAGGCCGCACCCTTTTCAAGGTCGATGCCGATATGCATAAGGCCGCGCCGGGCGCTGTAGAATATCGAAAAATCCATGTCGGAAATGAGTGCCTGCACCCGATCCGCGAGTGTGCCCAAACCTTTTGCGCGCAGCCAGTTTTGCAGTGTTATCAGGCAGGTGCAGAGATTGCCGCAGTCGACGGTGGAGAGATACTTCGGCTCAAGCGTGCGCAGCGTGCGCGTATCGTACCAGTTACAGAAATGCCCGCTGTATCTTCGCAGCTTTTCCATGGTGCCCAGCATATTTTCGATGAAGCTCTCCGCACGGGGCAGGGCAATTATCCCGAGCTCCTGCGCGCACATTGCCGAGCACAGAGCAAGCCCGATATTCGTCGGCGATGTGCGGTGCGCAGCGCCGACCGGCGGCTGCTCCTGAAAATTATCCGGCGGCAGGAAATTATCCTGATCGGTGCAGAACGTGTCAAAGTAGCTCCAGATCTCCTTCGCGCAGCCGAGAAGATAGTTCCGCTCCTTTGAGCTTGGCTCTTTTTCCTTTTTCGCGGGCAGCGCGAGCGCAAAAGCTGCGATGGGCGCAAAGATCCACAGAAGCCCCGCAGCCTTGGCGAAAATGCCGGCAGAGAATATCACAAGGCACAGCCCCGATACCGGCGAGAGCCACATGTTTTTGAAATACGCCGGCATGCCGAGCTTTTTGCTGCCGCTCTGCGCAGCGGTCTCCCATTCAAGAAGATTTTTGCGGCTTATGAGCATTCGCCACAGTGCCGTTACGATGGCCGAGAGCGATATCCACGCCTCGTAAGGCAGAAACCAGAGTCTGAACGCCGTCTGCACGATGCTCGTGCCTATGCCGCCGGGTACACGGCTGTGATACTTTGCCGCAAGAGCCTCGGGTTTATCGGAAGCAAGCTCCGTGAGCGATATAAGAAGCCCTGCCATGAGCGATATCAGCGCCGCCCACGAGGCGAGAATGAGTCCTCTGTGCGATAGCAGCAGTCCGGCGAATATCGCAGCGAAGGTCGCAGGGGCGACAAGACTGCGCCGCAGGGAATCGAACAGCCTCCAGCGCTCTGGATCCGGCAGATCGGCGCTTTTTCGGAATATCCAGCCGGAGTTCTGCCAGTCTCCGCGTATCCAGCGGTGGCTGCGCCTGAAATATGCGACGGGCGAGCCGGGGAAGGAGTCGGAAAATTCAACGTCGCTCATGTATCCGCCGCGCAGATACGCACCCTCCAGCGCATCGTGCGACAGGACCTTGCCATCGGGAATGTGCTTTTCCGAGCAAACGAGCAGCGCTTCGGCGTCGATGATACCCTTGCCGGAGAAACCGCCTCGGCCGAAAACGTCCATACTCACTTCGCCGCACAGTGCGCAGTACGGCTCAAGTCCGCCGCCGTTGGAAAAAATGCGGGCGAAGTCCGTTGCACAGGCCGAAGTGAGGGAGGTGCACATGCGTGGATGTATTATTCCGTGTCCGGAGCTAACAAGACCGCGCTCACGATCGAGCACCGGCGCGTTCATCGGGTGCAGCATCGCGCCGATGAGCTCGCGCACAGAGCCCGGAGAGGGCACGGTGTCGCCGTCGAGTGTGAGGATATATCTTGCCGAGCGTAAAAGCTCCGCATTGCCCGAGACGGTGCTCAGTTCGCTTTTTTGGCCGCGCAAAAGCCTTGCAAGCGCCAAAAGCGCACCGCGTTTACGCTCAAAGCCGGAAAATTTCCCGCGACCGGAGTCGAGCGTGCGTCTGCGCGTGAAAAGATAAAATCCGCCGCCGTATTTTCGGTTAAGCTCGTCAATTGCCCTTGCCGCGGCCGATATGACGGCCTCGTCCTCGGGCGTTTCTTCCGCGTCCGACTCATGCAGATCGGCAAGTATGCCCATCAGAAGATTTTCGCCGCAGTCGCGGTTTGCAAGTCGGTATTGCTCCAAAAGCGAGGCAAGGTGAGAGCCGCTGTTCTCATCTGTCAGCAATGCGGATATGACGCACACCGTGCGCCCGGAGTCCGGCACGCCCGAGCCCAGCTCAAGTCTCGGCAGCCTGCGAGGGGATAAGCACAGCAAAATAATATAGTCGAGCAAGGCCTTCGTGAGCTCCGACACAGGAAGCAGAAGCAGCAGCGCCGCCGTGACGCTGCGCGATAAAAAGCCGCACAGCAGCGATAAAAACAGCGTGAAAAGCACGTTTGCGCCGATGTACAGCGCCGCGCGGCGATGCTCATTCGGCATTTTATAAAGCCAAAAGCCTACGTGCTGTTCCGCACCGGATTTATGCCGGCAGCGCTCGACGAGTTGCTTTGCGAAGGTATGCTCCTCAAGCCCCTCATGCTTTGCAAGGCGCGAAAGCCTTGAGCGATATTCGGCGCGGCTCTGCTCGTCCATGCGCGGATACACACCCGAGGGGTCTGCCATCAGCGCCTTTTCGACAGCATCTGTGCGTTCGAGAAGATCATGCATGTCAAGCTCCGAAACAAGCCGCAGCGAGCCGAAAAGCGCTGCAAAGCGTGCAGATAAGGCGTCGGGTTCAGCCGTGCCCTCAAGTTCCGTGCAGGCCGCCGCGATAGCAGCGAGAAGCTGCGTGACCAAAACGGCAGGGAGGAGGTGCAGCTCGTTTTGCGGCAGGGGAGAGACGCTTTGAAAGCCGCTGAGATATTTGAGCATATTGTCCTCGCTCAGCTCATCCGCGCAGACGCTTATCATATCGCGGCAGGCGGCAGACAAAAGTATGCCCTCGCTGCCCGAGCGCAGACACCTTTTCCTGCGAAGCTCGGGCATAGCGACTCGCGCCTCGCGTATGGCAAGGTATCGGTTATCCAATAACCAGCGGCAACTGTCGGGCATAGTGCCCTTGCCGCCGAAGCGGCTTTCGACGAGGCGGTAAGCCGAGTTTATCTCACGGCAGCTTCGCCGCAGCAATGCCCGGAGTTCATTCACGGGAGCGGTGGAAACGCATTTATTAAGCCTTGCACAGCTCGCCGCATGTTCAAAAACGGTGCTTTCATTCATATAAAATCTCCCTTTTTGTTATAAGTATCAGTTTTGCCGCAAAAGCAAAAATATATTCGGCACAAATGACAAGCAAAAACGCTTGACACCGGGCGCCGCTAATGCTATACTCTGTAAAGCAAAAAACATTTACAAGGGGAGGGAGCGCCGTGGAAAACAGTGCGGTCATGCGTTCGATGCTGTTTGACTTTTACGGCGAGCTGCTCACGGATAAGCAGCGTGAGTACTTTGACCTCCGCTATAACGAGGATCTTTCGCTTGGCGAGATCGCCGAGCAGAGCGGCATATCGCGCCAGGGCGTTTGGGATATCATCCGAAGGGCCGAGGCTGCGATGACCGAGATCGAAGAAAAAACAGGGCTTATAAAGCGCTTTCTGGAGCGCAACGCCCAGATTGACGGGATAATCCGTGAGCTCAGGGATAAGGGCGCAGACGCGCATATAATCTCGGAGCTGGAAGAGTTAAAGATTTAGTAGGAGGCAGAGACATGGCATTTGAATCATTGTCCGACAAGCTGTCCGCTGCCTTTAAAAAGCTGCGCGGCAAGGGCAGACTGACTGCGGCCGACGTCAAGGAAGCCATGAAGGAAGTGCGTATGGCGCTTCTCGAGGCCGACGTAAGCTACAAGGTCGTTAAGGAATTTACCAAAAGCGTAACGGAGCGTGCATCGGGTGCGGATGTGCTCGAGGCGCTTTCGCCTGCTCAGCAGGTGATCAAGATCGTCAACGAAGAGCTCATAAAGCTCATGGGCAGCGAAAATCAGCGCCTTACCATCGGCTCGAAGTCGCCGAGCGTCGTCATGCTCGTCGGCCTTCAGGGCGCGGGTAAAACGACAAACGGCGCAAAGCTCGCAGCCTACATGCGCAAGCAGGGCAAGCGTCCGCTGCTGGTCGCCTGCGATATCTATCGTCCCGCGGCTATAAAGCAGCTGGAAACGGTCGGCAAACAGCTGGACATCCCCGTTTTCCAAATGGGAACAACAGACCCCGTTGATATCGCAAAGGCCGCTATCGAGCATGCCAAGAAGCACGGCAATGACCTTGTGTTCCTCGATACGGCAGGCCGCCTGCACATTGACGAGGAGCTCATGCAGGAGCTCAAAAACATCCGCGATGAGGTCGAGCCGAGCGAGATACTGCTCGTGGTCGACGCAATGACAGGCCAGGATGCAGTAAACGCGGCAAACGCATTTAACGACGCTCTCGGCGTGACGGGCGTTATGCTCACAAAGCTCGACGGCGATGCCCGCGGCGGCGCGGCGCTGTCGATTAAGGCGAGCACAGGCAAGCCCATAAAGTTCATCGGCGTGGGCGAAAAGCTCGATCAGATAGAGCCGTTTTACCCCGACCGCATGGCCTCGCGTATCCTCGGCATGGGCGACGTGCTCACACTTATCGAAAAGGCCGAACAGAGCTTTGACGAGAAGAAAGCACTCGAAATGGCCGAGAAGATGAAGGCAAACCGCTTCTCGCTGTCCGATTATCTCGACCAGATGCGCTCACTCAAGGGCATGGGCGATATAAATGACCTCGCCGGTATGATCCCCGGACTCGACGCAAAGGCGCTCAAGGGCGCGAAGGTCGACGAAAAGGGCATGGCGCGTATCGAGGCGATAATCCTTTCAATGACCCAGGCAGAGCGCGACGATCCGTCGATACTCAACGCCTCTCGCAAAAAGCGCATAGCTGCCGGCAGTGGTACCTCGGTCGTCGACGTGAACCGTCTGCTTAAGCAGTTTGAGGCAATGCAGGGCATGATGCGCCAGCTTTCGGGCAAGAACATGAAGAAGCTGCAAAAACGCTTCGGCGGCATGGGCGGAGGCGGCTTCCCCGGCCTCGGCGGATTTAAATTCTGATTGCACACGCAAATGCGTTTGTAATATATATGAAGAAATAATATGGAGGTGAAAGATAAATGGTAAAGATCAGACTTCGCAGAATGGGCGCAAAGAAAGCTCCTTTCTACCGTATAGTCGTCGCTGATTCCCGCTGCCCCCGTGACGGTCGCTTCATCGAGGAGATCGGAACTTACGATCCCATGGCAGAGGGCGAGAACATCAAGATCGATCTCGAGCGCGCAAAGTACTGGATATCCAACGGTGCTCAGCCTACCGAAACCGTACGCGGCCTGCTTACTAAAGTCGAGGCCTAACAAGGAGAAGCTACCGGCATGAAAGAACTTTTGACCTATATCGTACAGAGCCTCGTTGAAAAACCCGAAGAGGTCTCTGTGACCGAGCGCGTTCACGGCGGCGAGACCGTATATGAAGTACGCGTAGCTGACGGTGACATGGGCAAGGTCATTGGCCGGCAGGGCAGGATCGTAAAAGAGATCCGTATACTCATGCGGGCTGTAGCCCAGAGACAGGGCAAAAAGATTTCAGTCGACATTATGGACTGATGAAAAAGCAGAACGGACAATGTCCCGTTCTGCTTTTTTTATGCCCGTTTTGCTTGTTAAACAGTGCGGTTTGTGGTAAATTATACGATGAATAAGTATGGAGGTTTTCACATGGAAAAGCAGCAGTACATCGAAGCGGGCAAGATCGTTAATACACACGGCGTGCGCGGCGAGGTCAAGATCCAGGTGTGGCTTGACAGTCCGGAGTTCATGCGCCGTTTTAAGACTATATATATTGATTCAAAGCCTAAAAAGCTCATCTCCTCGCGCGTGCATAAGGGCTTTCTCATAGCGCTGCTCGACGGAGTGGAGGACATAAATGCCGCCATGAGTCTTAAGAACAAAACGGTCTACATAGACCGCGCCGACGCACCGCTTAAGAAGGGTGAGTATTTCCTGTGCGATATCATCGGCGCGTCAGTCGTGACCGAGGACGGCGAGAGCGTCGGAACGCTCGAGGACATTTTGGAAACTCCGGCATCATCAGTGTATATCGTGCACGGCGAGACAGAGCACATGATCCCTGCTGTGCCCGATTTTATTCTCAGTACCGACGCGGAAAACGGAGTAATCACCGTGAGATTGATCGAGGGAATGTGATATATTATGTCGACTAATGTGAATGAAAGTTCCCCCGCAATGAGAATAGATATAATGACGCTTTTCCCCGATACGATGAACGCGATCATGCATGAGAGCATCCTCGGACGGGCCGCAAATAAGGGGATAATCGAAATAAATTGTGTACAGATACGCGATTATACGGAAAATAAGCAGTGCCAGGTCGATGACTATCCCTACGGTGGCGGATGGGGCTGTGTTATGATGGCGCAGCCGCTCAAATCATGCCTTGATGACATTATGTCAACTGTTCAAGATAAGCGCAGCCGCGTTATCTACATGTCGCCGCAGGGTAAGCCCTACGATCAGGCGACAGCACGCAGACTCAAGGAGGACTATGACCATCTTGTACTCGTGTGCGGCCACTATGAGGGCATCGACGAGCGCTTTATCGAGCAGTGTGTCGACGAGGAAATATCGCTGGGAGACTTCGTGCTCACCGGCGGCGAGCTCGCTGCGATGGCGGTGGCTGACTCCGTGTGCCGCCTTGTTCCGGGCGTTTTGGCTGATGAGGAATGCTTTACCGGCGAGAGCCACTGGGACGGCGTGCTCGAATATCCGCAGTATACGCGCCCCGAGGTATGGGAGGGCAGGGAGGTGCCCAAGGTGCTTCTCGGAGGCGACCATGCCGCGGTCGCTCGCTGGCGGAGAAAAATGAGCCTTGAACGCACGATGGATAAGCGCCCGGATATGTTTGAAAAGCTCGAGCTCAGGGATAAGGCAGACCTTAAGCTCATTGAGGAGATAAAAAAAGAGCGCAGCCGCATGCAGCTGACAAAGCCCGTCGAGTGCCGCGCGGCGACACCCGAGGATATCGACGCCATCATGCTCATCGTGCGTCAGGCGAGAAATTACCTAAAAAAGCACCGCGTCGATCAGTGGCAGGGCGAGTATCCGGCCTCAGAGCACTTCATGCCGGACATAAGTGCGGGCCGGTGCCGTGTCATGACTTACGGCGGAGCCATCGCGGGATTTTTCTGCCTGAGTGAGGAGCCCGAGCCCGACTATGATGGCATCACCGACGGACGCTGGCACGGCGACGGAAAATACTGCACGCTGCACCGCGCTGCCGTTGCCGCCGAATTTCGCGGCACCGGGCTGAGCGAAAAGCTCATGGCGGCGCTTGAGGAACAGGCAAGAGAGATCGGCGCTCAGGCCATACGCACGGATACGCACAGGAAAAACAAGGCCATGCAGCAGCTCCTTCGCCGCAGCGGCTTTGTATACCGCGGCAATATGCTCTGCTCTTCCGAGCCGGAGCACGATCCCGCGCGGCAGTGCTTTGAAAAAATGCTTTGACGAGGTTTATATGGATCTTACGAACATAAATGAAATTAGAACGCTCCTGTCGCGGCACGGCTTCCGCTTTTCAAAAAGCAAGGGGCAGAATTTTCTGACAGCCGCGTGGGTACCCGAGGATATAGCCGACGCTGCGGGACTTGATGAGCGCACCGGCGTTATGGAGATAGGCCCCGGCATCGGCTGCCTTACCGAGCAGCTTTCCATGCGTGCGGGAAAGGTCATCTCCGTTGAGCTAGACACGGCGCTCAGACCCGTTTTGGCGGAAACTCTCGCCGGGTGCGAAAATGTTGAGATAGTCTACGAGGATGCGCTGAAGTTAGATATTCCAAAGCTTTTGGACGAAAAAATGCCCGGGATGCGACACGTTGTGTGCGCAAATCTGCCGTATAATGTGACAGGACCGGTGATATCGAAGCTTTTAAAATGCCGCTGCTTTGACTCAGTCACGGTAATGATCCAGCGCGAGGTCGCGCGCAGAATATGCGCAAATCCCGGAACGGGCGATTACGGGGAATTTACGGTGTTTGTCAACTGGTACGCGCATCCAGAGATGCTGTTCGACGTGCCGCCGGGCTGCTTCATCCCTCAGCCGAAGGTGACATCGAGCGTCATACGCCTTAACTGTCGGGAGACTCCGCCCGTCGAGGTAAAAAGCGAGGCGCTGTTCATGCGCGTGGTGAGGGCGGCCTTTGCCCAAAGACGCAAAACGCTTCTTAACGCACTGAGCGCGGGATTTGGGGAATTATCGAAGGATCAGATCGAAAAATGCCTGCTTGATAGCGGATTTGACCCAAAAGTGCGCGGAGAAGTTCTCTCAATTGGTGAATTTGCAAAAATCGCCGATGCTTTTTTCTCTGTTTTGGATTAATTTTTGTATGCAAAGTGCATTGATTAAGAGCTGTCAAAGATGATAGTCTTAATAGCGGTGATATCGGTAATAATTCTATAGATTATAGTAAGGAATCAAGTCAAAAAACGCGTACAAATCTGTGCGCGCATGCATAGAAAGGATGATTATACCAATGAGCAAGAAGTATGTTTATCTGTTCTCCGAAGGCAATGCGAAGATGCGTGAGCTTCTCGGCGGCAAGGGTGCAAACCTGGCGGAAATGACCAACATCGGTCTGCCCGTACCTCAGGGCTTCACCATCACCACCGAGGCCTGCACGCAGTACTATGAAGACGGTCAGAAGATCAACGACGAGATCATGGCCGAGATCATGGAGTATGTAGTGAAGATGGAAGGCATCACCGGCAAGAAGTTCGGCGATCTTGAAAATCCCCTCCTCGTCTCCGTTCGCTCCGGCGCACGCGCATCCATGCCCGGCATGATGGACACGATCCTCAACCTCGGTCTTAACGAGCAGGTCGTTGAAGTCATTGCCAAGAAGTCAAACAACCCTCGCTGGGCATGGGACTGCTACCGCCGCTTTATTCAGATGTACTCCGACGTTGTCATGGAGGTCGGCAAAAAATACTTCGAGCAGCTTATTGATGAAATGAAAGAGGATCGCGGCGTAACTCAGGACGTTGAGCTGACCGCAGACGACCTCAAGGAGCTTGCAGGCAAGTTCAAGGCAGAATACAAGGAAAAGATCGGCGAGGACTTCCCCACCGACCCGAAAGAGCAGCTCATGGGCGCCATCAAGGCAGTTTTCCGCAGCTGGGATAACCCCCGTGCGAACGTCTACCGCCGCGATAACGACATCCCCTACAGCTGGGGCACTGCTGTCAACGTGCAGTCCATGGCCTTCGGCAACATGGGCGATGACTGCGGCACCGGCGTTGCGTTCACCCGCGACCCCGCTACCGGCGAGAAGAAGCTTATGGGCGAGTTCCTTACCAACGCACAGGGCGAAGATGTCGTTGCAGGCGTCCGTACCCCGATGCCCATCGCACAGATGGCAGAGAAGTTCCCCGAGGCTTTTGCTCAGTTCGAGAGCGTCTGCAAGACCCTCGAGAACCACTACCGCGATATGCAGGACATGGAGTTCACCGTTGAAAACGGCAAGCTCTACATGCTCCAGACCCGTAACGGCAAGCGCACCGCGCAGGCAGCGCTCAAGATCGCATGCGACCTCGTCGACGAGGGCATGATCAGCGAAAAAGAAGCCGTTGCGATGATAGATCCGAGAAACCTCGACACCCTGCTGCATCCCCAGTTTGACGCTGCCGCCATTAAGGCCGCAACTCCGATGGGCAAGGGCCTGGGTGCCTCCCCCGGCGCCGCATGCGGCAAGGTTGTGTTCACCGCCGAAGACGCAAAGGCATGGAACGAGCGCGGCGAGAAAGTCGTTCTCGTCCGTCTTGAGACCTCTCCTGAGGATATCGAGGGCATGAAGGCCGCACAGGGCATCCTGACCGTTCGCGGCGGCATGACCAGCCACGCGGCAGTTGTTGCCCGCGGCATGGGCAAGTGCTGCGTCTCCGGTTGCGGCGACATTAAGATGGACGAGGATAATAAACAGTTCACCCTCGCCGGTAAGACCTTCCACGAGGGCGACTTCATCTCTCTCGACGGCTCGACCGGTAAGATCTACGACGGCATTATCCCCACTGTTGACGCCACCATCGCGGGCGAGTTCGGCCGCATCATGGCATGGGCCGACAAGTATCGCCGTCTGCAGGTTCGCACCAACGCCGATACTCCGTACGATGCACGCAAGGCACGCGAGCTCGGCGCACAGGGCATCGGCCTGACCCGCACAGAGCACATGTTCTTCGACAGTGACCGTATTGGCGCGTTCCGCGAGATGATCTGCGCCGACACGCTTGAAGAGCGCGTTGCGGCTCTTGCAAAGCTCGAGCCCATGCAGCAGACCGACTTCGAGGGTATCTACGAGGCAATGGAAGGCTGCCCGGTAACCATCCGCTTCCTTGATCCTCCTCTCCACGAGTTCGTTCCCACCGAGGAAGCCGACATCGAAGCACTGGCAAAGGCACAGGGCAAGACCGTCGAGGCCATCAAGGCGCTCATCGCATCCCTGCATGAGTTTAACCCCATGATGGGTCACCGCGGCTGCCGTCTGGCTGTCACCTATCCCGAGATCGCCGCAATGCAGACCCGTGCTGTCATCAGTGCCGCAATAAATGTTCAGAAGCGTCATCCCGAGTGGAAGATGGTTCCCGAGATCATGATCCCGCTGGTCGGCGAGGTCAAGGAGCTCAAATACGTTAAGGACGTTGTCGTCAAGAACGCAGACGAGCTGATCGCCGCAAGCGGCCTCGATATGAAGTATCTCGTCGGCACCATGATCGAGATCCCGAGAGCGGCACTGACCGCAGATGAGATCGCCAAGGAGGCAGAGTTCTTCTCCTTCGGCACAAACGACCTGACACAGATGACATTCGGTTTCAGCCGCGACGACGCAGGCAAGTTCCTCGGCGCTTACTATGATAAGAAGATCTATGAGAACGACCCGTTTGCAAAGCTCGACCAGGTCGGCGTAGGCAAGCTCGTCAAGATGGCATGCCAGCTTGGCCGCGCAACTCGCCCCGACCTGCACCTGGGCATCTGCGGTGAGCACGGCGGCGACCCCTCGTCCGTCGAGTTCTGCCACAATGTCGGCCTCGACTATGTCTCCTGCAGCCCCTTCCGCGTTCCCATCGCCCGCCTCG
>CAVGIU010000011.1:0-26624 GCA_963629425.1 Oscillospiraceae bacterium
CTGGTCGGAGTGGGGAGACTTGAACTCCCGGCCTCTTGGTCCCGAACCAAGCGCGCTACCAACTGCGCTACACCCCGAAACGGCTTTTATATTATAATAAGCGAAACTTAACTTGTCAAGGATAATTTATCACAATCTGCCCGCATAAACTTATCCGAGGTGACAAGCATGAACAGGACGCAGTTTTACATATGTTCGGCAATATTTATTGCCCTGACACTGGTGCGCGTTACATCGCCGGCGCTTGCCGATCGGATATCCGACGGAATAAGTCGGGTGCTGTGCATGGAAAGTGAATACACCGAAACCGCCATCGAGTTCGGGAAAAGCCTTGCCGAGGGTGATGTTATAGAGACGTTTTTGCAACGCTTTGATAAAAGCGCTCCGGCGCAGTCGGCAGCGGCAGAGAGCACACCTTCTCCGACTCCGACGCCGGAGCCGACACCCGAGCCTACGCCGCAGCCGACCGAGCATCCGGCAGTTGCGGCGTTTTTGGCCGCTCAGGCGGCGTATTCGGACTACGACGTGCCCGATACGGTGAGCTACGAGCGCCCGGAGCTGCCGTTTGACTATTCATGCCCGGTTTCGGGCGTCACCTCGTCCGGCTTCGGTTATCGCATGCACCCGATAAAAAAAGAGGTCAAATACCATTACGGCACAGATCTTGCCGCCGATACAGGCACGCCGATAAGCGCCTTTGCAGACGGTACGATAGTCGCTCAGGGTGACTCGGACTCATTGGGAAAATACGTTATGATAGATCACCCGGATGGCTATCGCACACTGTACGCGCATTGCAGCGAACTGTGTATGAACTGCGGCAGCGTCAAAAAAGGCGATATCATAGCGCTCGTGGGCTCAACAGGGGCGGCTACCGGCCCACATCTGCACTTTGAGCTGGAGCATGATGGAATATATCTGAATCCCGAGTTTTACATATGAGAAGACGATTTTCTCTGAGCCCCGGCGCGATATTCGTTTTGTCCTTTGTCTATTTTTTCGGCGGCCTTTCGGGTCTTGCGGCTGTGATACTTTCCATCGCTGTCCATGAAGCCGGACACGCAGTTGCCGTAATCACTTTGGGCGGGAAGGTTAAAGGTCTGCGCTTTAATTTCTCCGGGTTATGCATGGACGTTGCGGGGGCATATTCGACTGTGGGTGAGGTATTTATTCATCTTTCAGGGCCGCTCGCCGGAGGAGTGCTTGCGTATGCTTGTGCAAAGCTCGGAGACGCTGCCGCTAATAATTTTTTTCTGCGTACGGCGGGAATAAGCCTTGCTTTGACGATATATAATCTGCTGCCGGCTCTGCCGCTTGACGGGGGAAGGGCGCTTTGCTGCGTTATCAGCGGCTTTGCCGGCAGAGAGTACTGCGAAAACGCGATGTATTTCATAAGCATAGCAATCTCGCTCGCTTTGGCTTTCCTCGGAGTGTGCGCCCACGCAACACAGCTGGGGATAATCCTTCTCACATCGTCCGTGTGGTTGCTGATCGCGCAAACGGGTATTGTAAAAAGCATGCGTATGTTGTAAAATTAAAAAGATAAAACACATTTGGAGAGGCATATGGATAAACGACTTGAGCGTATACTGCCGAAGGTGCAGAAGCCCGCGCGATACACCGGCGGCGAATATAATCAGATAATTAAAAACAAAGACGAGGTCGAGCTGCGGCTTGCATTCTGTTTCCCGGATATTTACGAGATCGGCATGTCGAACCTCGGCATGGGCATATTGTATTCAACGATGAATGAGCTGCCATATGTTTGGTGCGAGCGCGTCTACGCGCCCTGGGGCGATATGTATGAGCAGATGAAGGAGCACAACATCTCTCTGTACGCGCTCGAAAGCGGAGACCCGATATCCGAGCACGATGTGCTGGCCTTCTCGATTGGCTACGAAATGGCTTACTCCACGGTGCTCGATATGATTGATATGGCAGGACTTCCGATACACAGCGTGGAAAGGACGGAGCTTCTGCCCATAGTTATAGCGGGAGGTACGGCAGCCTTAAACCCTGAGCCGATGGCTGATTTTATCGACATTTTCCTGCTCGGCGAGGGCGAGGAGCTGAATAACGAGTTGCTTGCGCTCCTGCGCACGGCAAAGGCCGAGAGCTGGTCAAAGCAGGCGTTTTTGGAGAAGGCCGCGCAAATAGGCGGCGTTCTCGTTCCGTCGTTTTACACACCGGTTCTAAATGCCGATAATACGATAGATCATTTTGATATTCATCCCGGCGTGCCCGAGAGAGTAACAAAGCGCGTGATAACGGATATGGATTCGGTGCATTTTCCGCTTGCACCTATCGTGCCGTCGACCGAGGTCGTGCACGACAGAGTCAATCTCGAGCTGTTCCGCGGCTGTGTGCGCGGCTGCCGCTTCTGCCAGGCCGGACATACCTACCGCCCGATAAGGGCAAAATCGCCTAAGCTGCTTGCCGAGCAGGGCAAGGCACTCTTAAAAAATACCGGCTGCCAGGATATAACGCTCCTGTCGCTCAGCTCGAGCGACTATCGGTACCTGTCGGAGCTCTGCGATGAGCTGCTTGAGTATTGTCAGCCCCGCAGTATAGGAATTTCGCTGCCGTCTCTGAGAGCTGATAACTTCTCCATCGATATAATGCACCGCATTCAAAAAACACGCAAAAGCGGTCTGACCTTTGCACCCGAGGCAGGAAGTCAACGCCTGCGCGACGCTATAAACAAAAACGTCAGGGAAGAGGATCTGCTGCATACCTGCCGTTTGGCTTTTGAGGGCGGCTGGAACACAATAAAGCTCTACTTCATGCTCGGACTTCCTACTGAGACGGATGAGGATGTCCTCGGAATAGCGGAGCTTGCAAATCAGGTGCTGCACACATGGAGGCTTTACGCAAAGAATAAAAACAGAGGAGTGCGCATAACCGTTTCTACGTCATGCTTCGTCCCGAAGCCGCACAGCCCGTTCCAATGGGAAAAACAGGTCACAATGGATGAGTACATCCGCAAAGTAAATTTACTGCGAGAGAATATAAAAGCAAAAAACGTCGTCTATAACTGGCACGATCCGCAGACGAGCTATATCGAAGCTACACTTTCGCGCGGTGACCGCCGCATGGGCGCGGTCATAGAAAATGTGTGGCGCGCCGGCGGCAGACTTGAGGCGTGGAGCGATTACTTTTCGTTTGATCGCTGGATGAAGGCCTTTGACGACGCGGGCGTTGACCCGACGTTTTACGCTCACCGAGAGCGCGAAAAGGACGAGGTCATGCCATGGGATATCGTCGATGTCGGCGTGCGAAAGGCGCACCTGTGGTATGAGCGTGAGCAGGCATATAAGTCCGAGCTTTCGCAGGATTGCCGCAAGCAGTGTTCGGCCTGCGGCGCGGCGAAGCTCCTGAAGGGAGGAAAATGCGATGGATAAGTACCGAATGCTGTTTTCCAAAACGGGAAGAGCGGTGTATATATCGCATCTTGACCTGATGCGCACCATAACCCGCGCATTTATGCGCGCAGAGTGCTGGCTTAAATACTCCGAGGGCTTTAATCCACATCCCAGTATATCTATCGCGCTGCCGCTTTCCGTCGGCTGCGAGAGTATGTGCGAGATCATGGATTTCAAAATGCGCGAGGACATGTCCTGCGAGGAGATAAAGCACCGCCTCGGCACGCAGTTCCCCGAGGGTATTGAGGTCATTGATGTATACGAGGCCGGGCGCAAGGTAAAGGAGATAAAATGGCTGCGAATATCCGGCGTTTTCGAGTATGATGAGCGCGATGCGGCCATTATGACTGAGGAACTCAATGAATTCTACGCGGCCGAGAGCATAGTCATTGCCAAAAAAACAAAGAAGGGCATCGGAGAGAGCGATATTCGTCCCGCTATAAGCGAGATAAGCTTTGAGCAGTCGGGCAGAGACGTTTTAATGAGTGCTCTCATCTCCGCGCAGGAGCCTACGCTCAACCCCGAGCTTATAGCCGACGCTTTGCGCCAGCTAAAGCACGATGCGGCACCGGATTTTGCGAAATTCAAGCGCCTTGAAATATTCGATGAAAACATGGAGGTTTTTCGCTGAAAAAAGCTTGCATTTCAAGGCTCTTTGTGATAACATATCATGGCTTGCGTACATCGTAGGCTATCAAGCGGTCCTCTGCCGAGGCCAAAAGGGAGCCCTCCGGCACGAACGCCTAAAGAAAAGGAAGGATTAGACTATGGATCTGATCAAAATTCTCAGCGAACAGTACATGAAGCCCGAGCTGCCCGAGCTCAACGTCGGCGATACCGTCCGTATCACCGTCCGCGTAAAAGAAGGCAGCCGTGAGCGCAACCAGGCTTTCGAAGGCACCATCATTGCCAAAAAGCATGGCGGCATCAACGAGACCATCACCGTCCGCCGCATCTCCTACGGTGTAGGCTGCGAGAAGGTCTTCCCCGTACACTCTCCCTCCATCGTCTCCGTAGAGACAGTTCGCCGCGGCAAGGTCCGCAGAGCAAAGCTGTACTACCTGCGTGAGCGCGTCGGTAAGAGAGCAAAGGTCAAGGAGCGCCTGTAAGCGCCCGACCTGTTCATTGGTTCAAAAAAAGCGGCTTACGCCGCTTTTTTTGTTGCCTAAACGTGTGCTCATCGTGTATAATATATTGATAAACTCACCAAGAGGTAATTCAGATGAAAAAAGCTAATGAAAAGGTCAAAAAGCCCGAAGAAGTAAAGGCCGAGACTACGACAAGAGGCGAAATATATGACTGGATGCAGAGCCTTGTGTTTGCGCTCATCATCTGCATCATTGTGTTCGTTTTTGTCTTCCGCATTGTCGACGTAAGCGGTGACTCAATGAATCCCACACTTATTAACGGAGATAAGCTCGTTGTGTCCGATGTCTTCTACAAGCCCAAGCAGGGCGATATAGTCATTTTCCGTAAGGACGAGTATAAGTCCGAAGCTTTGGTCAAGCGCGTTATTGCTACCGAGGGTCAGACCATTGATATCGACTTTGACCGCGGCAGAGTCTACGTTGACGGCGAGCTGCTTGACGAGTCATACATTGCCGAGCCCACAAGAAATCAGCTCGACTTCCAGGGTCCCCAGACAGTTCCCGAGGGCTGCGTGTTCGTCATGGGCGATAACCGCAACGCATCGTCCGACAGCCGCAAGGCGGAGATCGGCATGGTTGACGAGCGACTTATAGTCGGCAAGGTGCTGCTGCGCGTATTCCCGCTTGACTCCATCGGAGTTCCCGACGGTGAATGATATGGACGGCGTAAATTACGAAAAAATGAATATCCAGTGGTTTCCCGGCCACATGACGAAGGCGCAGCGTATGATCGAGGACAGCATAAAGCAGGTCGATGCCGTGTGCGAAATTCTCGATGCACGCATCCCCAATTCCAGCCGGAACCCGGATATCGACCGTCTCGCGGCAGGCAAGCCGAGGCTTATTATACTTAACCGAACAGATCTTGCAGACCCGAAGATAAGCGCGCAGTGGCGTGAGTTTTTTGAGTCGCAGGGCATAAAGATACTTGAAACGGACGCAAAGTCCGGCAAGGGCGTGAACGGCTTTGTTCCGGCTCTGCGCGAGCTTTTGAAAGACAAGATAGCCGATTACGCTGCAAAGGGGCAAATAAACCGCCCGATGCGCGTCATGATCCTCGGCATACCGAATGTCGGCAAATCAACGTTCATAAACAAGGTCGCAAAACGCAAGGCTGCAATTGCCGGCGATAAGCCCGGAGTAACGCGCGGCAAGCAGTGGATAAATATCGATAAGGGTCTTGACCTTTTAGACACTCCGGGCATCCTTTGGCCGAAGTTTGATTCGCAGGAGGTCGGCGAGATGCTGGCCATCACGAATGCAATAAAGGCTGATGTGCTCGATAAGGAGACACTCGCGGCAAACTTCATGCTGCGTCTGCGGGAAATGTACCCCGAAGCGCTTACGGTGAGATATAAATTCGAGCCCGATCCCGAGGCTAATGGCTTCGAGCTTCTTGAGCAGGCCGCAAAGAAGCGCGGCTTTCTGATATCGAGAGGCGAGTACGATATTGAGCGCATGGCAAATACGCTGCTTGGCGAGTATCATGAAGGAAAGCTTGGCAGAATAAGCTTGGAGAAACCGTGATGACAGAGCTTTGGGAGCTTGAAAACGAGATATATGACAGTGGCGTGGAGCTCATCTGCGGCGTGGATGAGGCCGGGCGCGGCCCACTTGCAGGACCTGTGTGCGCCGCGGCGGTCATACTTCCGCGCGGGCTGGTGATAGAAGGCCTCAACGATTCTAAAAAGCTCAGCGAGAAAAAAAGGTACAGGCTTTTTGAAACGATCTGTTCCGAGGCCGTGAGCTATGGCATAGCTTTTGCAAGCGTCGATGAGATAGAGGAGATAAACATTCTGAACGCGGCAATGCTCGCAATGAACAGAGCTATCGAAAAGCTCTCTGTAAAGCCCGCGCTCGCGCTCATTGACGGGAATCGTGATTCGGCAATAAACATGCCCAGCCGCTGCGTTGTAAAGGGCGATGCAAAATGTGCCGACATTGCCGCAGCGTCGATACTGGCAAAGGTTACCCGTGACAGATATATGCTCGAAATGGCGGAAAAGTACCCCGAGTATCACTTCGAAAAGCACAAGGGCTACGGTACAAAGCTGCACTATGAAGCCCTGCGCGAATACGGCCCGTGCGAGATACACCGCCCGAGTTTTTTGAGGAAAATGCACTGATGGCAGAGGAAAAACTCGGCGCTTTCGGCGAGCGCAAGGCCGCAAATTATCTGCGACTGCACGGATACAGAATTGTTGACACAAACTGCCGGTACAGGCAGGGAGAGATTGATATTATCGCAAAGCGGCGCGACTACATTGTTTTTGTTGAGGTAAAACTCAGGAAAAACAACGACTACGGCGAGGCGCGCGAGTTCGTCACCGCGGCAAAGCAGCAGCGTGTTATCATGGCTGCGCAGCTTTGGCTTCAGTCGCACGAAACCGAGCTACAGCCGCGCTTTGATGTTATAGAGGTCTATGCGCCAAATGGTGTAAACTCTAAAACAGTTACGATAAACCACATAGAAAACGCATTTTGATCGAAAAGGAGCTGCGTTATGTTATATTTCAGCACACGAAACTCAAATGAAAAAGTGACGGCGTCTCAGGCAATCTCGCACGGCCTTGCGCCCGACGGCGGACTGTATGTCCCCGAAAGCCTGCCGCAGCTCAGCTTAAATGATATAAAAGCTTTAGGCAGGGAAGACTATCGAGGAAGAGCTTTCGGAATAATGAAGCCTTTCCTTGATGAATTTACAGAGTCCGAGCTCAAAGCGATGATAGCCCGCGCGTACGGCGATAATTTCGACTGCGAAAGTGCGGCACCGCTGTATTTCATCAATGATAATACCGCAGTGCTTGAGCTTTGGCACGGTCCTACCTGCGCGTTTAAGGACATGGCGCTTCAGATGCTTCCGCATCTGCTGACGGCCTCGCTCAAAAAGTGCGGCGAAGAGCGTAAGGTCTGCATTCTTGTTGCTACAAGCGGCGATACCGGCAAGGCAGCACTCGAAGGGTTTGCGGATGTTGAAAACACGAAGATACTTGTCTTCTATCCCCACAACGGCGTATCGGATGTTCAGCAGCTGCAAATGGTGACTCAGACGGGTGAAAACGTCGGCGTGGCTGCGGTGCGCGGCAACTTTGACGATGCGCAGACCGGTGTGAAGAAGATATTCGGCGACAGGGAATTTGCCGAAAAGCTCAGCGAAAACGGCTGGTTCCTCTCATCTGCAAACTCTATAAACTGGGGCAGACTTCTGCCGCAGATAGTTTACTATTTCTCCGCCTACTGCGACTATGCAAATTCCGGCCGGATAAGCTATGGCGATCAGCTCGACTTTGTCGTACCAACCGGCAACTTCGGAAATATTTTGGCCTGCTGGTACGCTAAGAATATGGGGCTGCCCGTCGGCAAGCTCATCTGCGCGTCGAATCAGAACAATGTTCTTGCAGAGTTCTTCACGTGCGGCGTATATGACCGCAATAGGACGTTCTACACGACAATATCACCGTCTATGGACATTCTTGTTTCCAGTAATCTTGAGAGATTGCTGTATTCTGTCTGCAAAAATGACACCGAGGTCGCCGGCTATATGTCCGAGCTTGCGAAAACAGGGAAGTACGAGGTCTCCGAAGCAATAAAGACCGTTATAAACGAGCACTTCGTCGGCGGATACTGCTCCGATGACGATACTAAGGCGGCAATAAATAAGGTCTATACCGAAAACGGCTACCTAATGGATACACACACAGCCGTTGCGTACAAAAAGCTTGCCGACTTCCGCAGGGATACCGGCTGCGTTTCACCGGCAGTTGTTGTCTCCACGGCAAGTCCCTATAAATTCTGCGACAGTGTCCTCAGCGCACTGGGGCAGGAAACAGACGCTCCCGGGACAGAGCTCATCGAAAAGCTTTCGGAAACGACAAAAACAGCAGTTCCCAAGCCGCTTGCCGGACTTGATAAGCGCGAAAAGCGCTTTGGGCTCGTTGTGGACAAGCAGCAGATGAAGTCTGTTGTTGCGGATTTTCTTAAATAAAAATAATATGTAGGGGCTTGCGCCCCAATTAAGATTAGTCGCAGCAGCCGCGCGGGCAGAAGGTGGAGCAGAATGTCTCTGACTTGGTGGTGGCCTTGTCGTTCTGAACCTTGATCTGCGATGCGGAGCACTTGCAGTCGATAGTGTTGTACTTGCAGCTTGATACGTCGCAGCCGACACCGGTGATCTGACCGGAGCTCATTTTCTTGTTGTTCATTTTCTTACCTCCAGAGAGTATTGTCCTCAGACACTATTATTTTTGACCATAATTTAAGTTTTATACGGAGGCAGCATGTCTTTATATACCATCGGCGATACTCATCTGTCGCTCGGAACAAATAAACCCATGGACGTTTTCGGCGGACGATGGGAGAACTACGTTCAAAAGCTCAGCGACGGTTTTGGCGAACTCAATGACGACGACCTGACCGTTTTGTGCGGCGATATTACCTGGGGAATGACGATGGATGAGGCTCTGCCGGATTTTAAGTTTATCGATGCTCTGCCGGGGCGGAAAATAATTCTGAAAGGTAATCACGATTACTGGTGGACAACGGCAACAAAGGCTCGCAGCTTTTTTGAAAAGCATGATATCAAAACGATCGATGTCATGCACAACTCAAGCTTTGAATATGCCGGAGTTTCCATCTGCGGCACTCGCGGCTGGTTTTATGAGGAGAGTAAGGGCGCTGAGCACGATAAAAAGATTATGAACCGCGAGATCATGCGCCTTGAAGCGTCGCTGAAGGCCGCGGCGACCGACGAGATATATGTATTTTTGCATTATCCGCCGAAATATATGAATTATACATGCCCTGAGATACTTGAGCTTTTTCAGAAATATAATGTGAAGCGCTGCTGCTATGGGCATATACACGGCGCCGGCTGCCAATTTGCCTTTAACGGCATACTCGGCGGCACGGATTTCATGCTCGTTTCAGCCGATCATGTTAAATTCAGACCTGTAAAGCTTATTTGACCGTACCTTCGGATGTAAGTTAAATAAAATAATTGCTTTTGACTGAAATATCTGTTATTATGTTTTGGTCTATGTGAATTATATTAGGAGGAATATATAAATGTTAGTCAAGAACGTAGAAAAAAAAGACTCCAAGACTGCAAGCTTTCAGGTCGAAGTCGACGCTAAGGAATTCGACGAAGCCGTAAATAAGGCATTTAACAAGAATAAGGGCAGCATCTCCATCCCCGGCTTCAGACAGGGCAAGGCTCCCCGTGCAGTCGTTGAGGGTATGTACGGCCACGATGTTTTCTATCAGGATGCCATCGACGAGCTCGTCGCTCCCGCATATGAGCACGGCTACGATAACTGCGGTCTGAAGATAATCGGCAAGCCCGCAGTTTCGGATATGGATCTTTCCGACGATAAGGTTCTCACCCTGACCTTTGCCGTTGAGCTCTACCCCGAGGTCACCCTCGGCGAGTACAAGAATCTCAGCGCAGTCAAGGAGACCTACATCATCACCGAAGAGGATGTTGACGGCCAGATCGACGGCGTCCGCAAGCGCAACGGCCGCGTCATCGACCTCGAGCGCGAGGCTCAGATGGGCGATACCGCGGATATCGACTTTGAAGGCACTATCGACGGTGTTCCCTTCGATGGCGGAAAGGCAGAGGGCTATGAGCTCGAGCTCGGCTCTAATACCTTCGTTCCCGGCTTTGAGGAGCAGATCGTCGGTATGAATATCGGCGACGAGAAGGATATAAACATCACATTCCCTGAGGATTACGCGGCAGAGCTTGCCGGCAAGGACGTTGTGTTCAAGGTCAAGCTCAACAGCCTGTCCATGACCGAGCTGCCCGAGCTGGATGACGATTTTGTTCAGGATGTTTCCGAGTTCAACACCGTCGAGGAATACAGAGCCGACACCCGCAAGGATATGGAGCGCGTCATGGATCAGCAGATGGACGCAAAGTTCCGCACCGCTATCATGACCAAGGCCTGCGATAATATGACCGTCGAGGTTCCCGAGAGCATGATGCAGGAGAAGATTGACGAGCTCATCCGCAGCTACGCGGCAAACTTCGGCCTGTCTGACCCCAAGATGAGCACCGACGACATCAAAAAGATGATGGGTCTTGATGAAGAAGCCATCAACGCTACAATTCGTCCCGCCGCCGAGTATCAGGTAAAGCAGGAGCTGCTTCTCAATGCCATCGTCGAGGCTGAGAACATAGAAGTCACCGACGAAGAGCTTGAGGACTACATCAAGGGCGCGGCCGAGTCTGTCGGCGTTACTCCCGATCAGATCCGCCAGTACTTCGGCGAGGAATACATCAAGAACGAGTTCAAGAAAGAAAAGGCAACCAGGATAGTTATCGAGTCGGCTACCGAGGAAGCTCCCGCAGAGGAGCCTGTCGAGGAGAAAGAGGCTGAATAATCTATCTCGTTTAAGGATATGATCTCCACACGGTAAGCTGAAGAAAGGAGACGTAAAAATGAGTTTAGTACCCTATGTAGTAGAACAGACAAGCCGCGGTGAACGTTCGTATGATATTTTTTCAAGGCTTCTCAACGACCGCATAATCATGCTGTCGGAGGAAGTCAACGATACGACCGCAAGCCTTATCGTTGCCCAGCTTCTGTACCTTGAGGCACAGGATCCCGATAAGGACATACAGTTTTATATCAACAGCCCCGGTGGTTCCGTCACTTCGGGCATGGCTATCTATGATACCATGCAGTATATAAAGCCTGACGTATCCACCATCTGCATCGGAATGGCGGCGTCTATGGGAGCGTTCCTGCTCTCGAGCGGCGCAAAGGGCAAGCGCCTTGCGCTTCCCAATGCCGAAATCATGATCCACCAGCCCTCCGGCGGCAGCAAGGGTCAGTGCACCGATATTCAGATTCAGGCTGAGCAGATCCTCAAAATAAAGAAAAATCTCAACAGGATCCTCGCCGAAAACACCGGCAAGGATATCGCCGTCGTCGAAGCGGACTGCGAACGCGACCATTTCATGTCCGCACAGGAAGCCCTCGAATACGGCCTTATCGACAAGGTTATAACCAAGCGATAAAAGCGTTAACTGTATGGGGGAACAGAGCGTTCCCCCATATTACATCATTTCCCGAGGTAGAACTATGGCAAGAACAGACGACAGAAAGAGCATCCGTTGCTCGTTCTGCGGAAAAACACAGGCTCAGACCGGCAGACTCATTGCCGGCAACGGCGCATATATCTGCGATGAATGTATAAATCTCTGCATGAGCATTATCGCCGAGGATGAGCAGACTCCCGTGCATGACAATCAGGGTAATCGACTGCGCTTTGAGGATCTCCCGAAGCCTAACGAGATCAAAAAGAGACTCGATGCTTACATCGTAGGGCAGGAAAGGGCAAAGATCGTTTTGTCGGTAGCGGTGTATAACCACTATAAGCGCATACTTTTTGCCGGCGATAACGATGTTGAGCTGCAAAAGAGCAACATTCTGCTCATTGGCCCCACCGGCAGCGGTAAGACCCTTTTTGCCCAGTCGCTGGCCAAGATGCTAAATGTGCCTTTCGCTATTGCGGACGCGACCACGCTCACCGAGGCCGGCTATGTCGGCGAGGATGTCGAGAATATTCTCCTGCGCCTCCTGCAGGCAGCCGATTTCGACGTTGAGCGCGCCGAAAAGGGCATCATCTATATTGACGAGATCGACAAGATCGCCCGCAAGAGCGAGAACACTTCGATAACGCGCGATGTATCCGGCGAAGGTGTGCAGCAGGCGCTTCTGAAGCTGCTTGAGGGCACTGTTGCGAACGTTCCGCCTCAGGGCGGACGCAAGCACCCGCATCAGGAGTTTATCAAGGTTGATACGACGAACATACTTTTCATCTGCGGCGGCGCATTTGACGGTCTTGACAAGATCATCGAAAAGCGTACCGAGAAAAAGAGCATGGGCTTCGGAGCGGAGATAAAAAGCTCGACAGAGCGCGATGTCGGTGAGCTTTTAAAGCAGGCACAGCAGCACGATCTTTTGAAGTTCGGCATTATACCCGAGCTCATCGGCCGCCTGCCGGTCATAGCGCCTCTGACTTCCTTAAAGCGTGATGACCTTGTCCGCATACTTACTGAACCAAAGAATGCCATGACCAAGCAGTACGAGGCACTCATGGGCTACGACGGAGTTAAGCTCGTCTATGATAAGGAAGCGCTCGAAGCGATAGCCGATAAGGCTATCGAGATGAAGATAGGCGCTCGCGGACTGCGAAGCGTGATGGAGGGTATAATGACCGACATCATGTACACCGTGCCGTCCGAGCAGGATATTGAGAAGGTAATTGTCACTGCCGACTGCGTGAAAAACGGAACCGGCCCCGACGTAATACGCAAATGATACAACACGGCAAGACGGGGCATTGCCCGGTCTTGCTGCGTTTTTATCTCTATTTTTTACCCCTCATAAGGAGGCAAGCATATGAATCAGAACAAGAAAATACCCGACCGCGCAATGGCTATACTGCCGCTGCGAGGCCTTAACATATTCCCCGGAATGCTCCTGAGCTTTGATGTTGAGCGCCCGATATCCCTTGCGGCTCTCAATTTTGCGCAGAACTCCGATCAGGAGATATTCCTCATTACTCAGAAGGACATAGCAAACGATATGCCCGAGCTTAATGACCTTTACGAATACGGCGTTGTCTGTCGTATCCGTCAGCTCGTGCGCCAGCCCGGCGGCAAGCTCTGCAAGGTCATGGCCGAGGGCATTTACAGAGGCAGAATATCGTCCCTCAGCTCCGAGCAACCGTATTTCTTCGGCGATATCGAAAGCGTTCCCGACAAGCCGGAGAAGGTCGCTGCAGACCGCAAGGAAGCGCTGATGCGCACGACTGTCGGCCTGTTTGACGAGTATGTGCAGCTTTCGGGCAGCATGCCGCCCGAAATGCTCCTTAATCTCGTCGTCAGCCGCGATCCGGCCTTTGTTGCCGATTATACGGCGCAGAACGTGCGTTTCGATTACCGTCAAAAACAGGTGCTCTTAGAGGAACTGCACCCCTGCCGCAGACTGGAGATGCTTATCGAGATGCTCAATCACGAGCTCAACGTCATGAGCATTGAGCAGGAACTCAACGAGGCAACCAACGAGCAGGTAAACCGCAGTCAGCGCGATTACTATCTGCGCGAGCAGATGAAAATAATTCAGCAGGAGCTCGGCGAGGACGATACGACCGACGATATCGGCGAATACCGACAGAAGATCCGTGACCTGAAGCTTTCGCAGGAGATAGAGGAAAAGCTCCTCAAGGAAGTGTCCCACCTGGCAAAGCAGCCCTTCGGTTCGACAGAGGCAACGGTCATCCGCGGCTATCTCGATGTTTGCCTTGAACTGCCGTGGAATATCAAAACCGATGAGACACGCGATATAGAAAAAGCGCGCAAGGCGCTTGACGAGGACCACTTTGGCCTTGAAAAGGTCAAGCAGCGCGTTATCGAATACCTCGCCGTAAGGCAGCTTGCTCCAAAGGCCGGCGGAAGTCTGCTGTGCCTTGTCGGCCCTCCGGGCACGGGCAAGACCAGCATCGCAATGAGCATCGCCCGTGCAACGAATCGCAAGTGTGTTCGCATATCCCTCGGCGGCGTCCACGACGAGGCCGAGATACGCGGACACAGAAAGACCTATGTCGGCGCAATGCCCGGCAGGATCATCTCCGGCATCCGTCAGGCAAAAAGCATGAACCCTGTTATGGTGCTTGACGAGGTTGACAAGCTCGGCTCGGACTATCGCGGTGATCCTTCGGCGGCGCTGCTTGAAGCGCTCGATCCCGAGCAGAACTCGACGTTCCGCGATAACTTCCTCGAAGTGCCGTTTGATCTGTCGGACGTGTTCTTCATAACGACCGCAAACTCGCTCGATACCATACCGAGAGCACTGCTTGACCGCATGGAGGTCATCGAGCTTTCAAGCTATACGGATGAGGAAAAGCTCAGCATCGCAAAGGGGCATCTGCTGCCGAAGCAGCGCAAGAAGCACGGTCTGAAGGCTTCGCAGCTGAAGATAAGCGATGATGCCATACGCGAGATCATAACATACTACACGCGTGAGTCGGGCGTCAGAAATCTTGAGCGTCAGATAGCGGCGCTGTGCCGCAAGACAGCCGTTTCGATAGCCGACGGCGAGCGTAAGAGCCTGTCTCTGCGCTCGGGAGCATTACAGCCCTATCTCGGCTCGCCGAAGTTCAAGCCCGAGCAGCGCAGAATGAACGACGAGGTCGGACTCGTGCGCGGTCTTGCTTGGACAAGCGTCGGCGGCGAGGTGCTCGACGTCGAGGTCGCAGTTGTCGACGGCAGCGGAAAGCTCGAGCTCACCGGCAATCTCGGCAAGGTCATGCAGGAGTCCTGCCAGGCGGCGATGACCTGCATAAGAAGCCGCGCAGCCAAGCTCGGCATCGACACTGATTTTTATAAGACCAAGGATATACACATACACTTCCCAGAGGGGGCAATACCTAAGGACGGCCCGTCGGCAGGCGTCACTGTCTGTACGGCTATCGTCTCGGCACTAACGGGTACACCCGTGCGCCACGATATTGCAATGACCGGCGAGATCAGCCTGCGCGGCAGAGTCATGCCCATTGGCGGTCTAAAGGAAAAAACGATGGCGGCCATGCGCAACGGCGTCAGCACTGTCATAATACCGGCCGATAATGAGCCTGATCTTGACGAGATCGACCCGACAGTGCGCAAGGCGCTCAACTTTGTGCTGGCCGACAAGGTCGATAAGGTACTCGAAACGGCGCTCGCTCATATGGATGCTGAGAATAAGCCGGAGGTCATCATACCTGTCTCGGGTAAGAAGTCACGCCCGGGAATAAGACAGTAGGTGAACCATGGCTGAACTTAACATCAACAAAGCCGAGTTTATAAAAAGCGCGGCAGCACCCGCAGGTTTTATCCGCGACGAGCTTCCGAACATCGTTTTTTCCGGCAAGTCCAATGTCGGTAAATCTTCGGTCATAAACAGGCTTTTAAACCGTAAAAACTTTGCCCGTGTGGGGCAATCTCCCGGAAAGACGATACATGTGAACTATTTCCTCATAGATAAAAAGGTCTACTTCGTCGATCTGCCCGGCTACGGATACGCCAAGGTATCGAAGTCTGAGCGTGAGCGCTGGGGAAAGCTCATGGAGCAGTTTTTCGCTGTCGACGGGCTTATAGACCTCGGCGTCATGATCGTCGACTCGCGTCATAAGCCCACGGCCGACGACGTTACCATGGCTGAGTGGTTCAAAAGTACAGGCTGCCCGCTTGTTGTCGTCGCAAACAAGTCCGATAAGCTTAAAAAGAGCGAAATTGAGCCGAATCTTGAGCTTATTCGCCTCACTCTCGGCCTTGACGAGGAAACGCCGCTCATCCTGCTTTCTGCGGAAAAGGGTAACGGACGCGATGCCCTTATGTCGCAGATACTCAAATACGTTTGAGGTAGTGCTCTATGAATTCATTTGGCGATGTAATGCAAAATCTCGACTGGTCTGTGCCGATAGGCATACTCATGTCCATAATACCGGCACTCGTGTGCATAACGCTGCACGAGCTCAGTCACGGCTATGTAGCCTATAAGCTTGGCGATAACACCGCGAAGAATATGGGCAGACTCACGCTCAATCCCATTAAGCATATTGACATTGTCGGTCTTATAATGATGGTCGCATTCAAATTCGGCTGGGCAAAGCCAGTGCCGGTCGATATGCGCAATTTCAAGCACCCCAAGCGCGATATGGCTATAACCGCGCTCGCGGGGCCGGTGTCAAATGTCCTGATCTGCTGTGCTGTGCTGTTTATCTACGGTATCATTTTTCTGCCGTGCACTCTTTCGGGCAGCGAGTTTTGGGGCGATGTGCTCGACATGGTTTACTTAACGGCATACTTGAGCATAGCTCTCGCCGTATTCAATATCATACCCGTGCCTCCGCTGGACGGATCAAAGGTCCTGTTTTCTTTCATGAGCGATGAGGCGTATTTAAAGCTCATGCGTTATGAGCGCTACGGAATGCTGCTTCTGCTTGTTCTTATAGCCACCAATGTTCTCGCTAATCCGCTCAAAACGGTCACCGGGGCCGCATTCAAATTTCTTTTTGCGTTTGCCGAATGGGGCTATGACCTCTCGAGCATACTGTTTTATTGACAATGGATAATCCGACTTTTCATCTTGACAGCGTAGTTAAGGATAAAAATGAGCTTCAGGACTTCGACGGTCCGCTCAGCCTTATCCTCATGCTGCTGTCGAAAAATAAAATAGAGATACGCGATATCAAAATATCCGAGATACTCGATCAGTACCTTGAATACCTCGAGCAAATGGAGAAAATGGATCTTGAGATAACGAGCGAGTTCGTGCAAATGGCCTCGCATCTGCTTTATATCAAGACACGAACGCTCCTTGCCGGGGAGGAAGAAGTCAGTGAGCTTGAAGAACTCATGACTTCTCTTGAACAGCTGAAGTGCAAGGATATCTACACGGCTGTGCAGAAGATAACTCCGGAGCTGAAAAAAGCCTCAGAAAAGGGGCTTTTGTACTACGCAAAGCTGCCCGAGCCGCTGCCGGATATAAAGCGCGAGTATGAGTATCGCCACGAGCCGGCAGATCTGTTCCGTGCGCTGTACGCTGTTATAACGCGCGGCGGAAAGCCGGCAGAACCCGAGTTTGCTCACCGTCTCGCGCCCTCACGCATCGTCTACGAGGTACGGACGAAGAGCCGCGAGCTTATAGACAGGCTGCAGGCCGGCCCTGCAAAGCTCTCCGAGCTTTATTCCGACTGCCGCAGCCGCTCGGAGATCGTTGCGACGTTCATTTCCATTTTGGAGCTGTGCAGCATGGGCAGCGTTGAGCTCACGGGTGATGAGAGCGACTATACGCTCACGTTCACCGGCGGCGATGTCGGAGAAATTCTTGACAGAATAGTAGAGTAGGATTTTGTAATGGAAACAGAGAATATAAAGTCAGCCGTTGAGGCAATACTTTTTGCAGCGGGTGAGCCCGTTCCCGCCGCGCGCATATCGCTTATACTCGAAGTCGAGGAGAAAACGGTTTGGGCGGCGGCAAAGGAACTTGCCGATGAGTACAGCTTCGGCATGCGCGGTATGCGCATACTTACGCTCGATAATAAGCTGCAGATGTGCTCATCGCCGGAATATGCCGCTGTGATAAGCAAGACGCTTGAGCAGCGCAAGCCGCCCATGCTCTCGCAGCCGGCGCTTGAAACGCTTGCCGTCGTTGCGTATTTTCAGCCCGTCACAAGGGCGTATATCGACCAGGTGCGCGGAGTTGACAGCTCATATACCGTAGGTGTGCTCATAGACCGCGGCCTTATTGAGCGCTGCGGCAAGCTCGATGTTCCGGGCAGACCCTCGCTTTTGCGCACAACCGATGTTTTTCTGCGAACAATGGGCGTCAGCAAGCTGGAGGAGCTCCCCGAGCTTCCCGATATTAGCTCCGGCGACGGGGTTAAGAAGCTTGAGGACGCTATTGAAAAGCTCAACACAGTCGGCAATAACCAGCTCCAAATGGAGGAGCTCAAATAAGTCTTTGGGGTGGTGCGCTTGACAGCGCTTATTATCATCTTAATACTTTTGACTGCCGTCATACTCATTCCGTTGGGAGTGTATGTATCATATGCCGATGGCAGCTTCACGGTCTCGGCGCATGCGTGGTTTTATAAGCTCGGCCTGTATCCTCCGAAGAAAAAGAAGCCGAAGCCCAAGCCTGAGGAAGAGACAGAGGCCGGTGCGGAAAAAGAGGAAAAGCCGAAAAAAAGCTTTTCACTCGATTTTACGCTAAATGATTGGCAGGAGCTTGTAAAGGTCACTCTGCGGGCACTCAGACGCTTAAAAAACGGCGTGTATTTTGACCTTATACGGTTCAGAGCGGTCATATCCGCATCCGACCCGTATGATGCCGTCGTGTTCTATAACGCCGTAAACGGCTTTGTGGGTTCCTCGATACCGTTTTTTGAAAGCGAGTTTCGAGTAAAAGATAAAGATATATATATCGGGCTTGATATGAACGGCGGCGAAAGCGATGCCTCGTTTGAGCTTTCCGCCTCTGTGCGGGTGGGCACGATCCTTGCATTAGGACTTGCCGCAGGCTTTGGATTTCTGAAAATTCTGATAAAAAACAGGATACGGCGTATCCGTGAAAGGGTGGCACGCAATGGAAAACAACAAACTGAGCGAAATGATGCAGTCAACAATGAGCAGCATCAAGGATCTTGTTGAGGTAAATAACATCGTCGGTGAGCCTATCGTCACGCCCGACGGTCAAACCATCATTCCCGTTTCAAAACTGAGCTTCGGCTTTGGCGGCGCCGGCGGCGACTCGCTCGGCGGCAGCAAACAAGGCTACGGCGGCGGCAGCGCGGCTGCCGTTAAGATCGAGCCTATCGGCTTTCTCGTCGTCAAGGATGACGGCGTGCGCATGATAAACGTTGCGCCCCCTGCGAAAAACGGCGTTGACAGGATCATCGACATGGTGCCCGATGTTATGGATAAAATAGAAAGCATCGCAAACATTAATAAGAAAACCGATTAAAACAACTTAATTTTGTCAATAATAAGCACTGCCCGGAAAGGTGGTGCTTATTTTTATGAAAAAGATCATTTCGGCTTTCATTGCAGCAGTTACCGCACTTTCGCTCCTGCCGTTTTCGGCTTTTGCCGACGAGGAGCACGAACTGTCGGCACACAGTGCGATAGTCCTGTGCGCCGATACAGGCGACGTGCTGTTTGAAAAAAACGCGGATGAGCGTATGCTCATTGCCAGTATAACAAAGATCATGACAGCCATCGTTGTCATCGAAAACGCCGATCTTAACGAGAAAATAGTCATCAAGCCCGAATGGAGCGCCATTGAGGGCTCAAGCATGTACGCAAACCCCGGCCAAAGCTACACCGTGCGTGAGCTTCTGTACGGCATGATGCTCAATTCCGGAAATGATGCCGCGGCTGCTTTGGCGTGCACGCTCTGCGGTGATGAGAGCAGCTTTGCCGACAAAATGAATGAAAAGGCCCATGAGCTCGGTCTTGAAAACACCTCATTTCGCAATCCACACGGCCTGGATGAAGAAGAACACTATTCAACTGCCCGCGATATGGCGAGGCTCACGGCGTATTGTATGGAAAACGCGATGTTTAAGAGCATCGTATCTGCAAACTGCGCCGTCATCAAAGGTGTGACGTATTATAATCATAACCGTCTGCTGCGCGAATATGAGGGCTGCATAGGCGTGAAAACAGGCTATACCATTGCCGCCGGCAGGACTCTTGTCAGTTGTGCCGAGCGCGGCGGCATGCGCCTTGTGTGCGTAACATTAAGCGCACCAGACGATTGGAACGATCACAAATACCTGTTGGATAAAGCGTTTTCGGAGAATCGGATAGTTTCCTACAATGCCGACAGCTTCAAACTTTCGCTTGACGCGGCCTCAGCTGCTGCGAGCACAGCCGAGGCTGTGCCGGAAAACGAGATAAAGCTCCTTGTGTGCTCGGATGATGTGATCGACGTCACGATAGAGGCGCCGCGTATGCTGTTTGCCGGCGGTATAGAGGGAGAAAAGGTCGGTTCGTTGAGCGTGTTCATAAACGGCTCTCTTGCGGCTCAGGAGAATTTGGTTTATACTAAAGACATTAAGGTTGATACGTCTCAGAGGCTTACGCCGTATGAGCGTATATTCAGAATATTTGACACGGCCATGAGGCCGTATTATATCGAAGGAGAAGCGAAATGAAGCAGCGTCTTCAGAAACTTATATCCGCCGCAGGAATGGCATCGCGCCGCAGAAGCGAGGAGCTCATAAAAACGGGAAAGGTCACCGTCAACGGCATCCCTGCCTCGCTCGGCGACAGTGCCGATCCCGAGACCGACATCATCTGCGTTGAAGGCAGGCTTTTGGCCGAGCCTGCCGAGAGAACCTACATAATGCTGTATAAGCCGCGCGGGTATGTGACGACGCTCAGAGACGAAAAAAACCGACGCTGCGTCAGCGAGCTTGTCAAGGATATCGGCGTTCGGCTGTACCCGGTGGGAAGGCTCGATATGTATTCCGAGGGGCTTCTTATCATGACCGACGACGGAGAGTTTGCAAACCGTCTCATGCACCCCTCGTCGCAGACGGATAAAACCTATTATGCCTGGGTCAAGGGAAAAAGCAGCGAAACTGCGCTCAAGGTGCTTAAAAGTCCGCTCGTCATAGACGGGTACAGGATAAGCCCGGCCGAAGTCGAGGTCATAAGATCGGGCGAGGACTACACGCAGCTGTCCATCCGCATCCACGAGGGCAGAAACCGTCAAATAAGAAAAATGTGCGACTGCGCAGGGCTCAAGCTAACAAAGCTCAAGCGCGTGTCCGAGGGCAGTCTTTCTCTCGGTGATCTGAAGCCTGGCCGGTGGAGATACCTCACAGATGATGAATTGCAAGATTTGCTGACTTAATGAAGCTTCATAACTTAAAAACTTTTACTTACATGCCCCTGATTTGCATCAATTTGCAAGTTTGGGGCGAAAAAATTGCAAAATGCTATTGCAATTTGAGCGGATTAAAAGTAGAATAAAGCGTATGTTTTAACATGGAGATGACAAGAATGGAAAACGATATTCTCAAGTCACTTTCAAAGGGCAGTACCCGGTTTTCAAAGGGACAGCGCAGCATCGCAAAATACATTTTGAATAACTATGATAAAGCGGCATTCATGACGGCCGGCAGACTCGGCAAGATAGTCGGCGTGAGCGAATCTACCGTCGTTCGTTTTGCCGCCGAGCTCGGCTATGACGGATACCCCAGCATGCGCAAGGCGCTGCAGGAAATGATCCGCAACCGTCTTACCTCCGTGCAGCGCATCGAGGTAGCAAAAAGTATGATAGACGATAATGATATCGTCCGTTCGATAATCGGCAGTGATATTCAAAATCTTCAGGCAACGCTTGAGGTGCTCGAGCAGGATAGCTTCAATAAATTTGTCGACTCGATCAATGAAGCAAAGAATATCTACATCGTCGGCATGCGCACATCGACCTCATTGGCGACTTTTCTCGGCCTGTATTTGAACCTTCTGCGCAGCAATGTAAATGTCATTCATGACACGGCTGCAAGCGAGGTCTTTGAGCAGATAATCAGAATAGGCGAGGGAGACCTGTTTATTGCAATAAGCTTTCCGCGTTACTCGAGCCATACTCTCGACGCGATGGAGTTTGCGAAAAAGATGGGCGCAATGACCGCGGCAATAACCGACGGCCCCGCTTCGCCCTTAAACGGCATAGCCGATGTCTGCCTGCACGCAAAAAGCGACATGGTATCGTTCCTCGACTCGCTGGTAGCGCCTATGAGCCTCATTAACGCGATAATCATAGCTGTCGGCATAAAGAATAAGGAAAACCTGTCTCAGACCTTTGAACGGCTCGAGACTATCTGGTCTGAAAATAAAGTCTATGAACAGACTGAGCGCGGCGGTACGGTATGACAAAGCTAAATGCTGATGCAGTTGTCATTGGCGGAGGCGCCGCCGGAATGATGTGCAGCCTCATTGCCGCGCAGCGCGGGCTTGATGTCATCCTGCTCGAGCCGAACAAAATGCTCGGACGCAAGGTGCGCATAACCGGCAAGGGGCGCTGCAATGTTACAAACAACTGCGATATTAAGGACTTTTTCACCAACATACCCGGTGACGGGAAATTTTTATACAGTGCACTCAACAGATTCTCGCCGCGCGATACGATACAGTTTTTCGAATCGCTTGGGCTGCCGCTCAAAACCGAGCGAGGGAACAGAGTGTTCCCGGTATCTGATAACGCAAACGACGTTGCGGGAACTTTGACCCGCAATATCGAGCGCAGCGGCGTTCGCCGCATACGCGAGAGTGCAAAGCATATAGTCTGCGAAAACGGCGCTGTCTGCGGTGTTAAAACCGAGTCGGGCATAATAGAATGCCGCGCAGCAGTCATATGCACGGGCGGCCTTTCATATCCTCTCACGGGCTCGACCGGCGCAGGATATAAAATGGCGCGGGAGCTGGGGCACAGTATAGCGCCATGCCGACCGTCGCTCGTTCCGCTGGAAAGCGACGACGAATACTGTGCGCAGATGCAGGGCTTTTCGCTTAAAAACGTAACGCTCTCGGCATATGAAGACGATAAGCTCATCTTCCGCGAGCTCGGCGAAATGCTGTTTACGCACTTTGGAGTATCAGGGCCGCTGGTCTTATCGGCAAGCTCGCATATGCGTAATTTCGGCAAGTCAAAATATCGCCTGAGCATCGACCTCAAGCCCGCTCTCGATGAGAAAAAGCTCGACGCGAGGCTTTTGCGCGATTTTGAAAAGTATGCAAACCGCGACTTTGCAAACTCGCTGTGCGATCTTGCCGGCAAAACGATGATCCCCGTTCTCGTTGAGCTGTCCGGTATACCGGCGGAGGAGAAGGTGAACTCCATAACGCGCCGGCAGCGCCATGAGCTTTTGAAGCTTTTTAAAGAATTCCCCGTATCAGTCTCAGGGCCTCGCCCCGTTGATGAGGCGATAGTCACCTCCGGCGGAGTTGTCACAAAGGAGATAAATCCGCGCACGATGGAGTCAAAGCTCGTAAGCGGTCTGTATTTTGCGGGCGAGGTCATGGATCTCGACGCGTACACTGGCGGCTTTAACCTGCAAATTGCGTGGTCAACGGCATACGTTGCCGCAAATTCGTTATAAGGATGGATACGCTATGATATCAATAGCAATTGACGGCCCGTCCGGTGCCGGGAAGAGCACAATATCCCGAAAAGCGGCTGAGATGTTCGGCTTTATATATGTCGATACCGGAGCCATATACAGGACGATCGGCCTTGCTTCGAAAACGCATGGTGTGAGTCTTGACGATAAGGCGGCCGTTATAGATATGCTGCCAAAGCTCAATATCGAGCTTAAATACAACGATGCCGGTGAGCAGCACATGTATCTTGACGGGAATGATGTTTCCCGGGACATACGCCTGCCGGAGGTATCGATGCTCGCGTCAAAGGTCTCGGCAATACCCGAGGTAAGAGCCTTTCTCGTTGATATGCAGCGCGATATGGCAAAAAAACACGATGTCATCATGGACGGCCGCGATATTGGAACAGTGATATTGCCCAATGCCGACCTCAAGATATTTCTGACTGCCGATGTTGAAGACCGCGCACGTCGCCGCTATGCAGAGCTCTGTGCAAAGGGTATGGATAAGCCTTTTGATGAGGTGCTCAGCGAGATGAAGCAGCGCGACGAGCAGGATACCGAGCGTGCGGCAGCGCCTTTAAAAGCCGCCGATGACGCGATCTTGCTCGACACCAGCGGAAACACGCTCGAGCAGAGCATCACTGAGGTATGCTGCCTTATAGCGGATAGAACCGGCAGAAAGATCGGTGACTGAGCATGAATAAAATTACGATAGCCAAAAGCGCGGGCTTCTGCTTCGGTGTGAGCCGTTCGGTCGACATGGCACAAAAGCTCCTTGAGAGCGGCAGTGCGTACTCGCTCGGCCAGCTCATACACAATGACGATGTTGTGCGCCGTTTTGAAAGCAAGGGGCTGCAAGTGATAAATTCGCCGGACGAGCTGCCGCAGGGCGCACGGGTCATGATACGCTCGCACGGCGTGTCAAAGGCCGTATACGGGCTTCTCGAGGGCAGGGGCGCGGAGATAACAGACGCTACCTGTCCAAAGGTAAAGCGCATACACGAGCTTGTGAGCCGGGCGCACGGCGAGGGAAGATTTGTCGTCATAATCGGAATGCACGGCCACCCCGAGGTCGAGGCGGTAAAAGGCTGGTGCGGGGACTGTGTGATATGCGAAAATGCCGCAGAATTAGACGCGTGGTACGGAAAATTCGGCGAATTCTTGGATAAACCGATAACGATGGTAGTCCAAACGACCCAAACTCGTAGTAATTTTACCGAATGTGCAAGTTTCTTAAAAAAAAGATGTACAAATCTTCAAATCTTTGATACAATATGCGGTGCAACATCCATGCGTCAGGAAGAAGCCGCAAAATTGGCGGCAGAGTGCGATGCAATGGTCGTCATAGGCGGCAAACACAGCGCCAACAGCGTTCACCTTTCAGTGATCTGCTCTGAGCTATGCCCGAATGTTCAGTTTATCGAAAATGCCGATGAATTGGATATGGACAGGCTCAAAAACGCCTGTACCGTCGGCGTCACGGCAGGAGCGTCCACGCCTGCGTGGATAATTAAGGAGGTAAGTAACAAGATGAGCGAAGAAATCAAAATTGATGCTGCTGCAGCAGAAGAGAAGGAGATGTCCTTCGACGAAATGCTGGAGGAATCCATCAAGACTATATATAATGGAGATAAGGTAACCGGCACCGTCGTTGCCATTACCGGCACTGAAGTCAGTGTCGATATCGGCACCAAGTATTCAGGCTTCATTCCCACCACCGAGTTTACCGATGACGGTATAAAAGTCGAAGACGCTGTCAAGGTCGGCGATACCATCGAAGCAGTCGTTGTTCGCGTTAACGATGTCGAAGGCACCGTTATGCTCTCCAAGAAGCGTCTTGACGCAGCGAAGAGCTGGACTATGGTCGAGGAAGCCGTCGAGAGCGGCGAGTTCCTCGAAGGCACCGTTACCGAGATTAATAAGGGCGGCGTAGTCGTCAATGTCAAGGGCGTTCGCGTATTCGTTCCGGCTTCTCAGTCCGGTCTGCCCAAGGAAGCAGATATGAATCAGATGCTCAAGCAGAAGGTTCGCGTTAAGATCACCGAGGTCAACAAAGGCCGCAAGCGCGTTGTCGGTTCCATCCGTGCCGTCGCTCAGAAGGAGCGCCGCGAGAAGGCAGAGGCCATTTGGAACGAGATGGAGGTCGGCAAGAAGTACCACGGTGTAGTTAAGTCCATGACCAGCTACGGCGCATTTGTCGACATCGGCGGCATTGACGGTATGGTTCATGTTTCCGAGATGAGCTGGAGCCGCATCAAGAATCCCGCGGAGGTATTCAATATCGGCGACGAGGTCGATGTTTATGTCATAAACTTCGACAAGGAGAAGAAAAAGATCTCCCTCGGCTACAAGGATCCCAACGAGAATCCCTGGGTCAAGTTCACCACAAACTACAATGTCGGCGATACCGCTGAGGTCAAGATCGTGAAGCTCATGACCTTCGGTGCATTTGCAGAGGTTCTGCCCGGCGTTGACGGCCTGATCCATATTTCCCAGATTGCAAACCGCCGCATCGGTAAGCCCGAAGAGGTTCTGTCCGTCGGCGATGTCGTCGAGGCAAAGATCACCGCTATCGATACCGAGAATCACAAGATATCCCTGTCCATCCGCGCACTTGCCGAGCCTGCTGCCGCTGAGGTCGAGGAAATCCCCGAAGTCGAGGATAACGGCGAGGACGCACTTGTCTACGAAGTATCTACCACCGGCGAAGCCAAGGGCGAGATAGTCGAAGAATAATACAGTTTAACAGTCTGTAATAGCCTGCCGCATGTGCGGCAGGCTATTTTATATGGCTCTATGTCAATATTTGGGGTAGAGCCGTTTTGCTGTTACAGCCTTCCGTGAAGCCGTTGGAGTATTCATCGTATAGCACTTTGAAAAAACGAATCCGATGCTGTTGTCAGGTCAGTTTTTGTGATGTCTCAATCAGTATTGCGAGTTCTGTGCCGGATTCCTGCATTCCTCGCTTGATCCATTCATGAACCCAGCCGTATGTCATGTAAGCAAACGATGTAAACAGGTAAGCCAACGCATTCGGTAGTTCTTCACTGATGGGAAACAGAGAGATAATTGTTTCTTCGACGATATTGTCGAGGCCCGCCTGATATACATTCAGGTAGAATTCGGAATGCTCTTTCATATAATCCAACAGGCTGATCAATGTTGCACTGATATTGTCGGTTCCGTCCATAACGAAGGTGCCGCCCCAATCGCTGATCAGGCGAGCGGATTCCTGCTTCAGGACATCTTTTAAGTCCGTGTAGTTGCGATAGAAAGATGCCCTTCCGACTTCCGCACGTTTCGTGAGAGTACTGATTACAATGGACTCAAAGGGTTGCTCCTTCATCATTTTCAGCAGCGCGTTCAGTATCTGAGTTCGGAC
>CAVGIU010000012.1:0-24254 GCA_963629425.1 Oscillospiraceae bacterium
TGAAAAAGCTCAGGTCAAATGACCTGAGCTTTTGTGGTTTATTCGGGTTTACTGTGAAACTTCAAGGAGTTTCTGTGCAACACGGTTATTGACCTCCAGATAGTATTTCAGCTCTGCGTTATTCATTTCATCCTCATCCCATGCGTCGAATTTTTCGCTCACTTCAGCAGCCTTTGACATCATATCGGCATATTCCGCAAGCATGGTCAGGTCAGACGGATTCTCTGCGTATTTTTTCATAAAATCACAGTATTTATCGTAGAACGCTTCATAGCTGTCCATTGCTTCCTTAAATTCGGGGCGCATACCATCGACCAGGTCTTGTTCCTTTTCATCAACAGATGTTGTATTTTCATGCGTCTCGGAATCACTGTTTGGTTTGACCTCAGTCTCAGCTGCATTGCCGTTGTCAGACACTTCCTTGTTTTTTGTATCATTCTCTCCGCAAGCCGAAAGGGAAAATACCAGCATCATAATCAATAAAATTGTCAGTATTTTTTTCACGATTATCCCCCCTTAACCGTTCACATTATAGTCTTCTGAAAGTAAGTTCATGGACTTCAGCAGCTTATGACAATAGATAAACGGGCCTACAATGATCAGTGCCCCAAGCACACTCCATAACCAGAATGTGCCTGCTCCGAATTTATAGTCAATGCCCCTCCGCAATAATTCAGTGCCGATTCTACCGGAGATTCTATGACTCCAAACAAGCGGGACAATGCCTAATGTCATCCACGAGAAGACGAACAGCACCAAACAGTAGTGCATGGTTTTTTTGCCGTCGTATCTGCTTGCGATCGTATTGATGTCGGAGCTGACATTTGACATCACCACGATGCCGTAAATGCCAAAAGTAATTATGGATAAAAGGATAAATTTCAGCAAGCTACGATTTGTTTGCAGCTGCCCCACGGGGCCAGCCGCTTTCTGCTTATCTTCAATTTTGCATCCGCAGTTTAAGCAGACGACTGCTTCATCATCAACTTCTTTTCCGCAATGTGAACAATACTTCATAGTTTCTCTACTCTCCTATTTGTCCTTTCTGATAATTGGAATAGCTCTTACTGGTTGTCATCCATGCAAAGCAGACATATACCGGCAACTAAATTTACGAATATCAACGCACACACTTTCATTCCTGTACTTATCGGCGTTCCGTTTTTCAGACAATTAAAGATATTGACTGTAATAGGGATACACCATGCCAGCGGAATGAGCAGCCATCCCTGAGCTATGCATCCAAATATCAAAAATACTTTTATGACAACACTCATTGTATCGTCACTTTCATTTTTGCTTTGTATGGCGGGCGTTTTCTCATCGACCTTACATCCGCACTTCACACATATGAAGGCCTCGTCATTTATTTCAGCGCCACAATGTGTGCAAAACATATTTCCCTCCCCTCTCTGTCATAAAGTATACTTTTTGACAGTGAAGTAATTTGACCGTTTTTCTCGGCAAAATGTACAAATTGGGCACTATGTGTTTGCTAATATCGACAAAAATACGGTAATGTCTTGCATTTTTTCCTGAATTCAAGTACTATATTAGCTATAAGGCGCAACTGTCAAAAAGTATACCTTTTGACAGTTGCGGTTTTTATATTTAGGCGCAAAAATCTCCCGGCATGAAGCCGGGAGATCAAAGCTTTACATATTTACGGGAATTTTCAGAACGAAGTTATTGCAGTAGCGCGAGAGGATGGCCGCAACCTGCGCGCGGGTCGCCGTGCCCTGAGGCGTGAGCGTTGTGCCGCTCGTGCCGCTTATTATCTTGGCTCCTATACCCCACTGGAACGGCTGAGTCATTCCCTTGGATATCTGCAAAACGTCCGAATAGCCGAGGATGTTGGTGGTGTCGTACTTTGCAACATCGTCGCCCGCGTAGTTCTTGGCATAGCGGAAGAGCATCGTTATAAGCTGCTCGCGGGTGATCTGCCCGTTGGAGCCGAACTCCGTTTCCGAGTAGCCGTTAATTATGCCGTTTGCCACGCCCCAGCGCACCGCCTCATAGTAATAGGCGCCGCTTGCGACATCGTTAAACCGGCATCCGTTGCCGGGAACGACCGGCGAGCCTGACATACGCCACAAAACCGTTATAAACTGCGATCTTGCCGTCGGCTCATCGGGCGAGAACGTCGTTGAGGACGTTCCGTTCATGAGCCCCATCGTGTAAGCAAAGCGGACGTTGTTATAGAACCAGTCGCTTGTCTTAACATCCGTGAATTTGTTTATGTAGCTGCTGTAGCTGCTGTTTGTGTATTGGGCAAACAGCGCGGTGATCGTGTGATCCTCGCCGACGCTTATGAACTGATACGCGCCGTTATCGTCAAGCGTTACGCTCTTGCCGTCAACAAGGACGTTTTTGACGTAGTAGCCCTCCGAGGCCTCAACAGTAAAGCTGAGCGTTTCGCCGCGCGCGACGTTCATCGTCTCGGGGCTTATCTTGCCGCCCTCGGACTGAATGACGTAGATCTTGAAATCATAGCTTATCTCATCGTCGGTGTAGCTGTCATCGCCGGGATAGGGATCCATTCTGTCGCCTATCGCCCAGGTCGCTGTGAAGGTCGTCTCCGTCGGAACATCGACAGTGCTGCCGGCAGCGTATAGCTCCTCGTTTGCCATCCAGCCGCGCAGATGATATCCGTCGTAATAGATAAACGGCAGGCTCACCGTTCCGCTCTTATCCTCAAGAACACCGACCATGCGGCTGCCCTTGTTTCGGTCGAGCGTCGCGTTGCCGATCTTTATTGTGCCGTAGTCGTAGATCTCCGCGCCGCCGGTCGTTCTTATGCGGGCGTTGCGCTCGACATTGAGTGTTGCGCGCTCTTTTATCGTCAGCTTGCTGCCGCCGGGTATCTTGTGCGGATTGCCGGAGTCAAGCGCCGCGTTTACGATAAATTCGCCGCTGTAGAAGGTCAGATCATACGCCGTAGGATCGTCGGTCTTGACGGTCTGAATCGTCAGGCTTTCCTTTGAGTAGAACGCGCTGTTGCATGAATCGTCAGCCTTCGCCTGCGAATAGAGGAACTTATCGCCGTCAAGGTTTATCGTGCCGCCGCTTTTAATGATGAACGTGCCGAGGATCTGATTCATGCTCTTAACGGAGACCTCGGACATGATGATGAGCGAGAAGTCTGCGGTGTTGAGCGTTACATCATCGTCAAAAACGATGTCCTCGTTGTTTTTCAGCTGCGCGTTTATCAGCAGCGTTACGACGCCGCCGCCCTCGGCCGAGTTTGCGTCCTTTAGTGCAGACAGAACCGAGAAGTATTTCTTATCCTTAAACTCTGCCTGATACTGCTTATAGTCGTGGTCACCCTTGGTATCCGAGGCTGAGATGAGCACCGGGAAGCCGGTTACTCCCTGGAGGTAGTACTCCTCAGAGTCGCCTATGCTCCAGTAGCAATAATTTATCTCGGTGTGAGCGTCAACGTACATTTTCAGTGCGGATGATACGTTTTTGGTGCGTGTACCCTCGACGTTTACATACTCGGCCATAACGCAGGCAGCGCCGGTGCCGTTAAAGCTCTGTACCGTGGGGTACAGAACGCCATTATCCGTCGGGTAGCCCTGCTGGCAGGAGCCGTAGAGATAGTAGCAATATTTAAGCTGCGTACCGACAGGTGCGCCGGCTATCGCGCCGTAGGTCGAAGCGCCGTTTACAACGCCGTAGCTTGTGCAGTTCACAACGGTGCCCATATTGCCGCCGCCGATGATGCCGCCGGAGTTTGATGCGCCCGCAACCGTGCAGCTCGACCAGCAGTTTGCGATCGTACCGAAGTTAAAGTCTGCGCAGATTGCAGCGGAGTTTACGCCCTTGGACGTTACAGAGCCGCTTATGCCGAGGTTCTTTACCACGGCGTTATTGCCGGTCACATGGCCGAAGAAGCCCTGATCGTCGGCGCTGCTGTTAATGTACAGATACTTAAGCGTGTAGCCCTGACCGTCAAATATGCCCTTGAACGGCTCCTTTGCCGTACCTACAGGCGTCCACGAAGTCCCGCTCGCGGCCGAATACTGAACTGACATATCGATATCATGGGTCATGAAGAAGATGATCTTGCTGGTCTTATAGCCCTCGTTAACATACTTTCTGAACGCAACAAGGTCATCCATATTGCTTATGCTGTAGCAGCCGCCCTCAACGCCGTCGGAACGGGTACTGTACAGTCCGCGCATGGTGTTTGTCGCATCATAGTCGCCGCAGTAGCCGTCATCGGCGCCCGTGCCGCTCATCTGAGGATTGACCAGCACCGGGAAGTAGCCGTTCGCGCCGGGGATATCGTTTATGGACGAGGCAGTGTGCCACGAGCAGTAAAGCTCATTATTTTGCATATAGACCCACGCATTGAGAGCCTCGAGCATATCGTCGCCTATGTAGCTGTCAACGGTGATGGCCGTTTTGAGGGTGCACTTCTGGGTTCCGTCCACATCGTACTTGAAGTACATGCAGTTATTGAACACGCTGTCCTTATCGGTCTTGTTGTAGAAATCGTCGATCAGGCCGTAGAGATAGTAGCAGTTATTGAAGGTCGAGCCGTTCGATCTTCCGACGAAGCCGGATTTTTCGCCCTCGTCGCTGGTGGTGTACAGCGGTCCGTATGCTCCGCAGTTGGAGATCGTGGAGTTATGCGCATAGCCGACAATGCCGCCGACCTCGGTCGAGGCCTGGATTATTACAGATGACCAGCAGTTTTCGATGACGCAGTCGTTTGCTCTGCCGACAATGCCGCCGACCTCATCGTCGCCGAGTATCTCACCGGCGACGCCGAGGTTTCTTATGGTGCTGCCCCAGCACTGTCCGAAGAGACCCGCCATGTCGATATAGTCAGAGACGATATAAAGTCCCGTGACCGTATAGCCGCAGCCGTCAAAGTTGCCGCGGAAATAAGTTATCGTGGATATGCCCTGATGGTTATTGAGTGTCGTTCCGATAGGCACCCAGCCCGCGCCCTCGGTGTCAATACCCTGAGTTGTGATATTGATGTTATCGGTAAGATAGAAGTTTGCCCCCTTTGTCGAATAGCCCTCCTGGACATATTTCGACAGGAACCCCATTTCGTCGGCGGTGGATATACTGTAGTTTCCGCCGGAAAGGGCGTCGGTCTTACTTTCATAAAGCTCGGTCATCGTGGCCGTGCACTTATAGCTGACGTTATACGGGTTATCGGTGCGGTTGATATCCTCGGTTTGCTCGTTTATATACTCGAGCGATGAGGAATCGTTAAAATAGATATGTGCCGGGAAGCTGCCGCGCAGGCGCGCGATGCTCGTTGCCGACTTATCCTGCTTCCAGTAACGCATGTTCTGCCCCTTGCCGAGGGTATCGACCCAATAGTTGAGGGCATTGAGCACCTTGACCGTCTTTTGGCCGTTTATATTGACGCTTCTCGTAAGATTATATTCGCCGCTTTCGACCTTGAAATCCAAAACGAGGCTGTATGTTCCGGCATCGGGAGTTCCGGAAACGTAGGAGTTATCATTGCTGTAGTAGCAGTACTGCACGGTGCTGTTCACGGTCGACTCGCCGACAATAGCGCCGTATTTGTGATTATCTGTCGCCGTGCCGTACATGGTGCAGTTATATATCTTTGCGTTATCCATGTAGCCCGCGATTCCGCCGGTTGCCTTATCGCCGTTTACGTTCATGCTCACCCAGCAGTTTTCAACAGTGCCCGCTCTGAGGACACCGACAATGCCGCCGGCATAGTCGTTCGCGGTTATGCCGCCGCCGACACCGACGTTTTTGATGACCGCCTGCTCGCTGTTGACGTAGCCGAACAGGCCGCCGGGATCATTGGTATCGTTTATTATCAGCTCGTTTATGACAAAGCCCTGACCGTCAAAGATACCCTTGAAGCTGTTGGTCTCACTGTTGCCGATGGGCACCCAGCTCGTACCCTTGTAGAACGAGCCGTTTACGACGATGCTCAGATCTGCCGTGAGGAAGAATGTCGCGCCCGAGGTATTGTAGCCTTCATTTACGAACTTTGCGAGCATTTCGAGCTCTTTAACATCGCCTATGCTGTAGCATACGCCGGACTGTGCGTCGGACTTAGACTCATAAAGAGTTTCCATCGGCACGCTGTTTGTATAAACGGACGTTTCGGAGACGTAGCCGGGGTATGCAAGCATGGGGTATCTGCCGTCGACGCGGTCGATACTGGCGGTGTCGGTGTTGAATACCCACTTGCGCCATCTCGTGCCGCTGTCAGCCGAGACCCAGGCATTGAGCAGCTCAAGAAGATCCGCGCTGGTCACGCTGCCGACAGTTTTCTCAGTTTCGGTAGGGCACATTGTGGGGCTGGAGGCAAATCGCATAGTGTCTATGCGGCTTTCCGAATCCTTGCTGCCTATATCGCTGTCGGCGCTGTAATAGGTGTGATAGGCGCAGCTTATCTCGGCATTAGTCACCTTACCGGCGATAGCACCGATGTTTCCGGTGCCGCTTACCTTGCCATAGTTTGCGCTGTTTATGATCTTGCCGCCGTTTACGATAGCTGCAAGACCGCCGTTATTGCCCGTGCCGTTTACGCGCACAGAGCTCCAGCAGTTTACTATTTTGCCGGAGAGAGTCGACGCGATGCCTGCGGCGTCGGCGCCGTTCGACACGCCGTTTACGCCGAGGTTCATGATGACCGCGTTGGATCCTGCGTTTTTAAACAGATATGTTATCAGTCCGAGGACAGCATAGCCGCAGCCGTCGAGCGTTCCCTCAAACGCATACTGCGAGGTGCCTATGCCGTTCCATGTGTTGCGGCGCATATCGACATCCGCCTTCAGATAGAAGGTGACTCCCTTTGTATTTCTGCCGGCCGCAACATAGTCGGCGAGCGCTATGATATCGTCGTTATTGACGATGCGATAGTTCTGCCCGGCCACGGCATCGGTGCTTCCCTTGAGAAGCTGCTCGACCGAGCCCGTGCACTCATAGCCGCTGCTGTCAAGTGCCGAAGCTTCGGGCGTGAAGCAAAACAGCCCCAGCACCATTGTCAGGCACAGAAACATGCTCAGCACTCTTTTAACGCTGTTTTTCATGCTTTTTGTCCTCCTTGAGGATATCTGAAGATTCATGAGCGGACGCAAGCCGCCGGTGTCATATAATGACCCACAATTACATTAAACCATATTTATTATAAATTAATTAGAGGGCATTGACAATATATTTTTTCGCAAATAAAATAGTGGAAAACGGGAGGGGAAATGATATGAGAACACTCGTTGTTGAAGATGAAAAGCATCTTAACAGAATGATATCCGAGGCGATACTCGACGAGGGCTACAGCGTCGACTCCTGCTTTAACGGCCTGGAGGCGCTGGAGCTTTGCGAGTGCGCGCAATACGATGTTATCGTGCTCGATATTATGATGCCGAAGATGGACGGCTTTGAATTTGTCCGCAGGATACGCGAAAACGGCTGCAAAACGCCGGTCGTGTACCTCACCTCGCGCGACAGCGTGTCCGATAAGGTACGCGGTCTTGAGTCGGGCGGCGACTACTACATGGTGAAGCCCTTCGACTTCCGTGAGCTTATCGCGGTCATCCATGTCATGGCGCGCAAAAGCGGCGATAATCATTCGAATGTGTACGAGCTTGCCGACCTCAGGGTAGATATCTCCGCGAAGCAGGTCACCCGCGGCGGGAAGATCATCGAGCTCACGGCAAAGGAATACTCCCTGCTCGAGTACATGATCCGCAATAAGGGTATGGTGCTCTCTCGCGAGCAGATAGAAAACAATCTTTGGAATTACAGGTACGAGGGCGGCTCGAACGTAGTGAACGTATACATAGGCTACCTTCGCAAAAAGGTCGACGAGGGCTTTGACAAAAAGCTCATCCACACCGTTTGGGGCATCGGCTGGGTGCTCAGGGAGGACTGAGAATGTCCGCAAAGCTCAGACTTACGGTGTGGATTGCCGTTATGATGCTGCTTTTGTCGCTTATAATGCTCGTTTTTATCCTTTGGGTCGACGAAAAGGGACTTGTTGACGATTCGCCCGAGCGTCTAATCAAAACGGTCATGCATAATGAGCGCAAATTTGAGACCGAGCGCAGCGAAATTGCCTGGGATGATGTCGATTTTTACATGCGCGGCGTTTACTGCGCATTTTACGACAATGCGGGCGAGCTTCTGCGCGGCGTCACCGTCGACGGCTTAAACCCGGCGGATATCCCCTTTTACGAATACGAGGTCAGGACAGTTTCCCTTGGCGGGGACGAATTTTACGTCTATGACGCGCAGCTTGAGACCTTTGACGGTCAACCGATTTGGATACGCGGCATCGTCCCGGAAAACGACGATTCCGGCACGGCGCACACGATAATGGTCATGACCCTGATGCTGCTGCCCGTGATGCTCATCATAAGCATCCTCGGCGGCTGGATCCTATCCAAGCGCGCATTCGACCCGGTGGAAAAGATAACGCAGACGGCAAACTCGATAAACGACGGCAACGATCTTTCCCGGCGCATTGCCCTGCGTAAAGGCTCTTCGGAGCTAATAGCGCTCTCAAACACCTTCGACAGCATGTTCGACAGGCTTGAGCGCTCGTTTTCCGCGGAAAAGCAGTTCACATCCGACGCGTCGCACGAGCTGCGCACACCGATAACCGTCATAAGGGCAAGCTGCGACCGCTCCCGCCGCAAGGATCTCACGCGCGAGGACTTTCTCAAAACGCTCGATGTCATCGACGAGCAGGCCGACAACATGTCCTCCCTGGTTAATCATCTGCTGAGCCTTACACGGCTTCAGCAGGGCACGGAGCGCTATCCGCTGTGCGAGGGCGACCTGTCGGAGCTCGTGCGCGAGGTGTGCGAGGACTACATGCCGGAAAACAGGCGCGGCATAAGCCTGCACACGGATATTGCAGCCGGAATAACTGCGAGCTTTAACGCTCAGCTTTTTGCGAGTCTTGTTCAAAACCTGCTGCAAAACGCATATCGCTACGGCAAGGAAGGCGGCAACATTTGGCTCGCGCTGAGCGGTGACGGCAAAAAAGTCACTCTCACCGTGAGGGATGACGGCATCGGCATGACGCCCGCGGAGCAGGAAAAGGCGTGGCAGCGCTTTTGGCAGGCCGACGCCTCGCGAAGCGAAAACTCGGGCAGCGGCCTCGGTCTGTCTCTTGTAAAGGAGATCGCCGAGCTGCACGGCGGCACCGTGAGCGTCACCTCCGCGACCGGAGTGGGCAGCTGCTTCACCGTTGTTATTTGATTTGAATCAGCTGTATCTTTGTGATATAGCAATCGATCAAAAAAGCCCCGGAAGCAATAGCTTCCGGGGCTTTTACAATGGTGGAGAATAGCAGACTCGAACTGCTGACCTCTCGCGTGTGAGGCGAGCGCTCTAACCGGCTGAGCTAATTCTCCGCAGCTTTTGTATTATAGCATGGCGTATCGAATAATTCAAGGAAAAAATATGCCGCACTGCAAAAATGCAGTGCGGCGATGATATTATCAGTCGAACTTCTGCTGAGCTTGGTAATCGGTATACCGGCGGTCGAACTTTTTCTCCTCGGGCAGGAGGTCGAGGCCGATGGTGCCGCCGGGGTTCATATTATACTTCGGGTCGAAGTAGTTCTTGAGTACCTTGAACACGCCGTACTCCTTCTCGCCGACATAGCCCTCGAGCCAGGGCGCGAACATCTTGCCGATGCCGTGATGGTGGCTTATCGACGCACCGGAGCGCTGGATAGCGTCGAGAATGGTGGCGTGGTATGCCTTGAACGCCTTCTCGTCCTGCATCTTGGTCAGGAAGATGAAGTACAGGTTTGCGCCCTGCGGATAGCAGTGCGACATATGGGTCGTGACGACCGTGTTGGGCAGCGCATGGCAGACCTTGCGCACGTCAAGGTGCACCTGCTCCATGTTGGACCAGTTGACGGTGCACTCGAGGGTATCTGTGGTGATGCCGAAGTCCATGAGCGTATCGCGCAGGTACGGGTCGTTGAAGCGGCCCTTCTCCCAGCTCTTTGTGACATAGCCGGTCAGGGGCAGACCGCCGTGCCGGCGGGCGATCTTTGCAATGTTCTTCGCAACGTTTTTGGAGTAGCCCTTCTCGCCGTCTGTGAAGCCGAGGAAAAGGCAGCGCTCCATATCCTTATAACCGAGCTTGTCGAGCAGCGGGTACAGCGGCGTATCGTCGACATTATACAGTCTGAGCATCATGCTCGTCTCCTCCTGGTCTGAAAGACGGAAAACGGAGGAGTAACCGCACTCGTGCTGCATCATCTCGCGGGCCGCCTTCATAGCCTCATCCCAGGTCTTAAATATGTAGGAGAATCTCTTGCGGTTTTCCGGCATCCAGCGGAAGATCTTCAGCGTGACCTCAGTCAGAACGCCGAAGGTACCCTCCGAGCCCATCATGATCTGGTTGAGATCCGGTCCGCAGGCCTCGCGCGGATAGTGGCTGGTGGTGATTGTGCCGATAGGGGTAGCGTACTTTTGGCTGAGTACGATGTCCGCTATGCAGCCGTAGTAGGTGCTGTTCTGACCCGCGCCGCGAGTTACGGTCCAGCCGCCGACGGAGGAATACTCAAAGCTCTGCGGGAAATGGCCGCAGGTGTACTGACGCTTTGCACCGAAGATCTCCGGAGCCGCCTGAAGCGTCTTTTCGAGGTCGGGGCCTGACATACCTGCCTGAACGGTGATGGTCTGGTCGATCTCATTGAATGAGATAACCTTGTTAAAGCGCCGTCTCATATCCAGCGAGATGCCGCCCTTTATGGGTTCAACTCCGCGGGTGACGGAGCTGCCGCCGCCGTAAACGTACAGGGGGATATCGTGCTCTGTCGAGTAGGCTACGATCTTCTCGACCTGCTCTGTCGTATCGGGGTACAGAACGACATCTGGCACTGAGTCGATGATCTTGTGGCGCAGGCGAAGTATATCGTATGCCGTAAAGCCGTATGCGACGGCAAGGCGGTCGTAATCGGAAACGGAGAAGCCCTCCTCGCCGACGATCTCCTTGAGTGCGTCAAGATGCTCCTGCGCAAGCTTTACGGGGTGGTCGGAAAGATCGACGGGGTCAAAGCCGATATCGTCGGAGTATTCCCTGAAGTCGTCATCGGTGAGCTTGAAGACTTCCTTCATCATTTTATAAAGGGATTCCTTCGGGAATTTAAAGAACTCGGGATCGCCCCAACGGAATATCGAACGATAGCTGTTCGCCGGTGCGGGGGTATTTACCCATTTGGGCTCGAAGCCCTCGTACTTCTTATGACTCATCAGATCATGTTCCTTTCTTTGAGGTTGTTCATCGTTGCGTACAGCGGTCTTACGTTCTTGTAGATCTTCCGATAGACCTTATTATACATATTCATATATGTCTCATGGTTCTTCGGATCGGGCGTAAATACATCTTTTTCGTGCACCATGCTCTTTATCGCTTCGTCGAAATTTTCAAACTCGCCCTTTGCGACGAACGCGACCATCGCAGCGCCCAGTGAGCAGGCCTCGTGCGTGTGGATGCGCTTAACGGGCAGGCCGAAGGTATCGGCAAGTATCTGGCAGGCAAGATCACTCTTCGAGCCGCCGCCGCCGACATAGAGCTCCTTTATGTGCTTCTTGCCGCGCTTTTCCATGCTTTTCATGGACATGTACAGCTCAAGGCAGATGCCTTCTATGATAGCACGGTAGATGTGATACTTCGTGTGATAATCTGAAAAGCCGATTATCGCGCCGTATGAGTCGGGCTTGAGCACGTCCGGCGTCCAGTACGGCTGGAGCATTAGTCCCTGACAGCCGGCCGGGATCTCGGCGGCCTTCTTATTGAGTATCTCTTCCGGCGATATTCCGAGTTTTTCGGCCTCCTCCCTATCCTTGTCGCCGAATTCCTTTATGAACCAGCTGAGCATCCAAAAGCCGCGGAACACCTGTATCTCCGGGTTCCATGCCTTGTTGACAACAGACGGATATGAGGGCAGGAAAGCCTGCGGCTCGAAATACTGCTCGGTATACATCTCGATAGTCGAACTCGTGCCGAAGGAAATGGATGCCTTATCGGGGCTTGCGACCGAAAGGCCGAGCGTCTCGCAGGCCTTATCAGCGCCCGTGGCTATAAGGGGCAGTCCCTCGGGCGCACCGGTGAGTGCGGCAGCTTCCTTTGTGATATAGCCGAGCACCTCGCCGGAGGGGATGAGCTCATACAGTCTGTCCTGCGGAACGTCGTAAAAGCAACGAGTGAGGTCGTTTTCCTTCATCCAGCGCTTTTTCTTGTAGTCCATGGGGATGTGCGCAATTGTGTTTGCCGGGGTATCGGCGAGTCGGCCTGTCATGCGGTAGTTGAGATATGCCGGCAGGCAGACGATCTTCTTCGTGCGCGCCCAGACCTTGGGCTGCTTCTGGCGCACCCAGTTGACCTTCGAGGTACGGTAGACGATCTTTGTGCCCTTGCCCATGCCGATGAGCTCGAACACCGCTTCCTTCCACAGGGGGAAGGGATCGTCGTAAACGCATTTGCGCGCATCGAGCCAATGGATGATGTCACGCGTGGGCTTGTAGTTTTCGTCAAGGAATACGAGCGTATCACGGATAACGGTAACTGCACAGGCGATTATGTCGGACACCTTGTCGGCATTGCGCGCCATGAGTGCCGTTGACGCCTTGCACATGTTGTCAAAATAAAAATCCGTTTTCTGCTCCGCCCAGCCCGGACGCTGCCGGAAATAGGGCTCGTCGTACTTGACCTGCTCCTTATCCACGATATTGCCCTGCTTATCGACCAGGATGGCTCTCGTACTCTGAGTGCCGACGTCGTAAGTAAGTATCAGCGGTCTGTTCATTGTTTCTCCCTCCGTCTTTGCGTAATATCTTTATTTCTGTTTTAAAAGATCACTTGTAGCAATAACGTCCACGCCGAGGCCGAGCACGTTTTTTATGACCGTCTCTCCCCTGCCGATGCGCTCTGTCAGCGTCACGGCATTAATTTCGCGCATGACGTCAAATATCTTATCCTTGGGAATATCATCCGACACTCTGACCGGCAGGACCGGCACGTCGGGAAATGAAGTCTTGACCGTTGAGCATATGGTGCGCTTGGGCTCAGTCATCTCGCCTATGGCAAATGCCTTGCCTCTCGAGCAGGTGTTGCCCGTGACGGTGAATTCGCCGTCCTTTTCCTCGATTGTGAGGCGGCAGCCGCGCGGGCAGCCTATGCAAACGAGCTGTTTCATTTTACTACCTCGATTTCAAAGCGCACATCGCTGTTTTCGTCTATATTGAATTTGGTCATATCTATCGTAAGCTGCTGCATCTCCGGCGGGCGCAGGAAGGGATAGGTCTTTTTCCAAACCTCTTCGCCGTTAATTTTAAGGCGCAGTACGCTCTTTTCGACGACCTTTTTCGAGCGGAAGTAAAATACCGTCTTGGAATTGTCGCTTTCAAGGTCGAGCTGCTGCGGAACGAGGTACAGAAATTCGTCGCCGATATTTATATCGACCCTTCTCTGATTTGCACCGCACCAGGCCGCCGCGTTTCTGCCGGCCTCCGCGCCGGACTCGGAAACGAAATCGACCAGGTCGTTTACGTGCAGGGCGTTTCCGCAGGAGAATATGCCCGGGACCTTTGTCATTAGCTGAGCGTCACATACAGGACCGCCCGTGTGACGGTCAAGCTCGACGCCCAGCGACTGGGCAAGCTCGTTTTCGGGGATAAGCCCGACGGAGACGATGAGCGCGTCGCACTCGATCCTTTCCGCTGTTTCGGGAATTGGCTTATAATTTTCGTCCACCTTGCAGACCTCGACCGCTTCCAGGCGGTCTTTTCCGAACACACGCGTGACGGTGTGGCTCAGGTACAGGGGGATATTATAATCTGTAAGGCACTGATAGATATTTCTCGTAAGTCCCGAGGGCGTGGGGTTTATTTCATAAACGCCGAGAACCTCCGCGCCTTCGAGCGTCAGGCGGCGCGCCATGATAAGGCCGATATCTCCCGAGCCGAGGATGACGCATTTTTTCGTCGGCATAACGCCGAGCCGGTTCGTAAAGTGCTGCGCCGTTCCGGCGGTGAACACGCCTGCCGGGCGCGTTCCGTGGATAAACACCTGCTTTGCGCTTCTCTCGCGGCAGCCGGTTGCGAGGATGAGGCTCTTGCCCGTGACCGTGCGCAGCCCCTCGCGCGAAACGAGTGTGACTGCAAAGCCGCCGTCCGTTTTTTCCGCACGGGTAACGAAGGTGCTGCACGCGACCTCTATATCCGACTGCGCGACCTTATCCATATAGCGCTCAACATACTCGGGCCCCGCAAGGCGCTCACCGAAGGTACGCAGTCCGAAGCCGTCGTGTATGCACTGCTTGAGCATACCGCCGAGGCGCTCCTCGCGCTCGATGACGAGCACCTTTGCTCCGCTTTCGTTTGCCGCGACCGCGGCAGCAAGGCCGGCAGGACCGCCGCCTATCACGATAACATCGTAATCATGCATTGCCGCCGCCCCCCTTTTTGCTCTCGAATACGACAGGCGACTGCTCGGAGCTTTTTTTGACCTCCGTGAGCGGAACGCCCAGGTACTCGGCTATGATTTTCGTGACTGTCGGCGAGCAGAAACCTCCCTGGCATCTGCCCATACCGGGTCTGACGCGCTTTTTCACGCCGTCGATCGTCGGCACGCATATGGGACTGCGGAGCGCATCGAGTATCTCGCCGCGGCTTACCTCCTCGCAGCGGCACACAATGACTCCGTAATCGGGATTTTTCTTTATAAGCTCCGCGCGCTCGGTATCACTCATTTCCGCAAGATGCGGGGGAGCCTTGCGCACAGGGTCAAAGTTTTCGTTTTTCTCCGCTGCGAAGAGCCCGGCAACATAGGCCGCGACATCCTGCGCAACGGCAGGCGCAGTCGTAAGCCCGGGAGATTGTATGCCGGCAACGTGGTAGATATTCTTTGTTTTTCTGCCGGGCTCGATTATGAAGTCCTCTTCATATGTAGGGGCGCGGACACCGGTGAAATATGTTATGATGTCCTTCTCCGTAAGAGTTGGCATGGTTATCTTCTGTTTTGCGAAAACGCGCGCGATACTGTCGGCATTCGTGGCCGTATTTTCGCGCTCGGGTGTTTCGACGGCATCGGGGCCTATGAGGAGGTTATCGTGTGCCGTATGCAGTATGCCGCCGCCCTTGGTATGCGTATGTCCCGGAGTTTTCGCTCCGACGACGGATGCGATCGTTCCGAATGACGCGCCCGTTTTTTTGTCAAGAATAGAGTTTGTGCCGCGCCGGGGATGGATGCTGAAAAACCTGTCCTGCGCCATCTGCGCGACAACATCGGAATAAACTCCTGCGCAGTTTATGACCTCGCGCGGATATATCGTTCCGCGGTTTGTGTATACGGCTTTTATCTCGCCGTCTTTTACGTCCATACCGGTAACGGCGGTGTTGAGCGAAACGCGCGCACCGTTATGCACGGCATTTTCCGCATATGCGATGACAAGGTTATAGGGGCTTACGCTGCCGGACGAGGGGTTAGACAGCGCAAAAGCGACATCGGGCGATATCTTCGGCTCCATTTTGCGTATCTCGTCGCCCATGACGATGCGTGTATCCTCAATACCGTCATGATCTCTGCGCCACTTTGCATAGAGGCGCAAAAACGGCAACCAGCTTTTGTGCGTAAAGCAGGCATACTGCCCCGTGCGCTTGAACGGAACATCCAGCTCTCGGCAGAGATCCTCATACATGTGATTTGCACGGCGGATATACTTGTGCTTTAAAGAGCCCTTGGAAAGATCGACGCCGGGGTGCACCTCGCCGTCATTGCGGCCGGAGGCTCCGAGGGCAAGGTCTGCCTCCTTCTCGATAAGCAGAACATTGAGCTTATAACGCGATAATTCACGCGCGACCGAGCAGCCGGATATTCCGCCGCCTATGACGAGCACGTCGGGCTCATCGCCGTCGAGCGCCTTGTCGTTTATAACCGGCATGTGCATTTTTTCGGGCTGCTCGGCGGTGTACACTATATCATTTACAACATGTATATCGGAATGCGGCGTCGCAGCTGTCAGACCCGCATCGACAACGTCGCTCCAATTGCCGAGTTCGCCCTTGAGAACGATGCAGTTATCCGTGAGCTCCGCAGTGACGGCTCCGCCGAATTTCTTTTTCAGTTTCCTGTTTATGCTGTTAATGTTCATCCGAGCACCTTCGTATACACATTGTATAGTCTACAGTCATTATACAGCAAAAACCACACAAGTCAATATACATTAGCTTTGGCATGTTTGGAGTTTAAACATTTGTTCTTGAAAAGAGTACCGTTCCATTGTATATTATATAAGATATGATTTTGACCGAGCGAGGTGCTTATATGAATATCCTGTACCTGATAAACTACGCCGGGAAAGCAGGAACTGAAAAATACGTTCTCAATCTTATGCACATTTTGTCCGAGCAGGGCGAAACCTGCCATCTTGCTTACAACGTTCCGGGTCAGCTTTCCGAAACGTTGGGTGCAGAGGGCTTCCCCTGCTTTCAATTTGAGATGAGCACAAGGAAGGCTCTGTCGGCCGCGAAAAAGCTTGCCTGCTACTGCCGCGAAAACAGCATTGATGTCATCCACGCCCAGTATCCGATGGAAAACGTCATTGCGATACTCTCGAAGCTCTTCTATCGCAAGGTAAAGGTCGTTTACACGAGCCATCTTACCATATATCAAAACACAAAGTGGAAGATACTCAACCGCATCTTCACCCCTTTTGACCACAGGGCTATCGCCGTGTGCCGTCAGGGGGCGGATATAATGGCGGCAAACGGCGTAAAAAAAGACCGCATACGCGTCGTGTATAACGGCGTTGAGCCGAACATGCAGCGCGTGTACGATCGCAGCTTTGCAAGGGAGCTCGGTGTTCCGGACGATACGTTCGTCATGTCCATCATGGCGCGCTACGCGCCCGAAAAGGGGCTGCCCTTTCTTCTCGCCTCGCTCGCAAAGCTCCGGCGCAAAACACAAAAGCCGTTTGTCTGCTTCATCGCAGGCGACGGTGAGGAGTTTGATGATTTTGCGGTCATGAGCACGAACTCCGGCATGAGCGACTGCGTTATCCAGCTTGGCTTCCGCCGGGATTCCGACAGGATGCTCAGGTCGTCCGACCTGTATCTGAACTCAAGCTCCAAAAACGAGGCGATGAGCTTTGCAATACTCGAGGCTATGAACGCCGGCGTTCCGCTCGTTGTGACCGATGTCGGCGGAAACCGCGATCTTGCCGAGACGCACACTGTCTGCGGCAAGGTTCTCAGCTTCGGCGACAGCGACGGATTTTCCGATGCGATGCTTGAGCTGATGGAAAACGACGAGCTGCGCACGGAATACTCCGCCAACGCACTCAAAAAGGTCGGCGAGGAGTTCGATCTCCGCAAGCTGGCCATAGATGTTTTTGAAAATTATAAGTAATTTTGAAAGGTACAAAGGATCATGATCGACAAAAACGGAAAGCTTTTCGGTAAAATAAACCTCATCGACCTGCTGATAATCCTCGTTATTATCGCAGCCGTCGCATTTTTTGCAACAAAGGCATTCACCCCCGCGCAGGAAACGGCCAACACCGACACGGGCACAGTGCGCGTGCAGTTTTTCAGCAGCAAAGTTCCCGTCGGCGCAGCAGAGGCGATAGAGGTCGGTGCTCCCGCTTTTGAGGATACGACAAACGTTCAGTTCGGCAAGGTAGTCGCCGTTGAAAGCGAGCCTGCCTACACCTATCTTGTAGACGACGACGGTAATCCCGTCAAGACCGAGGTCCCGTATAGCTACGCCGTCAGCGTCACGGTCGAGCTTGAGGGCAACCTTACCGACAGCGGGCTGTATGTCGGAGGCAGGCTCTACGGTGTCGGCGCAAGCTTTACGATGCACTTCGGCAAGTCCACCATCTACGCCTCCGTATCCGGCGTTTCCGCTGCGGAGTGATGAGCTATGATACCTGCACGAAAGGAGGGCGGTATGCTTGCAGTACGGCGTTATCCTGAACTCAATATATAATATATGGATACACAGCTCCTTCTTTTCGATACTCGAAAAGATCTGGTGCCCCTTCAAGCGCGCGTATGACCATCTTGCAATAGTACGGGCGCTGCGCAAAGGCGACCGTGTACAGGCAGCATACGAAAGCTCACTGTTTTCACGTATTATCCGCTTCGTCCTCGATCTTATTTATAAAATGATCGCCGCAATCGCGGGCTTTACAGCCCCGGCATGGAACAGCAGTCTTATAGTCAGGCTATGCCGCGGCTCGTTTATCCTGAACTTTGAATTTCTGCTCGGCGGATTTATCTGCGTGATGTTCATCATACCTCACGAGAGCTGGAACAACGCTTACGCGGTTATCGCCGCTTTGGGCTTTCTGGCGCTGTATCTCATCCTTGCCGGCAGCGGAAAGCGCGAGCTTATATACCCTGAAAAGCTGGGGCTTCCGTTTGCTCTGTTTGCCATAGCCCTTATCGTCAGTCTGCTGTTTACGCACGATCTCTCCGACAGCATAAGAGTGCTGCTGTTTTTCATAGCGGCATTCATCTTTGCCTATGTCATCGCGGCAGATATAAGCGACGAAAAGCGCCTTATAAAGCTTCTTTCGTTCATCTATGCCGCTGTTCTCATAACGTCTGTTTACGCCATTATCCAGCGCAAGTTCAATCTTGTTTACGTTAATGCGTCGTTTACCGACTTAACGCTCAACACAGGCATACCCAGCCGAGTCACTTCGACGCTGGATAACCCGAATAATTTCTCGGAATTTCTTGTTCTGTTCATGCCGTTGTGCGCGGCCTTTGCCGGAACGAGAAAAAAACAACTGAGCTGTGTTGCACTGCTTATAGGGCTTGCCTTCCCCGCCGTTGCGCTTATCATGACCTATTCCCGCTCGGGCTGGATATCGCTGATGCTCGCAGCCTTTGTTTACCTTTGGTTGCGCAACAAGAAGCTGATCCCGATCTTTATCGCGCTGGCGGTTTTGGCGATACCATTCCTGCCTTCTTCCATAGTCACAAGGCTCACGAGCATCGTCTCGGGTCTTTTCGGCAGCAGCGGACGCATGGATACCTCGGCATCGCACAGACTTCTGTTGTGGCAGGGCGTTGAGTATATGATCCGCGACTACGGCGTTGTCGGCATAGGCCTCGGCCCTTCCTCATTCGCTTCGGTCTATCCGATATACGCCCTGGTTGACGGCGCGTCGCACACACAGTCGCTTTATTTTGAGCTCATACTTGAAACGGGCGTGCTCGGCTTTATATCGTTTATGTGGCTTGCACTGCGCAGCATAAAAAACTGCATCATCACCGGGAGACGCGCAAGCGGACTTACAAAGGCAGTCCTTATCGCCTGCGCGGCCTCGTTTATCGGCATAGGCTTTTCCTGCATCGTCGAATATATCTGGTTCTATCCGAGAGATCTGTTCGCCTATTTCATTCTACTGGGAGTGTCGTTCGCGGCAATCTCGATCACGAAGGAAGCCGAAAGCACAATATGATATGCAAAAGCCCGTCAGAGAAAAACTCTGACGGGCTTTATCTTTTTACTTATATTACTTCGTGCCGAAGATACGGTCGCCGGCATCGCCGAGACCGGGGACGATGTAGCCGTGCTCGTTGAGGTGATCGTCGAGCGCCGCGACGTAGATATCCACATCGGGATGCTCCTTCTGCATACGCTCAACGCCCTCGGGAGCGCCGATGATGCACATGAGCTTTATGTGCTTTACGCCGTCGTCCTTAAGGAACTGGATAGCAGCCGCGGCCGAGCCGCCGGTGGCGAGCATGGGGTCAACGACGATAACGTCTCTCTCCTCGATATCGGGCGGCATCTTGAAGTAGTACTTAACAGGCTCGAGAGTCTCGGGATCGCGGAACAGGCCGATGTGACCGACCTTAACGTTGGGCATCATGCTGACCATACCGTCGACCATGCCGAGGCCTGCACGCAGGATGGGAACGATCGCAAGCTTCTTGCCGGCGATGCGCTTTACGGTCGCCTTTGCCACGGGAGTTTCAATCTCGACATCTTCGAGGGGAAGATCTCTCGTTGCTTCATAGCACATGAGCATCGCTATCTCGGAAACGAGTTCTCTGAACTCCTTGACGGAGGTTCTCTTGTCTCTGAGGATCGACAGCTTGTGCAGGATGAGGGGGTGGTCAAATACGCATACCTTGCTCATTATAATTCTCCTTTGTTTAGTCCGCTCCCGAAAGGAGCCTATTTATATACACCGGCAAGCCGGTTTCTATACTTTATTTATTCCATGCGCTCCTGGCGCTCGCGCTCGGCCTGGCTCAGGCGAAGATACACAGGCAGCAGATCGTCGGCCGTACCGGGAGTTTTGCCCTGCGCCGCCATGCCGACGCCCCATGCGCTTTGATATCTCAGGTTTGACGGTGCAACGCGGCAGTCTATCCCCGCGTTTTTCATATATTCATATGTAAGCTCAGCTCCGTCGCCGACCAAAAACGCGTTTTTGCCGCGGATCTCCCCGGCGAGCTCCGAGAGGGCTATCGCCCGGTCATCACACAGGCGCTGCGGTCTGCCGTCTTTTATCTCAAACAGGGCGTTATACACCTGGCTGCGGCGGGCATCCATCACGGGGCAGACGATCCCGCCGGCGGACACGCCGTGCCACGCCATTGCCTCAAGCGTAGAAACGCCGACGCACATCTTATCTGCCGCCCATGCAAGACCCTTAACGGTGGAAACACCGATCCTGATTCCCGTAAAGGAACCCGGTCCGTGAGCAACGGCGATAAGATCAACGCCGGCAATCGTATTTTCAGTATTTTTAAGCATATCGTCCACCATCGGCAGAAGCGTGCGGCTGTGAGTAAGTCCGCTGCACTGACTGTACTGCGCGATGAGCTTTTCATCCTCCATAAGCGCGACAGAGGCGGCTTTTGCGGAGGATTCAATGGCCAGTATCAGCATTTTGCATTTCCCTCCTCAATGGTAATCTTTCTTTCGCTGTCGCCGAGCTTTTCAATGCGCAGGACGATCTCATCGCCGAAGAACGCGTCCTCGACCTTCTCGCTCCATTCGACGGCACACACAGCGCCGCGGCGGAGATAATCCTCCCATCCGATATCGAACAGCTCGTCCGCACTCTCAAGCCTGTACATGTCAAAATGGATGAGCTCGCGCTCACCTATATACTCGTTAACTATAGTAAACGTGGGGCTGGACACACGGCAGGAAAGCCCCATACCCCTTGCCATTCCGCGCACGAAAGCGGTCTTGCCGGCGCCGAGGTCGCCGTACATGGCGATGACACTGCCGTCCGGGAGATCCTTTGCAAACTGCTCGCCGATGCGCTCGGTCTCCGCCTCGCTGCGGCTTATATATGTCTGCACTGATCTCACCTCATTTTTAAACTTTTTCTGAATTTGAATTATACCACAAGATACCGCATTGCGTAAAGGGCAATAATATGCTAAAATGTAGCGTATCTGATTGTGATAATTTGTGAAATCGAGCATTTTTGAAGGGCGGCGGCGACAATAAAAATCGATTCCCGTAAAATTAAAGACTTTTTCAAACAGGCGGATATTTTCCTTCTCGCCGTTTGCACTATATGCACCATCTTCGGCATAGTTATGATCTACAGTATGACAAAGTCCTACGGCTGGACGCGATACGTCGTCGTTCAGGGCTTCGCAATGCTTTTAGGCATAGCGGCCTTCGTGATATTCACGGTCATAGACCCCGATCTTATCGCCGATAAGTGGGTGTATCTTACGATATTCAACGTTCTGTTCATCGTAGGACTTATATTCTTCGGTAAGGGCGACGAGGTCGGCTCGCGCTCGTGGTACCGTTTTGCGGGCATCGGCGTTCAGCCCTCGGAGATCGTTAAGGTCATATTCATCGTTCTGATGGCAAAGCAGATCTCAAACTATAAAGAGCAGCGCACGCTGAACAAATTCCCTTCTATTATAAGGCTCGGCCTGCACTGGGCGCTGTATTTCGGTCTTATAACCATCATCCCGAACGACCTCGGCAGTGCGCTCATATTCCTCGCTATTTTCGTAATCATGCTCATCTGCGCCGGTATCGCGTGGTACTGGATGGCGGCAGCCGCGGCGGCAGTCGCGGCGATGGTGCCTCTGTTTTGGAACTTCCTGCTCAAGGATTATCAGAAAAAGCGCATTCTCGCGCCGTATATCCCCGATGTTGTCGACCCGACCGGTCAGGGCATCACCTGGCAGACCAACCACTGCAAGAACGCGCTGGCCTCCGGCCGCTGGACAGGTGTGGGCTTCGGCGAGGGCAGCTTTGCGCAGAGCAGCTATAACGCGCGCCACACCGACTGTATCTTCGCCTCCATCGGCGAGGAGCTCGGCATGATCGCCTGTCTCGCCATCATCGTGCTTTTGAGCATAATCATCATCCGCTGCTGTGTGATCGGCCTGCGCTCGGGAAGCCCCTTCGGCATGCTGATATGCTTCGGCGTTGCAGCAGCTCTCGCGTTTCAGACCTTCGTCAACATCGGCATGTGCATCGGCATAACCCCTGTCGTCGGCATAACGCTTCCGTTTTTCAGCTACGGCGGATCTTCGATCGTCGCGATGTACGCGGCCGTCGGATTGGTCTCGGGCGTTAAATACCGGCCAAAGCCGCGGCAGAACTTCCTGCAATATCAGTAAAGTTAAAAGCTCCCCTTGGGGAGCTTTTTTCACGCTAAGCCTATGAATTTCATCGCCTTGAAGCTTTGCAGAATCATGTTTTTGAGCTCCTCCTCGCTCTCGCGCTGCATATCCGATATTGTTATATTCTCAAAGCTTTTTCCTCCAAGCAATGCTTGAAGCCCTCGCAAATGAGCTCAACCGAGGCCTGCGCGCGTTTATCCTGCTTGATGTGATACATTATTTGCTGCTTTGTATTATTTCGTTACGGTACTATTGTATCGCATTTTCTTTTGTGTTACAATTCTAACATGAAGATTTTTTAAAGGAGCATGAATCATGAGCAAAAACGTTATATTCTGCTATTCCGGCAGCGGCAACTGCCTGGACATGGCAAAGAACATCGCAAAGGGACTGGGTGATACGGACATCATCATGATGCGCAAGGCGCCCGTAAAAACGGACGTGACGGACGCGGAGCGCGTCGGCTTCATCGTTCCCTGCTACGGCGGCGGTCTGCCCGGCGACGTTGAGCGTTTCCTCGGCAGCATCAAAATTTCCCCGAGCGCTTACACTTTTGCCGTCGGCCAGTACGCCGGCTATCTCGGCTGCGGTCTGCACAAGATAGACGAGCGTTTTAAGCTCGACCTTTGGACGGGACTTTCCCACCAGTGCTCGTGCATCTGGCTGTTCCCGCATCAGCTCATGCTGCCGCCCGTGACCCCCGCGATGGCGCAGAAGCGCAGCGAGCGCATGGCAAAGAAGCTCGTAAAGGCCATACTGCGCGGCGAAAAGAGCAAAAAAGAGCCGCCCAAGATGGGACTCAACGCGCTTGAGAGCAAGGTCTGGCCGAAGCTCGCCGTCGGCAAAGCGAAGAAATTTGCAGTCACCGACGCATGCATAGGCTGCCGGCAGTGCGAAAAGCTCTGCCCGAGGGGCAACATAAAGTTTGTCGACGGCAAGCCCACATTCGGCACGAACTGCATCCAGTGCCTGAGCTGCCTGCAGTACTGCCCGAAGGAGGCCATCACTCTGACCGAAAAGAGCGTAAAGCGCGAGCACTACCACAACCCCAATGTCAGCGCAGCAGAGCTTATGCAGAGCATTATTCATATTGATTGAATTTTCTCCGGAGGCGTGTTATAATAGCCGTATCCAATTTTAAGACTTCGGAGAATGAGATATGGTAACATTTAAACTTAAAGAAGAATCCGACCGGCAGCTCGTCTACTGGTACTTTCCCCACGGCAAAGAGGAAAACGGCCACGGCACCATAGTTATCGACCGCGTGCTCGGAAAGCTCGATGTGACGGAGCTTGCGCCCGACGACCGCCTCGTGCGACACACGGTGGAAAATCAGAACCGCTGGCGCAAGGCCGTAAATCAGATGCGCAACATCGAGCAGATACCCGAGCTTACCGACGAGGAATGGCCCGAGGCCACCGAGGATAAGATAAGCACCGTCTTTGCCGACCACGCGATACAGAAGATCATCGAGGCTTACAACAGCGGCGAAGTCCTCGAAGAAGGCGTAGAGACCTGGGAAATCTAAATTAATCGGCTCTATGTCAATAGTTGGGGTAGAGCATAACAAAGATCTGAAATAAGAGAGTGTACGGAGTGGCGTGCACTCTCTTGTTTAGTAGGAAGGATCGCAAT
>CAVGIU010000013.1:0-8971 GCA_963629425.1 Oscillospiraceae bacterium
TTATGAGATAGTCAAGTGCCGACCTGCCGCCGATGCCCTGCGAGAACCAGCACCATTTGCCGTTGCTTATTCTGAGCGAATCATGCTCTTTGGTGCAGTAGGTATTGCCCGATACATGCACAAGCTCCTGCGGCGGCAGCTTTTTCATCCCACTTTTATATTTGTTCTTCCTTTTCGATCATCGCAAACATAAAAGTCAGAAGTCCGGCCTCGGGGAACGGGCAGAATATACCGGGGTTTGTCATGCTCATCATGAGTATGCCGATATAAGACAGGGCAAAAACGAATATGCTCGAGTTTTTCCTGCCCTGCCACAGCATTTTTAGGCGCTTAACAAACATCCAGCCGTAGGCCGCGATACCCGCAAGCCCCATCGAGCTTATGACCTGAATTACGGCGTTGTGATAGAACACCATACAGCCGGGAACATAGGCCTTGAAGATATCGATATCCTGCGTGCTGGCAAGCCCGATGCCGAATACGGGATGGCTGAGAAAATTGTTTATGCCGCGTCTTATAAACTCTATGCGAGTTTTATCGCCGACAGCGGCATTTTTTATTCGCGCAGCGTACAGCTCCGGCACGACAGTGACCGCCGCCGCCACGGCAAGCAGTGCAGCACAGCCGAACAGCCAATTATACAGTCTGCGGCTTTTTTTGTTGGTTATGTAGATATACACAAGGCACAACACCAGCAGCACCGAACCGAACAGCAGTCCGCTGCGCGAGCCGCTCATGACCATGGCGACGTACATGAGCGCAGTGCCGATAAGATAGAGGTTGCTGCGCTTTGCGAGGACGCATATCGTGGGGATGACCATGAGAAATACGCTCGTCACGAAGTTGCGCTGCTTGAAAAACAGAACTCCGCCCTTTTCGAGGAATTTTTCAAAGTTTTGAATGTAAAAGCCGAAAACGACTATCACAAACAGCAGGCCGCCCGTGTACAGTATCCGGGCCACGCGCTCGAAGCGGTCGTAGCTGCGTTTATTTTCAAGGCGCGTGCGGAAGATGAGATACAGAACAAGCTGTCCGAGACCGAGACCGAGGGTATAATACAGTCCCATCGGCGCAAGGTAATCCTCCGCCGATATAATTCCCACGCCGCCGAGGATTAGCGCCGCCGAAACGGCGATATACGGATATGTGAATTTGCCGAAGACTATCTTCCTGCGGTAATAGATAAGGTTAAAGATAAGCGCAAGCGCAAACGGAACTATGGCATGCCACATATACTGCGTGAGGACGGAAAAATCCTTATAATACGACACTGCCGTAAGAAGCGTGAACATAACGGTCGGCATGACAGACAGCAGATCGTCCGAGAATATCATGACGACAACGCACAGGAATACATAAAGGTACATACACTCAAGAGCCGCGTCGCAAAATACCGCCGCGCACTCCGTGAGCAGCAGAAACGGCAGATAGTATTTACTGTTCCACATTGCGTTCACTGCCGCCCGGCCTTTTTTGAAAAGCGATTTAATCATGTATATCTCTCCGGTTTTCAAATATGCCGACAAGCTTGGCGTAAAGCTCATCGGGCTTTACGGGCTTGAGGATATAGCCCGAGAAGTCACTGAGCGCGCCTCCCTGCTCGTTTATGAAGGCATCGGCCGTCATCGCAAGTATGGGTACCACCGGGCTGCACCGCTTGCCGGAGGCGCGTATGCGCGAGGTCGCCTCAACGCCGTTCATCTCCGGCATTTGGATATCCATAAGAATGCAGTCATAATAATAATCGGGCTTCGAGCGGAAAAGCTCCACCGCTTCCCTGCCGTTTTCCGCGCAGTCGACCACAGCGCCGTGCCGCTCGAGAAGACGGCAGGTTATGGTCGTGTTTATCGCGACATCGTCGACGACCATGATGCGCCGTCCGTTTATCGCCGAGCAGTCGACGCTCTCTTTTTCCCTGACAGCCGCCGCGCCGAGCGAATACGGAATATCGACGAAAAACGTCGTTCCGACGCCGAGGCGGCTTTTTACGGATATCGTGCCGCCCTGGAGATCTATCATGCTCTTACAGATAGCCATCCCCAGGCCGCTTCCGGCCGCTCTGCCGCCGTTTGCGCTCTGTTCCTGCGTGTACGGCTCGAAGAGGTGGCCAATGAAATCCTCGCTTATGCCGACACCGGTGTCGGACACCTCGAGGTGAAGTATAGACGATTTTTCATCCAGCATCTTCTGTGAAGCAGAAAGCATTACGTTGCCTCCGGCCTTCGTAAACTTATTCGCGTTTGACAGCAGGTTATTAAGAATCTTTCGCAGAGAGAGCTCATCGCCGAGAACATTGGGATAATTGAGCCCCTCGGTATTTATCGTAAATTTCACAGCTTTGGTGCTCATCGTCGCACTGAACACGGAATAGACCTCGTCGAGCACAACGGAGATATCGAAGGGCTTCGTGTTTATCTCATACTTGCTGCTTTCGATCTTACTCATATCCATGATGTTATTGAGCAGGCTCAAAAGATACTGCGAGGACTGGTCGATTTGGTTTAAGTAATCGCGCAGCTCATCGTCGTGCCCCTCGCCGACCATTTCGCGCGCAAGGTATGTAAGACCCGCGATGGAGTTCATGGGCGTGCGTATCTCATGCGACATGTGTGAAAGGAACTCTCCCTTTGCACGGCTGGAGTCCTGCGCAAGCTCAACGGAGTTGCGCAGTAAAAGCTGAGCCTCGATATCCTGCGTTATATCCGTTGCGACACAGACATAGTGCGACTTTATGCCGCCCGTTACGATGGGCGAAAAGGCGCATCTGAGCGTAATATCCCTGCCGTCGCCGGTCTTAAATGGGATATCGACCATGTATCCGCCGCTGCCTTCGGATGCGGTCAGCGCCGATACGACCTTTTCAGCAGTCTCTTCATCCACATTCTCCCGCAGTGTCTGCATAGCCGAGCGCTCCGCAAAATAGCCGGCCGGCAGTCCGAGCACTCTTTCGGTGTTGGCACTTACAAAGCAATATTTGCTCTCGCCTTTTGGCTTAATGAGAATGACGTTTGGGATAAACGCCGTCATGCTCGAAAACAGGTGCTCGCGCTCTGCCACCTGCTTATACAGCGCCGCGTTTTTAATGGCAATAGACGCGATGGCCGAAACCGTGCTCAGGAAAGAAAAGTCGCCATAGGTATAGCCCACGCCCCTTTCCTTTTCGGCAAGCAGCAGAAGTCCGACGACGCTGCCGCCGTCCTTGATGGCGCAGATACAGGATATGCCGTAGTCGGAGAAAAACTCCTTCTCCGAGCCCCACATTGATCTGTACAGAGGATCGGCCTCAAATTCCTTTATGACTATATGGTTTCTGCCCGAATCATCTGACTCGAAATATTTAACGCAGGGATGATCGGCCGCGATGGTGAACGCCGTCGGCTTTAAGGGCATAGCACTGCACACGGGAACATACTTCCCGTTTTGCAGCAGGCAGATATAAAGCTGATCTACATGTATCTCGCTTTTTATGACCTTGACGGTCTGGCGCAGTATGCTGTCGATATCCAAAGTCTTTGAGACACTGTCACTGTACTGCTTTATGCGGCTGCCCTGACGCTCTTCATCGGAAAAGATGGACATAAGAAGCTTACGAAACACAGCCATCAGGCAAAACAGGATGACCGCCAATGTCAAAAACGCTTCGACCTCGGGGCTTCCGAGGTGTCCTCCGATCCTCTTAAACAGCACAACGGTTTTCTCGAAAAACAGTGCAGCCACACCTACGCACATTACAGTGGACACAAGCATAAGTATGCTGCTCGAAATGACCTGCGTTGTGTTGAACATTCTGCGCTTATACAGCGAACGGATGAACAAAACGGCAAACGCAAGACCGAACAGCGTATCCCATGGGAAGGTATTCCCCGGAAGTATCTGCACGATATTACCGATGGCCATTAAGACGCAGCCTATTATGAGTTCGGCAACGCCCGGCGCTTTTTTGCCCTTGGTCGCCAATATTCTGCGGAAAAGCTTCAGAATGGAGCCGATGATGAACACGAAAAATACCGTTGGTATGCCGATCTTCCAATCCATCGTATAGGTGTAGACCGTCATTCCGTTTCCGCCGACGGAAATCTTCGGCGGCGCAAGGAAAAAGCCGGTCGCGGAAATAATCAGTATGATGATCGTACCGATAAGCCAAATCAAGCGCTCAAGGCTGTTTTTGACGTTTGCGAACTGATAGACGTAGTTATAGACCAAAAACGCTATGGAAAACAGCGCGAGCAGCGAAACATAGTACCAAAACTCATAGTTTGGGAAAACGTTCAGGCGCATGAACACCGTTCCGCCCGTCCACAGCACGAGGTCGCCCAGCAGCATGAGCCATGCGCGCATTTCGCGGCTGCGCTCGGCCGCGCAGAAGGCGACGAACATCAGGGCAAAGCACAAAAACGCCGCAATATTTACATATATGTAGGATACGTTCATGCTCTCTCCTCCGTGTTCTGCTCGGTTTTTGTTCCGCCGAGCATGGCCTTGAGCCACAGCGGGTCGGGGTTTATGCGGCTCATTTTCATTCCCTGCTTTTCTTCGAAGCTCTCTATCGTTTTATACGGAAGGATGCTTATTTGCAGGGGCTCTATATTAAGAAGCTTTTTAAGGTCCTTATAATCGCTGTCAAAATATCTGAAGTACACCGACAGATGCTCTGTGAGCACCTGCTTTGTGACTACGTCGTTCATCCGCGCTTCAGGCGTTACCTCGAGATATATATGCAGAAACGGCGTATTTTCCTCGTCATATTCCTTTGCCGCTATCCAGTCGCCTATACCGAGCTTTGACATGCGGATGACCTCAGTGATGGATTTCTCGGTTATACGTGTAAAGCCCGCTATATCGATGACCGTAGGCACGCGGTCAACATATGTAAAGCGCGGAACACCGGTCGCCTTGTCTATTTCGGTGCATCTGTACACATCACCGATGCGATAGCGCATGAACGCACCGCCATGCAGCACGCTTATAACGATCTCGTACTTTGCACCGGTGCACACCTCGTCCATGAAGCAGGTAAGCGGCGTATAGCCCGGCTCGGCAAGGTTTCTCAGCATCTCGCTTTCCGGGATGAATTCGTAAAAACATGAGTCCGGGAACAGCACCATGCCGCGCTGCTCCCAGGTATCGCAGCCGACGCAGGTCGATTCCGTTCCGGCAGCTACCTCGACAGGCGTTACGCCCCATGCCTCGGCGAGCTTATCACGATAGCACTTTCCGTCGGTTCCCGTGCAGGCGAAGCCCGTTATGCGGAAAAGATCTACCGGACGTATCTTGCGATGCTCCTTGCGGCAGTTATATTTTGCCTTTATATACCGTGCGGCGATGACCGGGGATATATGCACCCCCCCGCCGCCTCCGCCCGAGGATATCTGCTTATCGAAATTTTCGGTTATGTAATTTGCGACGCTTCCCATGGCAAAGAAATAGTCAATGCCGCCGTTAAAGGCCATTTTGAAGCCTTTTTTCATGCGTTGACTGAAGCTGAGATCGGAATACTCATCGCTGTCGGGCAGCCATTCAAAGCGCATCTCCTCATTCATAAGGCTCGGGATCAGACCCGTTTCATAGGGAAGCGGCGCGCCGCCGTACAGGAAACGGTGCCCCGGTCGGATATTGAAGTCGGCTTTCCCGTGACCGGAGACGAGCATCGCCATCGCCATGATATTGTGCTTATACGAATCGAGCATTCTTCGCGTATAGGGCGCGATCTTTATCGGGCGCAGTCCGCCTTCCCATGTTGTTTCTATCCATATCACCGGCGCTTCCGGTAGCAAGCTCGGGTCACGGCGAAACAGCACGTCGGCATAGTTTTCATAGCTTGTCAGCGGCATGAGGCGCAGAAATTCCTCGATGCTCTCGGGCGCGTCTGTCTTATATATGCTCTTTCCGAGCTCGGACGCACACCACGAGTTTATCTGCTCCTGCATGAGACGACGCTGAATGTACATATATTCTTTTATGTTGAGATCCAGGTAGCCGCAGTATTCGTTCCAAAGCTGCTGCTTGCTGAATTTACGCAGTTTCTGTTGAAAAGTCATATCTTCTGTCCAAAAAACTATCTTTTAAATATCTTTTTTATTCCCTCCGAAGTCGGGATCAAAAACGGTACGCGCGTTTTATACTCGTCGTAACCGCCTATCGAGCGCGGGAACAGCCACTTATCCTCCGCGGCTGCAAGAAGCAGGTTGAGCAATGCGTACACCGCGGTGTCCTCCCACGGAAGCGCAAGGGCATAGTGGAGTGAAAAATAAAGTCCCGCGAAAAAGATCACGCCCGGGTGTCTGCTCACGGCGTAAAAGCCCTTATCGTACACCCGGCGTCCGCTTTCCTGGCTTACATACGCATCCTTTACGGAAAACGAGCCGAACAGCACATAAAGCAAAATGAGCAGAAATGCCGCCGCCACGGCGCACCACGCGGCATCGGGAGCTGCAAAGCTCAATCTCATCGCCGTCACGACCGCAAGCACGATAAGCCCTGCGGGAAAGCACAGGCGCAGCGTGCCCTTATGCCACAAAGCGTCGTTTATATCACCCAGCAGCATCAGCAAAAATGCCGCCGCTCCGAGAAAAATCATAGGCTTTTTATCATGTCGACCGCGGCGGCATGCTCTCGCTCGACATCGGCACGGTATCCTGCCGCTCCGGAAGCGTCGCCATGGCGCAGAGGCTCAGTTATGCTCTTCATCGCCTCAAAAAGTCCGATGAGCCCCAGCATTCCGGAGCTGCCCTTGAGCGAATGCGCCGCCTGAAATCCGAGCTGCGCATTTCCCGCGTCGAGCGCCGACATGAGCTGAGCATAGTTTGCGTCCGCAAGGAACATATCCAGCAGGCTCCGCAGAAGCTCCTCGTCTCCCGCACAGCGCTCTATGGCACCGACATAATCATAACCGTGCGCGGCGTATGCAAATTTTATCTCAGCCATTTGCAGTCTCCTTATACTCAAATATCTCCGACGGGCGGCCGCCTGTCTTACAGTCGAGCGTTATGCCGACCTCGCCGAGAGAGTGCATATATTTAAGGTATCTGCGCGATGTAACAGTGGACAGGCCGAGCCCGTCGCTCACTTCGGTAAGCGGCATCCTCTTCCCCGCGTTTTCGCGCATGAAGCTTCTGACCGTCTCAAGTGTCGTCTTATTTATCTTGCCGGGGTTGACGCCTCCCGTGGCGGACTGCTGCTCGGTGTTATAGTTTCTGTGCGGGCAGAGGAGCGTATCTACCTTATCCTGCGTCCAAACATGAGTGGTCTTGACGAGCTTCATAACCGTATCGAATCTCGCCACCGCCTTCTCAAGGCGTGCGGAATTAAAGGGCTTTAGAATATAGTCGCATATACCGTAGCACATGGCCGAGCGTATGACCTGATAGTCGTCAGCCGAGGTTATCATGATGACCTGAATATCGGTATTGAACTTCCTAAGCTCTGCAAGAAACTCGATACCGTTCATGCCGGGCATGAAATAGTCGAGCACTATAAGATCCGCGCCATTGGGCGTCCGGCTGAGATATTCCAGCGCGTCAGCGCAGCGGCGGAAATTGCCATCGAGCTTTAATTGGGTAAATTTACCTAACTGTTTTTCAAGTATCGAGCAGACCATCAGGTCGTCCTCTACAATAATAGTTTTATACACAAAAAACACCTCTATCTGTCTATCCGCAGTGCGGTATTATTTATCTCCGATAATTTTTTATATTTATTTTACCAACTTTTTTTATCCCGGTCAACAGAAATAGGACAATTAGTTTTTAAATGCTGTAGCTTTCTCCTCTTGCAAGGCGGCGGGTATCGTGATACAATTAGCAAAAATCCATCGGAGGCTATGCCATGACAAACGACGAAAAGATCGATCTGAAAAAAGAGATCGAGGAGCAGGACGGCTATCAGTACAGCGATGAGCTGTATTATACCGGCGAAGGCGATCTGCTCGACACCGCCGAGGGCAGAGCAAAGTTCTGCCGCATAAATGAGACCACGGTATTCAAGAAAAAAGACCCGACGGTCTGGAATAACTACATCTGGGTGTTCAATAATCAGGGCGTCGGCATGACGATAAAGCGCCAGAGCCACGTCGATCCCCAGCTCATGGAGTGTATCGACTATGATGCCGACGGCAATCCCATCGGCAAGGCTTACGAGCCGACGTGATGAAAAAACAGGTTCACATTTGTGAACCTGTTTTTTGATTTTCTATACTTATTTATTTCTTATCACGAGGTATGCTATGCCGCTTAGGATGAATGCCGCGATGGCGGGAATCGAGAGGATCATGCCGTAGAACAACAATGCAGACGGCTCGAACGTTATGTTAAATCCCTCGGGAACAACAAACCATGCAAGAAGGAAAATTTCAAAAACAAGGAACAGCAGGAAATCATACTTTCCGCGCTTTTTTGCGGCTATCGTCAAGACAACGGCGCCGAGAACGGGCAGGATATACAGATACCATATTCCGTACATCGTATCGGGAGGTATCATCGGTCCGCCGCCTATCCTCTGCGCCGCAAGACTGATCCCGCAGAGACAAAACAGTGCGGCATAAGCCCACCATTGGCGTTTTTTACGGGTTTCCACAGTTGTTTCCTCCTAATTAATTTTGTAAGTACATCATAGCATATCCAAGCCAATCTACGCAATGTGTTTTTACAATTCTAAAAAAAATGTAGCATTATTACCAATAAAAAGCGCAGGCTCACGGTCGTGAACCTGCGCTTTTTTCCCAAATTACTTATTCCACTCGGCGACCTGAGTGCGCAGCCAGTCTGCCCACTCATCGATACCCTCGCCCGTTCTTGCGGAAATGGGGATGATGGTGATGTTGGGATTTAGCTTTTTGACGTATTCCCTGCACTTTTCAAGGTCAAAATCAAAGTACGGCATGACGTCTATCTTATTTACGAGCAGAACGTCGCAGATTGAGAACATCAGGGGGTACTTCAGGGGCTTATCGTGACCCTCGGGAACGGAGAGGATC
>CAVGIU010000013.1:8981-23801 GCA_963629425.1 Oscillospiraceae bacterium
GAGAGGATCATCGCGTTTTTCACCACGCCCGTGTCAAACTCCGCGGGGCAGACGAGGTTGCCGACGTTTTCGAGTATCGCAAAGTCGATATTCTCCGTGCCGAGGCCTTCAAGTCCCTGCTTGGTCATGCCCGCATCGAGGTGGCACATACCGCCCGTATGCAGCTGGATAACCTTCGCGCCGGTCTCGGCAATGGTGTGAGCGTCGACATCCGAGTCGATATCCGCCTCCATGACGCCTATGCGCATCTCGTCCTTTAAAGCCGCGATAGTCGCCTTGAGGGTGGTCGTTTTGCCCGAGCCGGGGGATGACATGAGGTTCAGCAAAAATGTTTTCTCCTGCTTGAGCTCCTGTCTGAGCTTATCCGCTTCCCTGTCGTTATTCTCAAATACACTTTTTTTGATTTCCAGTACTCTGAAGCCTTCCATTGTCAATGCACCTCTGTCTTTATTAGTTTAGTGAATTCATTATCGTATTCATGACATTATCGAAATTTCTGCTGTTTACCGAATATTCCGCACTTGCGGCCGTGCTCGTGCTCTCGCCCTCTTTGCGCATCGCGTCGACCGCGTCCATGAGTTCTTCGTAAATTGCAAACTCGGATGATGAGCTCTCATTGCCGATAGCGGCAAGATAGCCCGAATCGCCGACGAAGCTGCTGTTATTCTTCTGCGAGGTGATCCAGCGCAGGAACTCTACGGCCGACTTTTCGCGCGTAGTGTCCGACGCGAGGATGGTCATGCCGGTGACCTTCTGCGTATATGCGGGCTTACCGTCCTTCATATAAGGAAAGCTTACAAACTCAAAAGTATCGGTACTGAGCTTATCGGCGTATTTCATAAGATCCGCCGAGGATATGATCGCCGCCGCGATATCGCCGTCGGCAAGCTTTTTGGCGGCATTTCCGCCGGCCGAAGTAAATCCGCGGTCATAGGCCGTTTCCGCAAGGAGCTTATATATGTATTTGCAGTTATCACTGTCGGTATCGTGAGGGCTCACGCCGTCAAACTTCTCACCGAGCTGCGCGACGGCATCGCGGAAAAACAGCGAATAATCCGAAATCGTGAAAAAGCTCTTCGAGCTGCGCTTATAGTATTCATCGGCGACCGAGCAGAGCTTTTCAAAGCTGGATATTGCCTCGGAATCGGCAAAAAGCGAGGTATTTACCACAAAAACATTCGTCTCCGCCGCTATCGGCACGGAGGCGAGCCCCTTTGAGCTTTTCGCCGCAGCCGTCATGCTTTTGTCGTAGCTTGAGGTCTCCCAGCTGCTGAAGTATTTATCCATATCCGCAAGCTTACTCTCATCATCGAGCCATGCCGCGAAGTCCGTATCACAGACAAGGATATCGGGCTTTTCGCCGTCCCCCGCGAGGGCTTCCTCCACGCTGTCATAAAGCTGCTTTTGCGTATCAAAAGCTTTGGCGCTCACCTTAATGCCGCAGTCGGCACCATCGGTCTCGTTATACTTGCCGCACATGGCGTTAAAGCCCGACCACATTGCGTCATCGTTTACATACCAAACGCTCAGCGTCTGCGGCTCGTCAGGCTTAAACTGCGCATAATGGGCAAAGTATATATATATCACGCCGCCGAGCAGCAGCGCCAGTGCCGCCGCGACAGCAAGCCTATATTTGATCTTTGACATTTTACATTCCTTTTTACCCGCATTTTTGCGGGCAACATTATTTTTTCATAACCTTTATATCACATTTTTCCGTCGTTTTCAACCGCATTGTGTCGACGCGCAAAACGGCAGAAGCATTTGCTCCTGCCGTTTCACATCATATGTGGGCTTAGTATAGGAATATCATGCGGCCGGGATAATGGCCGTTCCGATATGCTTTATAACTTTTGCGATCTCGCTTTGGCTTATCCAGTCGGTCACCGTGCTCTGACCCAGGCCGATAAGCGCGCCGTGGTTTCCGATATTTTTCGTCAGGCTCTCTGCCAGTACAGCCCAAAGCTTCTGACCGTCCTCGGTCTTACTCTCGGCAATGCTGAATTCATAACCTATACGCTTTACGACATCGCTGGGCTTATAATACTTGCTGAGCTTATCGTAGAAATCGCTGATGGCGCTTGTAAAGCTCACCAGTTCGTCGCCGCTGAGCTCTTCGAGCTTGAGCTTTTCCTCGCACTCCTCGGGAACGACTCCCGCGACCGAACCTGTACGCTCAACGCCCTCGGGCAGTCCGACATACTCGAACAGCTGGTTGAGAAGCTGGATATTATTTTCGACGAGTTTATCGAAGCTGTAGTCGCTGTGCTCGGAGACGAACTTATTTATGATATCGACGCGTCCCTCGGAGATGCTGAACTTTTCAGCTGTTGCGGCAGCGGAATCACTGTAGCTTATTACCTGACTGAGTATCGATAAACCGTAATTGACGGCCTTATCTATCTGCTCGACGGTGTCGACCGTGTTCTTTAATATCTGCTGCGCCAAATCATCGTCCGACGCGGCGACGCTTATGAGGATAGAGTTTTTAAGGTTTGTTATATATTCCTTCTCCTGAAGAGAAGTCACTATCTCCGTAACGGCGGTCTTATAATCCTTGCCCTCAAGTTCAAGTCCTTCAATCACAGGCTGCGACTCTTCATTAAGCCCCTCGACATTCACAACAACATCGCGGTCATTCACCTCGACGCGTATGCTGGGGTTAACGTCGATCATAATAACGCTGTTGCGCGCCATTTGGACGCTCTGCACTCCCGAGGTGAGCGTCATCTCGTCCTCATCCACATGCGCACCGTTTGCCGCCATCACACCCGTTCCGAGAACGATTATGGCAAGACTCGCCGCGATGGACGCGATGACATTGCGCGAACCGGAGCGCCTGCGCGCCGTCTTCACGCTTTCGGTCATTATCTCTTCAATATATTTATCTTTTACAGAGCCCAGGGCTCTGAGCAATTGGTCGCTTTTCAAAGAGATATACCTTCTTTCATAAAATGTTTTTTCAGTCTGCCGCGCAGTCTGAAAAGCATTGTAGTCGTTTTTGAAACCGATATTCCGTAGCGTTCGGCAACATCGGCAATAGGCTCCATCATCCAGTATCGCCGCATAAATACCCCGCGCTCCACGGCGCTGAGCGTTTCGAGGAAACTGTTTATCGCATTTATTATCTCCTCGGAATCCTGCCGCCGCTCCAGCTCGTCGACGCCGGAGACGCACTCTGCAAGCTCGTCAAGCAGCACCGGCACCTCACCGTTTCCGCGCTTAGAGCTGTTTTTCTGCCGCAGCTTATCAAGCGCGATATTGCGGGTTATCTTCCCAATATAGGCCGAAAGCGAATCCGGCTCGTTCGGCGGGATACTTCCCCACGTCCTCATATAGGCATCGTTTACGCACTCCTCGCTGTCCTCAGCGTTTCCGAGTACGTTGAATGCCACGCGATGACAATAGCGGCCGTATTTAATATCTATTTGTAACAGGGCTTCCTCCGAACGTGCCAGAAAAAGCTCAACAATACGCCGATCGTCCACAACTTACTCCTAACTTCTAATTATAGAGACGGATATTTAAATTAAGTATCACATTTTTTTGCGAAAAACACAAGAATTATTTTTTCGTTGAGGGCATTTTGCGATAATTGACACCTTTTGTTGTTGTAGACGGCGTATTAATATGTTATATTAGGTGTTAAATTTGCACTTCTACGAAAGAGGGTAACTATCTTGAAAACAAGAGTTATTTCGGCAACGGTCCTTATAATACTGGTCGTTGCCTGTTTTGCACTGGGTCCCGTAACAAGGGCACTGTTCCTTTTAGCGGCTATGATAATGGCCGTGTGGGAGACCTGCCGCGCTATCGGATGCAAAGACGTCTCATGTTCCCCCTGGATACTGTACGCTTACTGCACCGCAACTGTAGCGGAGCTTTGGTTCAATGCCGACGCTCTCGCATTTGAGGTTACGTTCTTCCTTGCGGTATTTGCCGCGATGACGGCCGGTATCGTCTCCGAAAAGATACGCGGCGCGGGCGCTTTGGCTACGCTGGGCGTTTTTGCTTATCCTGTAGTTCCGTTTATCATCGTGTGTAAGCTTGCTCTTATGGACAGCTGCGTTTGGATCCCTGTGTTCGCTATCGCCTGCATATCCACCTGGGTGTGTGACAGCTTTGCGCTGTTCGGCGGCAAGAGATTCGGAAAGCATAAGCTTGCGCCTGAAGTCAGCCCCAACAAGACCGTCGAGGGCAGCATCTGCGGCGCTTTGAGCGCAGCCGTTGCAGGCATTATACTTTTCTTCGTGCTGAAGCAGTGGTATTCTGTCAATTGCCTCGCCTGCGTGCTGACCGCTCTTATCTGCTCGAGCTTCGGTCAAATCGGCGACCTTGCGGCCTCGCTGATAAAGCGCATGGCCGGTCTTAAGGACTACAGCAATCTCATCCCGGGCCACGGCGGCGTTATGGACAGAGTTGACAGCCTGCTCTTTTCCATCCCCTCGGCGTACTTCTGTCTTCTCATCGCAGGGATCATCTGAACTTAGCGGAGTAATTTTCAATGAAAAACTTTTCCCAGCTTAAAAAGCTAATGCTCATAATAAACCCCGTTTCGGGACGGCGCACCTCACTGCGCTTTCTGCCGGATATAATCGGGATATTCTCGGCAAACGACTATGCCGTTACGGTTTTTCCTACCGCAAAAAGCGGCGACGCGACGGATTTTGCGATGGGCTACGGCAGTGAATTTGATCTCATCGTCTGTATCGGCGGCGACGGTACGCTAAACGAAGTCATAAGCGGCATCATACGCGGCGATTGCCGCACGCCGCTCGGCTATATTCCTTCGGGCAGCACAAACGATTTTGCAGCCTGCCACGGTATATCCTCGGATATGCTCGAGGCCGCGCAGAGCATTGTAGACGGCAAGCCCAAAAGCGTCGACATCGGAAAATTCGGGGATCAGTATTTTTCCTATGTTGCGGCCTTCGGCGCGTTTTCCTGGCTGTCGTACACCACGCCGCAGAATCTCAAGAACGTACTGGGGCACTCGGCGTATCTGCTTGACGCGGTGAAAGACCTTCCGAAGATCAAAGCATACCACTTAAAGCTCGACCTTGGCGAATTCACCTGCGAGGGTGACTATATATTCGGCGCGGTGTGCAACTCGACCTCGGTCGCCGGAACTATAACGCTTCCGAAGACCGTTGTGGATACCGGCGACGGAAAATTCGAGATCCTGCTCGTGCACGAGCCGAGGACGCTCATTGATTTTCAAAACATCCTGCTCGGCGTTTTCACACAGGACTATTCCTCTCCCTTCCTCGATTTCTTTCAAGCCGATTCGCTGAAGATATCTGCGCCGGAGGAGCTCGACTGGTCGCTCGACGGTGAGCGCGGCAAGGGCGCCGAACTGCACAAGATAGAAAATCTTGCCGGCAGACTGACTCTTATATGCTGAAAAATTACCGCTCTCGGCGGTAATTTTTCATGAGGACCTATGAAGAAAATCTTTAACACGATAAACAATTTCATGATCGAGATAAGCGAGGACAACATTAACGCCCACGCCGCGGCGAGCGCGTTTTACATGTTTTTGTCCCTCGTTCCCTTTGTAGCGCTTCTGACGGCGATAATCCCCTATACGGGGCTTTCGCAGGAGACGCTTTTCAACGCGATAGAGCGCTACATACCGGCCGCCCTGCAGGCAATAATCGAGTCGGTCGTCGACGATATATACTTCGCCTCCGGTGCTGTTTTGCCGCTTTCAATACTGCTGACAATATGGCTTTCAAGCCGCGCGTTCTCGGCGCTCATCCGCGGCATTGAGGATATCTTCCATTCCCCGAAGTACTCGACTTTCCTGCGCCGCAGCCTGATCGCGTGCTTTTATACTATCGGCATGATCGCCGTTGCTATAATCATCCTTGCTCTGATGGTGTTCAGCCGCGAGATATATGCTCTTATAAATACGCATCTGCCGGTAGTCTCTCCGGCTTTGGCTCTGCTGCTGAAGCTGAGATTTGTCGTCGCATTTTTAGTACTTGCAATAGTCTTCCTGGCGATATATAAGGGCGTTCCCGGCGTTAAGATAAAGCTTCTGCATCTGCTGCCGGGCGCTGCCGGAGCTGCAGCTACGTGGCTTCTGTTTACATGGCTGTTTTCGCTTTTCATCCGTTACGCCAACTATTCCACCTACGGGAGCCTTGCGACTATCGTCATATCTCTCCTTTGGATGTATTGGTGCATGTATATCATCCTGCTCGGCGCTTCTATTAACCAGTTCATTCGCGAGGCACATGAAGGCTGATTTTATGGCACAATGCACAATTTTTAAATGTTAATTTTATATATATTTACTTTATATATCTGTTGTGCTATAATCAGCTCCGTTGCTTTCGATTGACAAGAGGACACACGCCTGTCAATCGAAGTTTGAATTTATAGATTATACAGGTGATAAAATGAGTCAGAACAATTCGCTTGCCATGTTCGAAAGCGAGTCTATCGGCAAGCTTATGCTTAAGTTTTCGCTGCCGGCCATAGCGTCGATGGTCGTAAACTCCATATACAACATCGTCGACCAAATATTTATCGGTCAGGGTGTCGGCATGTACGGCAACGCAGCGACGAACCTTACCTTCCCCCTCGTCACGATAGCGATGGCCATAGGCACGCTCATCGCCGACGGCTGTGTCGCGTACTTCAGCCTCAAGCTTGGTCAGAAAAGCTACGACGAGGCCGCACGCACCATGGGCAACGGTATTACGATATCGCTTTTGGCCGGTCTTTTCATTACGCTTTCCATGGAGCTTTTGCTAACGCCGGTTCTGAAACTCTGCGGCGGCGTAAATGTCGCGGAGGAAACATTCAGATACGCTACCGAGTACGCGAGAATAACGCTTATCGGCATACCCTTTGTGTGCATAAGCATGACGGTCAACAGCATTATCCGAGCACAGGGCAATCCGCGCTACGCCATGATATCAAACATATCCGGCTGCCTGCTTAACGTCGTGCTCGACGCATGGTTTGTCCTCGGTCTCGGCTGGGGAGTAGCGGGTGCTGCCTGGGCAACAATAATCGGCCAGGTACTCAACTTTGTGCTTGCGGTCGCATACATTCCGCGTCTCAAGGGCATCAAATTTAAGCGCGAGTACGCACTGCTCAACGGAAAGACGCTGTGTTCCTTTCTGCCGCTGGGCATATCGAGCTTTTTTACGCAGTTTGGTTCGACCATCGTCGTTATCTGCATGAATAACCTCACCGTCAAGTACGGCATTGAGAGCATTTACGGTCCGGATATTCCGCTTGCCGCCTTCGGCATCGTCATGAAGGTAAACTCCATCATCGTCAGCGTCATGGTAGGCCTCGGCATCGGCAGCCAGCCCATCGTCGGCTACAACTACGGCGCGAAGAACTTCCACCGCGTCAAAGCGACGTATCTGCGGACCATCATCGTCGGTCTCACGGTCGGCATCATCGGCTGGGGCTGCTTCCAGCTGTTTACGCAGGAGATCATCAACATCTTCGGACAGGAGAACGAACTGTATAACGACTTTGCGCTTAAATGCTTCCATATCTTCCTCGGCGTTATCTTCCTTGTCGGCTTCCTGATCCCCTCGGGCATCTTCTTCCAGTCGATCGGCAAGCCCACGAAGGCTATGATCTGCACGCTTACAAGGCAGCTTATATACTCCCTGCCCTGTGCATATATTCTTTCCGGCATCATGGGCATCGACGGTCTGCTGTACGCAGGTCCCGTCGGTGACTGCCTGGCCACGATAACCGTAGCCATTCTGATAATCGGCGAGATGCGCATCATAAACGGCAATATAAAAGAGCAAAACGCATAATATTAAAGGCAAAGGCTTCCCGAACGGGAAGCCTTTTTTGTGCACACGTGTTGACATATTTTGCTTGCGGATATATTATAATCGCATGAAGATATTATTTGCTGTAATTTCAATATCGGCTTTTGCCGCGGCGCTGATCTTTGCCGTGCTTGCAATCAGACACAGAAGCAAAGTTCACATCGGCCGCGCTGTGATATGCTGCTGTATACTCGCCGTTTCGGTAATGGGCTTCACACTTTCCGCGCCAAGAGCTGATGCTGCAAAGCCCACCTCCGTATACGTCACCGTAAGCTCCGTTAAGGGCACTCCCGCTCCTGTGCAGAGCGATGCCCCGTCTGCCGATCCTTCGGCTCCTGCGCAGACTCAGGGCGAATATACGGCAAGCGGCAGGTCGGATAAATTCCATCTGAGCTCCTGTCCGTCGGCAGCGAGAATATCTGACGAAAACCGCGTGTGGTTTTCAACGCGCGACGACGCCATCAGCGCCGGGTATTCGCCTTGCGGGCGATGCAAGCCATGATCTGCGGTTTTTTAAAAAATCAAAAATAGGTATTGACAAATTCCGATTTTACGGTATAATAGCTCTTGCGCTTAGCGGATTTGTGTAATGGTAGCACACCGGACTCTGACTCCGTTTGTGAGGGTTCGAATCCTTCATCCGCTGCCAAAGGCTCACCAGATGGTGAGCCTTTTTTATTTTGTCTGAACTGTACAGCATAAAAAAGCGGCTCACCGTTTTGGTGAGCCGCTTTCATTTAAGTCTGTGTTCTTATCGTACGATGAAGTTGACGGAGGTATCGCCCTGTTCGTCAATGCCGAACTCGTAGTCTTTGCCGGGAAGTATCGCGTTTACGATGATGCCGACGAGGGATGCGACCGCGAGGCCGGAAAGGGATACGATGCCTATCTGGATGCTGCCGACGGAGTAGTTGATGCCGATGGCAAGAACGAGGATGAGCGCTGCGACGATGACGTTGCGGCTGTTGGTGAAGTCGACCTTATTCTCAACTACGTTGCGGACACCGACTGCGGAAATCATACCGTAGAGGATCAGGGAGATGCCGCCGATGGTCGCGGTGGGCATTGCGGTGATAAGGGCCGCGAACTTCGGGCAGAAGGAGAAGATTATCGCAAAGCATGCCGCGATGCGGATGACGCGGGGATCGTAAACCTTGCTGAGTGCGAGGACGCCGGTGTTCTCGCCGTAGGTGGTATTTGCGGGTGCGCCGAAGAGAGCTGCGAGGGTAGTTGCAAGGCCATCGCCCAGGAGGGTGCGGTTGAGACCGGGGTCAACAACGTAGTTCTTGCCGACGGTGGAGGATATCGCGCAAATGTCGCCGATATGCTCGACCATGGTTGCCAGGGACAGAGGAACGATGGTGAACAGTGCGCTCAGGAGCATGCCTGTGTCAACATCCATGCTGAACAGATGGAACACGCTGTTTTCCCATACGATGGGCAGACCGACCCACTTGGCAGCTGCGACCTTTTCTGCGACAGCTACGCGGGAGGCGGGATCAACGATCATTGAGAAGATGTAGGAACCGATAACACCGAGGAGAATGGGAATAATTTTGGTCATGCCCTTGCCCCAAATGTTGAAGCAGATAACGATAACGATCGCAAACACTGCTACGAGCCAGTTTGCATTGCAGTTGGTGATAGCCGAGGAGGACAGGATCAGACCGATGCAGATGATGATGGGGCCGGTGACTATCGGGGGGAAGAACTTCATGACCTTTTTTACGCCGTAGGCCTTGAAGAGTGCCGACAGGATAACATACATAAGTCCCGCACAGGCAACACCGAAGCAGGCATAGACGAGCAGGTCGCTGTTGACTGCAACTCCGCTGGCAGAATCAAAGCCGGTGATGGCATTGTAGCCGCCGATGAATGCGAAGGAAGAGCCGAGGAATGCGGGAACTTTGCGCTTTGTGAGCAGATGGAACAGCAGAGTGCCGAGGCCTGCAAACAGCAGGGTCGTTGCTATGTCGATGCCGGTCAGGATGGGAACGAGAACGGTCGCTCCGAACATTGCGAACATGTGCTGAAGTCCGAGAACCAGCATTCTGGGAGTGCCAAGTGTGCGTGCGTCGTACACGGGTCCATTAATCACGGTTTTTTCTTTCATTAGTGATTGTACCTCTCTTTGTGTAGTTTTTTGATTTATATTAAGGGTATTTGCTGACTTACTTATCTGTCTCCATAAGGTATACGCCCGTTTCGCCGTCAAACTCAGGAAGGCGCACCTCAATGAGCTCGGCTCGCGATGTGGGGACGTTTTTGCCGACATAGTCGGCTCTTATGGGAAGCTCGCGGTGGCCGCGGTCTACCAACACCGCAAACTGGATGCTGCGAGGACGCCCCGCCGTGAACACCGCCTCAATGGCGGCTCTCGCCGTGCGGCCGGTGTAGAGCACATCGTCAACAAGGACGACGTTTTTATCGTTCACGTCCGCGCCGATATCGGCCTTTATTATGACGGGCTGCTCGCTTTCGTGCGTAAGATCGTCGCGGTAAAAGCGAATATCCACGCTGCCGCATGGAACTTCGGCATTTTCGATTTTCTTAATGTTCTCGCGGATGCGCTCGGATATGGGCACTCCCCTTCTGCGGATACCGACAAGAACCACGTCGTCGACGCCCTTGTTCTTTTCGGTTATCTCATGGGATATTCTCATAAGTGCGCGGCTCATTGCCGCCTCATCCATAAGTCTTGCCTTGAGCTTCACATTATCACCCCGAACAAAAGAAAATCGCCCTGCCGGAAACCGACAAGACGCACAAGGACATGACTCTCCCTTCAGGGAGATACACAATATCTGCGATTTTGCCGGTTTCTCTGAACCATCTTAAAAATCTTTTCTACGAGATTATACTTGCTCATTCACAATTTTGCAACACCTTTTTTTCTTTTCGGATAATATGACAAAACCCGAGGCAAAATGCTTCGGGTTTTCTGCTTATTTAGCTACATTGTACACATCTTCCCTGAGATGCAGGAAGGTCGGCAGCTGCTCGCGGACGGAATCAACCTCGTTTAAGTCGATATCGCAATAGAGTATCCGCTCGGTTTCATCACAGGAAGCCATGACCATGCCGAAGGGATCGGCAACGGTCGAGTGCCCCCAGCACTCATAATCAAAGCCTTCATATCGTGCAGCCGGCGCTCCGACAAAGAACAGCTCATTATCCATGGCGCGGGCACGAACACTCAGCTCCCAATGTCTCGGTCCGGTGGTCATGTTAAACTGAGCAGGACACAGTATGACCTCCGCTCCCCTCTTAGCCATAGCGCGCGTAAGCTCCGGGAAGCGGATATCAAAGCATATCTCAACGCCCATTTTGCCAAAGCGCGTATCAAACACCGTGATATCCTCGCCGGACGCGAAGCTGTTAGATTCCTTAAATCTCACTCCGCCCTTTATATCAACATCGAACAGATGAATTTTGCGGTGACGGGCGATCTCCTGCCCCGTCTCATCGAACACATAGCAGGTGTTATACAGCTTATCGCCGCACTTTTCCGGAACCGAGCCTCCGACGAGGATAATTCCGTTTTCCCTTGCCCAGCGTGACATAGCAGCTCTCGTTTCGCCGTTGTCGTTATCGGCAATGGCATGGAAATACTTTTTTGAGTACGGGCAGTTCCACATCTCGGGCAGAACGACGAGCTCGGCGCCGTTTGACGCTGCTTCGGCTATCATGCGTTCTGCTTTATCGAACGTTTGCGCTTTATCCGTTTCCGTGCGTATCTGAATGACGGCGAGCTTGAATTTTGGCTTCAATTTCAACACCTCACAGGCAATTTTCAAGATAGCTTACTATGTCAAACTCCTCAGTGGGCGCGTCCTTACGCAGATACAGCGGATGGTGCGGATGCCCCTTGACGGAGCGCTTACCCGCGCTGTACCACTTCGCGCCGTATTCTCGGCCGAGACGCACCATATCGAGAACGCAGTCCTTGAGATAGGGTCTCTTTTCGATTATCGTGCCCCATGCCGCCCACACGGCAGGCGACACTCCCACGCCCACGTTTTTTAATATGTACTCAAAAGCGCGCATATTCTCGCGGTGCAGCTTTTCATTGAGCACAGCATCCATATCGTCGGGATCGGTGGCTCGCTGGGCGTAGACGTTGAACATTATCCAGCTATCATAGCCGTTGCCGGCTGCGATGCGTGATACGCTCTTGAGCGTATTGTCAAGATCGTCGGGCGCGGCAGTGGAGGGATTTATGCCGATGCAGATAAGCGGATTTTTTCCGCGCGTTCCGAGAATATAACGGTAATCGGTGTAATAGTCGGGAACGTAAAGCCACTTTTCGGCATCATAGTCTCTCCTGCTGCCGGAGGCCGCGAGAGCCTCGTCAAAGCTCAGGATATCAAGCAGACTGCTTTCGCAGGTCGGGATATGCATTACTTTACGGCCTCAAGAAGGGCATCGACTCTGTCGGTATCCTCCCAGCGGACGCCGAGGTCGGTGCGGCCCATGTGACCGTAGGCAGCGAGCTTTCTGTAAATGGGTTTGGTGAGCTCAAGGTCGCGGATGATGGCCGTCGGGCGCAGATCGAAGACCTTGTTCACCGCCTGAGCGAGCTTTTCATCGGACACCTTGCCGGTGCCGTAAGTATCGACCATAACGGAAACGGGGCGGGCAATGCCGATAGCGTAAGCAAGCTGGACAAGGCACTTGTCGGCAAGTCCTGCCGCGACGATGTTCTTTGCAACGTAACGGGATGCATAAGCCGCGCTGCGGTCGACCTTGGTGGGATCCTTGCCGGAGAACGCGCCGCCGCCGTGAGGCGCGCTGCCGCCATATGTATCAACGATGATCTTTCTGCCGGTAAGGCCGGAGTCGCCCTGCGGTCCGCCGATGACAAAGCGGCCGGTCGGGTTTACATAATATTTAGTGTTCTCGTCAATGAGCTCCGTGGGAATGCTGGGCTTTATGACGAGTTCGACCATGTCGCTACGGATCTGCTCGAGGCTCACATCGGGTGAATGCTGGGTCGAGAGAACAACTGTATCGACGCGCGTAGGCTTGCCCTCGCCGTCGTACTCGACGGTGACCTGAGTTTTGCCGTCGGGGCGCAGATAATCGACAATGCCGGTCTTTCTGACCTCGGCAAGGCGCTTTGCCATCTTATGCGAAAGGCTTATCGCCAGGGGCATGAGTTCCTCTGTCTCGCGGCAGGCATAACCGAACATCATGCCCTGATCTCCCGCGCCGTTATCGAGCTCGGCATCGCCGCTCTCCTTCGCTTCGAGCGATTTGTCAACGCCCAAGGCAATATCCGCCGACTGCTCGTCAATGTTGGTGATGATGCCGCAGGTATCGCAGTCAAAGCCGTACTTTGCTCTGTCGTAGCCAATATCGCGGATAACGTCGCGTGCGATCTTGGCAATGTCTATGTAGCACTCGGTGCTGATCTCGCCCATGATGTGGACAAGTCCGGTGGAGACGGTCGTTTCGCATGCTACGCGGCCGTTGGGGTCTTTTTCAAGTATCGCGTCAAGTATCGCGTCCGAGATCTGGTCGCAGATCTTATCGGGATGTCCCTCGGTCACCGATTCCGATGTAAACAGTCTTTTGCTCATTTTCATTTCCTCCGAAAAATAATAATTCCGAACACTCAGGCAATTAAAAAAACTCCGTCGACCGACGGAGCAGCAAGTTTGGTCATAAGCCTCATCTTTCGATAATCACCGCCGGATTTGGCACCTTGCCTTCGCAGGTTGCCGGGCTTCACAGGGCCGTTCCCTCCACCACTCTTGATAAGGTGTTCAGTTTTCGTATGAATTATAGCAGATAGGCGCATATTGTCAAGTAAAATTTGAAAATTAAATTATTATGTTGTATACTGATAATCAATAAATAATTTCGGAGGTTTACGCCATGATAATCGTACTGAAGCACGACGCATCCCCCGAGCAGGCCGAGGAGCTCAGATGCTGGATTCGCTGCCATGGTCTTGAGGTGCAGACGACTCGCGGTGAAAATCAGACGGTGCTCGTTGTCATCGGCAACGCGGACAGGCTCGACGAGGCGTACATCGAGGATATGGAGATCGTCGAATACGTCAGAGCCATTACTCAACCGTACAAACTCGCAGGGCGAAATTCCCAAAATGACAGGAACGTTATCGATGTCGGCGGCGTGAAGATCGGCGGCGGCACATTTACGATGATAGCCGGCCCCTGCTCGGTCGAGAGCACCGAGCAGATAACAAGCATCGCACATGAGATAAAGTCAGCCGGAGCGCAGCTGCTTCGCGGCGGCGCGTTCAAGCCGCGCACATCGCCGTACAGCTTTCAGGGTATGCGCGCCGACGGGCTGCCACCGCTCATCAAGGCCGGGCGCGAGTGCGGCATGCCGACAGTCAGCGAGGTGACCGACAAAGAGCAGCTGCCGCTGTTCGACGAAGTTGACATAATACAGGTCGGTGCACGCAACATGCAGAATTTTGAGCTTCTAAAGGCGCTCGGCAAGTTAAATAAGCCCATACTTTTAAAGCGAGGTTGGGCAAACACCGTAAAGGAGCTGCTGACCTCGGCAGAGTATATAATGAGCGGCGGAAATGAACGCGTTATCCTCTGTGAGCGCGGCATCCGCACGTTTGAGACAGCGACGCGCAACACGCTCGACCTGTCTGCCGTGGCTGTGATAAAGGATCTGAGCTGCCTGCCGGTCATCGTCGATCCGAGTCACGCGACGGGGCACGCAAAATATGTTGAGCCCATGGCGCTGGCCGCCGCGGCCGCGGGTGCGGACGGCCTCATGATAGAGGTGCACGACGATCCGGCTCAGTCGAAATGCGACGCGGCGCAGGCCATAACTCCGTCTCAGTTCGCGTCTATCGCCGAAAAGGTGATCGCTCTGCGTAAGGCGATATCTTAATATAATTCCGAAGAATAAATTTCTTGACATAGGCGATGGGCTATGCTATTATATTTCAGCGGCTATGTGCAGAAGTACCCAAGAGGCCGAAGGGGCTCCCCTGCTAAGGGAGTAGGCGTGT
>CAVGIU010000014.1:0-23759 GCA_963629425.1 Oscillospiraceae bacterium
CAAGAAAGATACCCTTCCACACCGATGCCGTTCAGGCAGCCGGCCATATGCCGATAAACGTTCAGGAGATGAACATTGACCTGCTGAGTATGTCCGGTCACAAGTTCCATGCTCCCAAGGGCGTAGGCGTTCTGTACGCAAAGACGGGTATGCCGCTGTTCAACATAATCGAGGGCGGCGCTCAGGAGCGCGGCAAGCGCGCCGGCACTGAGAATATCCCCGGTATTGTCGCACTGGCGGCGGCTCTCAAGGAGAGCGTTGACAACATGGAGGCCAACACCGAAAAGATCATCCCGATGCGCGATAAGCTTTTCGCAGAGCTCAGCAAGATTCCCCATTCCAAGATAAACGGCTCGCTCGAGCATCACGTCCCCGGCACCGTGAACATGTGCTTCGAGGGCATTGAGGGCGAAAGCCTCCTGCTTCTGCTGGATGCCAAGGGCGTATGTGCATCGTCAGGTTCTGCATGCACCTCCGGCTCACTCGACCCCAGCCACGTTCTGCTCTCTCTCGGCCTGCCTCACGAGGTAGCGCACGGCTCGTTGCGTCTGTCGATAGGTGAGTATAATACCATGGAGGAGATCGACCACATCATAAAGGTCGTCCCCGAGGTCGTTTCCTACCTGCGCGATATCTCCCCCGTGTGGGAGGAGCTTGAAAACGGCACCAAGAAGCATCTCATTTAATAAACAACACACCGTGATATAATAGGAGGAACTTAGTTATGGCACTTTATAGTGATAAGGTAATGGATCATTTTCAGAATCCCCGCAATGTCGGCAAGATGGACGATGCCGATGGCGTAGGTGAGGTCGGCAACGCAAAATGCGGCGACATTATGAAGATGTATATCAAGGTCGAGGACGGCATCATCACCGATGTTAAGTTCAACACCTTCGGCTGCGGCAGCGCAATCGCTACCAGCTCCATGGCCACTGAGCTCATCAAGGGCAAGAAGGTCGAGGAAGCGCTCGAGCTGTCGAACAAGGCCGTTGTCGAGGCTCTTGACGGTCTGCCCGCGCATAAGATCCACTGCTCGGTCCTCGCCGAGGAGGCAGTCGCCGCGGCGGTCAAAGATTACTACGACCGCAACGGCATCGCATACGATCCCGAGCTGTTCAGCAAAAAGCTGCATGACTGCGAGCACTGCGCAGAGTAATTTGAGCATGAAAAATCCCACCGCTATAGCAATAGCGGTGGGATTTTTTATGAGCCGGTGGGCTTATTCGGCTTTTAAAATTTGTTTTATATCTTCAAGATTCTCGGCGAAATAGATGCCCTTCTGCCGCTCCTCGGAAGAAAGCCCTTTTTCGATCATGTGCGCCAAAAGCGACTTCAGATCATTATAGTAGCCGTTGAGATTATAGAGAATGCAAGAGGCGGCCAGGTGCTTCAAGGATACCTTTGACATGACCTCTGTGATTTCCTCCAAAGTCCCCGTACCGCCGGGGAAGGCGATAAAGGCATCGCCCAGCTCGATCATCTTTGATTTTCGCTCTGCCATATCCTTGGTTACGAAAAGATTTGTCAGCCGGTCGTATTCATAGCCGGCATCAATGAAAAACTGCGGCTCCACACCGGTCACGGAGCCGCCCGCGTCAAGGACACTTTCGGCGAGTTCTCCCATCAGCCCGTTTTTCGAGCCACCGTAGATCAGCGCGTTCCCGCTTTGCCCGATCCATGTGCCGAGCTCGCGAACCGCACACTTAAGCTCCGGGTCATTTCCTTCGTTCGCGCCAAGATACACGGTAATATTCATACAAGATTCCCTCCGATCATATTGCGGTCAAGATAAAATGAAAACGGCAGTCAGACTTTTTAGCCTAACTGCCGGTAGGTACTCACCCATTGATATTATACTCAAAAGCAAATTGCTTGTCAACGGCATTGCGCAGAGGAATTTTCGGATGTCATTTTCCCGCTTCGGGCAGGCAGTGCATGCGCAGGGTGTCGAGCATGCGGAAGCCCTCGGCGTGGAGAGCAAAGCTGCGCAGACCGAAGTCGAGCGAGCGGATGCGCAGGTACATGGCTATCGCCTTGCCCTCGGCGCTTCCATCCGGAAACTGGCTCTTGTGGCAGTCAAATATGGCCGACAGCTGCCGCTTTAGGAGCTCTTTTGAGGCCTTTACATAGCGATTGGGCGAGGCGGTCATGTAATACGCTATCGCCTTCACGGGAGCAGAAGCCGCGCTGTGCCGCTGCATTATGCCCTCGTAGGGCGCAAGATACGCGATCTCGGATGCCGCCCTGCCCACATTCAGGTGGTCGGGGTGACACTCGCCTTTTACCTGCGGATCGGGACAGAACATGACATCGGGCTTAAACTCGCCGACGACCTTCGCAATAGCGGACAGCAGCTCGCATGTATCATAAAATCCACCGTCGCAAAACGGGAGAAAGTATACGTCCTTAACGCCGAGCGCCGCTGCCGAGGCCTTTGCCTCGGCCCGGCGAATCGGAATAAGATCCTCAGGCGGAACGCTGCCCGAGCCGTATCTTCCGTCGATGCAGCACAAAAATGCGACCTTTTTGCCCATATCGGCAAGCTTTGCAGCCGTTGCTCCCGCGCCGATCTCGATATCGTCCGGGTGCGGGCCGATGAACAGATATCGCGCAAAGTCCTCAAGCTTCGGCAGGGGAGAGGCAATGTTTATGGCGAGTCTTGTTATGCTCATGCCGTCTCTTCCCTGCGTGCGGCTATCTCGCCGCAGATGCGCTCGTACTCGTCCTCGTCGAGCTTATAGTGCTTTTTATACAGGAAGTAGCTCAGAAGCATCAGCACGCAGGGGATTATGACCATGCATAGCAGCAGAGCCAGCGTTTTGCCCGGCTCGATACCGGCTATGACATTGTCGATGGCCATGATTTTATCCTGCTCGGTGATGAGATTTCGTGCACATTCATTTTCAAAATCGGATATGCGGTTTGTGTACTGCATTACGCCGAAGATGATGTAGCTGAGGTTTGTTATTAGGACTATCAGAGCCGAGGACATCTTCGTCAAAAACGGACGCAGGGAGGTTATTATCGCCTCGTCGCGTGAGCCGGTGCGGTATTCGTTATATTCGACGGTGTTTATGATAGAGATCATCATAATGAGATAGTAGCCGTACTGGCCGAAGTTTGAAAGCGCGTAGCCGACGGTTATGATCCAAAACTTGAGCATCGTCGAGGGCAGGGCGAGACCTGCAGCGAGCATAAGCGCGTAGCCGACCATTGAGATGCAGGCGAGTATCGTCATGAGCTTTTTGCGCTTAATATGCCGCGAAATGGCGGGATAGAAGATCATGAGAAATGCCGTCACGGACATGCCGACGATAGAAAACAGCGAGAACAGGCCGCCTTCGTAGCCAAAGTCGAAGTAGATATAGGTCGAGCCGATGCCGCCGACGATAAGGCCGTTGCCTATCTGCTGCAGGAGGAAAATGAGGCTTATCCACAGCAGCTGATCGTTGCCGGTGATGGTCGTCCAGATCTTTTTAAAGCTGATGGGCGGGACGTCGGTGTATTCGCGCCTTTCGCGCACTCCGAAGATGGTAAAGCACAAAAACAGCGGCGCAATAATGCAGATTATAAGGGCTATGCGGCCGTATGCTATGGTTGTGCTGCCGCCGATGGCCATGTCACCGACGGTGAACATGGGGATTAGCACGCTTGCGAGCGTGCCGCCTATGCCGGCAAACAGAGTTGCGCGCGATGTGAACTGATTTCTCGCGTTTGCGTCGGTCGAAAGCGCGGGCACCATGCCCCAGTAGGAGATATCATGCATTGTGTAGGTTATCGAGTACATGAAGTAAATGATGCCGAAGAACCAGACAAAGCTCCAGCCCTGAAGATCGGTGTTGAAGGCAAGATACACGACGACCGAGGTCGAAAGTATGCCTATGACGAGCCATGGCTTGAATTTGCCCCAGCGCGTGCGCGTGCGCTCGATTATATTGCCCATGACGGGGTCATTGAGAGCGTCGAATATTCGCGCTGCGACAACGATGGCCGTTACTGCGCCGAACTGCGCGTTCGTGAGGTTTCGCGTGAACAGCACGAAGGTTATTATACAGCTTGTGAAAAGATAATATATCATATCCCTGCCGACCGTGCCGAGCGGGAACATGATAAGATTTTTCTTTCTCTGTTTGAGGTCTTCCATAACATACTCCTGTACAAATTTAATATATTCTTTATTTTAACAGCCGACGGAGATAATAGCAAGGAAAACGCGGCCGCACGCATGATGAAGTTTGAAGCCCGAAATTGTTGCAGATGCACAAATAACATTATAAAAATGCACAATAAAGGCGCAAAATTCGGTCTTGCGAAATGTGTCGATATCGGATAGAATGTGTGTTATTCAAATAATATGCGAGGTGGTCAAATTGCAGCAGCTTATCGAGCGTATAAAGCGTGACGGCGTAGTCAAGCCCGGCGGAGTGCTGAAGGTGGACAGCTTTTTAAATCATCAGATCGACCCGAAGCTGAGCTACGACATGGCAAAGGAGATACACAGACTGTTTGAAAACGAGGATATCAATAAGATCCTCACCATCGAGGCCTCAGGCATCGGCATGGCCGTTTTGACGGGACTTGTTTTCGACTGCCCCGTGGTATTTGCAAAAAAGAGCAAGACCATAAATCTCTCGGATGATGTGTATTCAACGACTGTTTATTCCTTCACCCATCAGGTCTCAAAGCAGGTGCTTGTTTCAAAGCGCTATCTTAACCCCGGCGACAGAGTGCTGATAGTTGACGACTTCCTCGCAAACGGCGCGGCGCTTGAGGGACTGTGCGATATCGTCGAGCAGGCGGGAGCCACGGTCGTGGGAGCGGCCATCGCCATAGAAAAGGCATTCCAGCCCGGCGGTGCCAAACTCCGCGCAAGAGGGCTGCGAATCGAGTCGCTTGCCCGCATTGAATCGATGGGTGACGACAGCATTGTCTTCTGTCAGGAATAAACATGCACAAAAAACGCGGCAAAAAAATGTTAAACTTGGCTAAAAACCAGTCTTGACTTTTTTCAACGCAGTTGATATGCTAAATATGTTCCCGATGAGGGGCGCTTAAAACAGAATATTTTCGATATATAGCAAATGATATGGATTTGAAGTCTCTACCCGGACGCCGTAAATGACCGGACTATCGAAGTTTAATATATAGGGAGAAGTTTTTCGCTCTTCCCTTGGCTTTGGTTTTTATTCCGCCGGTCACAGATCCATGTGCCCGGCGCTTTTTATTTTGTATCAAGGCCCGCAGGGGTTTGATAATATAAAAATTTTGGAGGGTAACCGAAAGATGATGAAGAAGATCACTGCACTGCTCCTTGCTATGGTCATGGTTTTTGCACTGTGTGCCTGTAGCAGCAACGATGACAAGAATGACGATGCCAGCGAGCAGACCGCATCCGAGATCAAAGTCGGATTTATATTCCTGCACGATGAGAACTCCACCTACGACCTTAACTTCATGAACGCAGCAGAGGCAGCCTGCAAGGCACTTGGCCTCAGCGAGAGCCAGTATGTTTTCAAGAAGAACATCCCCGAAGGCCAGGAATGCTACGATGCAGCTGCTGAGCTCGCAGAAGAAGGCTGCAACATCATTTTCGCCGACAGCTTTGGCCATGAGTCCTTCATGATCGAGGCCGCAAAGGAATTCCCCGACGTTCAGTTCTGCCACGCCACCGGCACCCTTGCTCACACCGAGGGTCTTGCAAACTACCACAACGCTTTCGCGTCCATCTATGAAGGCCGTTACCTCGCAGGCATCGCAGCCGGCCTCAAGCTCAACGAGATGATCGCAAACGGCACCGAGATCAACGGTACCGTCGTCACCGCAGACAACGCCAAGATCGGCTACGTCGGTGCATTCACCTACGCGGAAGTTATCTCCGGTTACACCTCTTTCTTCCTCGGCGCACGTTCTGTATGCCCCACCGTCACCATGGACGTTACCTTCACCGGCTCCTGGTACGATGAGACCGCAGAGAAGGAAGCAGCCAACACCCTTATAAAGAACGGTTGCAACCTCATCAGCCAGCACGCCGACTCCATGGGCGCTCCCACTGCATGTGAGACCGCAGGCGTTCCCAATGTCTCCTACAACGGCAGCACCATTTCCGCCTGCCCCAACACCTTTATCGTTTCCTCCCGCATCGACTGGACTCCTTACTACGAGTATGCAATAAAGGCAGTCATGAACGGCGAGACCATCGACACCGACTGGACCGGCACCCTTGCAACCGGCTCCGTTGTTCTGACCGACGTTAACGAGGCAGCCGCAGCCGAAGGCACCGCAGACGCTATCGCCGAGGCAAAGGCAAAGCTCGAAGACGGCAGCCTGAAGGTATTCGACGTCACCACCTTCACCGTTGAAGGCAAGCAGCTCGACAGCTACATGGCAGACGTTGACACCGATGCCGACTACACCGCAGACACCGAGGCTATCAAGGACGGCGCATTCCTCGAGTCCACCTACCGCTCCGCTCCTTACTTCGACATTCAGATCGACGGCATCAATCTGCTCGACACTAACTTCGGCAGCTGATATACCGAATAAGCAACATTAAATTAAAAGGAAGCTCCGCGCATACGGAGCTTCCTTTAGCCTCTTATCAGGCTACACAGGAAAGAGCATGAAATCGCTCACGCTTTTTCCTGCGCAGCCAATATTACACATCGGGAGATACGAGATGGATAACAAAAACGCCGCCGTTAAGATGAGAAACATATCAAAATCATTCGGTACGGTAAAAGCTAACGACAAAATTTGGCTCGATATATACAGAGGCGAGATACTTGCGCTTCTCGGAGAGAACGGATCGGGCAAGACCACCCTCATGAACATGCTCTCGGGTATTTATTTCCCCGATGAGGGCGAGATATTCATTGATGACAAAGAGGTCGTCATACGCTCCCCCAAGGATGCGCTCAACCTCGGTGTCGGTATGATCCACCAGCATTTCAAGCTTGTCGACGTTCTCACCGCGACCGAGAATATTATCCTCGGACTCGAGGGCAAGGGTAAGCTCGACCTCAAGGCAGCGGCGAAAAAGATCCGCGAGATCTGCGACGCTTACGGATTTGATGTAGATCCCGAGCAGCATATTTACGAGATGAGCGTTTCGCAGAAACAGACCGTTGAGATAGTAAAGGTGCTCTACCGCGGTGCGGATATCCTCATACTCGACGAGCCGACGGCGGTGCTCACTCCGCAGGAGACAGACAAGCTCTTTGCTGTTTTGCGCAATATGCGCGATGACGGCAAGGCGATAGTTATAATAACCCACAAGATGCACGAGGTCGAAGAGCTCTCCGACCGAGTTGCCGTTCTACGCCACGGCCAGTTCATCGGCGATATGCCGACGAAGAACACAAACGCCCAGGAAATGACCAACATGATGGTCGGCCACCCGGTCGAGCTGAATATCGACCGCCCCGACCCAGTCGATCCGAAACCGAGAATCGAGGTCAAGAACCTCACCGTGCGCAGCATTGACGGCATCGTCAAGCTCGACGATGTGTCCTTTACCGCAAATAGCGGCGAGATACTCGGCATAGCCGGTATATCCGGCTGCGGCCAAAAGGAACTGCTTGAGGCGATTGCCGGCCTTCAGCCTACCGAGAGCGGCAGCATAAGCTATATAAAAGACGACGGCGAAAGGGAGGAACTCCTCGGTAAGGATCCGCTTTCAATAGCCGATCTCGGCGTTGTCTTGTCCTTCGTTCCCGAGGACAGACTCGGTATGGGTCTTGTCGCGAACATGGATCTCGGCGATAACATGATGCTCCGTTCGTTCAGAAAGGGCAGAAGCATATTTACCGACAGAAAAAGCCCCCGCAAGCTCGCGGAAAACGTTGTTGACGAGCTCGAGGTAGTAACTCCCAGCATAAGCACCCCAGTACGTCGACTCTCCGGCGGCAATGTTCAGAAAGTGCTCGTCGGACGTGAGATAGCCTCCGCGCCCACGGTATTGCTCACGGCTTACGCTGTGCGCGGACTGGATATCAATTCGTCCTACACTATATATGATCTTATAAACCGCCAGAAGCAGAAGGGCGTCGCTGTCATATACGTCGGCGAGGATCTCGATGTCCTGCTTGAGCTGTGCGACAGAATACTGGTTCTGTGCGGCGGCAAGGTCAGCGGCATAGTTCCCGGCCGCGGCGCAAAAAAGCGTGAGGTCGGCATGATGATGACGAAGCTGGGAGGCAAGAAAGCTGATGAAGAATAATAACAGAGAGCCGCTGCTGCATATCGTTAAGCGCGGCGCGCTGCCGTGGTACAAGGCTTGGGGCATCCGCCTTTTAGCGATAGTCATTGCGCTCACAGTCTGCGCGATAGTAACCATGACCGTTACCGGCGAGAATCCTCTGCAGGTTTATGCCACGATGATAGACAGCTCCTTCGGAAGTGAGCGCAAGGTTTGGATATTTGCGCAGAACACAGCGATGCTGCTGGGCGTATCGCTCGCAGTAACTCCGGCGTTCAAAATGAAGTTTTGGAACATCGGCGGCGAGGGTCAGATCCTCGCGGGCTGCCTTGCGGCCGCTGCATGCATGATCTGTTTGTCCGACACGGTCTCAAACGGACTGCTTATTGCGATAAGCGCGGTCGCCAGCCTTGCCGCAGGTGCGATCTGGGGCGGCATCCCGGCATTTTTCAAGGCAAAATGGAATACGAACGAGACGCTGTTCACGCTTATGATGAACTATGTCGCAACTCAGCTCGTAGCGTTTTTCGTTATCATTTGGGAGGTGCCCAAGGGCGCAGGCCAAATCGGTATAATCAATCAGAGCACTCAAATCGGCTGGCTCCCGCAGATCGGCGGCAATAAGTACATGCTCAACGTTTTGGTCATACTTGTCCTGACCGTTTTGGTGTATATTTACCTTAACTATTCAAAGCACGGCTACGAGCTCACGGTTGTCGGCGAAAGCGAGCGCACCGCACGTTATGTCGGCATAAAGGTCGAAAAGGTCATTATCCGTACGATGCTCCTCTCGGGCGCTATCTGCGGCCTCGTCGGATTCCTGCTCGTCTCCGGCACAGACCACACTTTGTCTACCTCGCTCTCGGACGGCCGCGGCTTCACCGCAGTCATGATCTCTTGGCTTGCGAAGTTCAATCCCATTATCATGATCTTTGCGAGCATGCTGCTTGCCTTCCTGGATAAGGGAGCAAGTGCGATATCCACGAATTTCGGCCTTAACCACTCGTTCTCGGATATCCTCACCGGACTTATCCTGTTCTTTATCATCGGCTGCGAATTCTTTATAAGCTACAAGATAAGCTTCCGCAAGGCGGCAGGAAAGGAGAGAGCTGAAAATGTTTGATATAGTATCCTTCTTCCCCCGAGCCGTAATGCAGGGCGTGCCCCTGCTCTTCGGCGGCACGGGTGAGATCATAACCGAAAAATCCGGCAACCTCAACCTCGGCATCCCCGGCATAATGTATGTCGGCGGCATCTGCGGCGTTATCGGTGCATTCCTGTATGAGCAGTCGGCAGTTGAGCTTAACAGTGCCCTTGCGATACTCATTCCCGTGCTGTCATGCCTGCTCGGCTCGCTGCTCATGGGACTTTTGTATTGCTTTTTGACCGTAACTCTCAGAGCAAACCAAAACGTGACCGGTCTTGCTATGACCACATTCGGCATCGGCATCGGCAACTTTTTCGGCGGCTCGCTGATAAAGCTTACGGATGCGGAGGTTCCCTCCATCGCCCTGTCGGCAACGAGCAGAGTTTTCAGCAAATCGCTGCCCTTTGCGGATAATCTCGGTTGGTTCGGCAAAATGTTTTTAAGCTACGGCTTCCTCGCGTATGCAGCCATTATCATTGCGATCATAACCGCTTACGTTATAAAAAAGACCCGCGTCGGCCTCAACCTGCGCGCAGTCGGAGAAAGCCCTGCGACTGCGGATGCTGCCGGCATAAACGTTAACCGCTATAAATACATCGCCACCTGCGTAGGCAGTATGATAGCCGGACTCGGCGGCCTGTATTACGTCATGGACTATGCCTGCGGTGTATGGTCGAACGATGCTTTCGGCGACCGTGGCTGGCTCGCCATAGCGCTGGTCATTTTCTCAATCTGGAGACCGAATCTTGCGATCATCGCATCGATACTCTTCGGCGGGCTGTACATCGTGTATCTGTACATTCCGGCCGGAACGCAGCTTTACATGATGGAGCTTTACAAGATGCTCCCGTATCTTGTAACCATCATCGTGCTGGTCGTTGTGTCCATGCGCAAAAAGCGCGAGAATGAGCCCCCCGCGGCGCTCGGCCTTGCGTATTTCCGAGAAGAACGATAGATAAAAAAATCCTCGAAGAAAAACTTCGAGGATTTTTTGCGTTTTTATAATGTTCCGAGGTAGCCCTCGAGGATCAGGCTCGCCGCGACCGCGTCGACGGTATTGCGGTGCTTTTTTTCTTTCTTGCCGTTTGCGTGCAGTATCGCGTGCGCTTCGACGCTGCTGCGGCGCTCATCCCACATGACGATGGGAATATCGGTCTTGCTCTCTAAAAGAGAGGCAAATTCACGGCATTTTTCCGCCCTCGCGCCCTCCGTGCCGTCCATGTTTTTCGGCAGTCCGAGCACAAAACGTTCGACCGAGCGCGAATTTGCCTCGCGCACTATCTCGTCTGCCAACGCGTTTGCATCCCACTGATTCACGGTCCATGCCTCGCCGACAAGGATATTCATTGCGTCCGAGACGGCAAGTCCCGTGCGTGCGTCGCCGTAATCTATGCCCATTATCCTCATATCGTCACCTCACTTAAGCCCGAAGCATGCGCGTATCTGCCCGCAGATGTACAGCGAACCGAAGGCGCAGACCATCGCGTTCTGCTCCTGCGCTATATCGCGCGCAAGGTCGACACCGTCCTCAACGCTGCCGGCAACACAGACCTCGCGGCAGCTTACGCGGAAGAGTTCTGCCAGTTCCTCGGCAGGGAGCGCACGCTCGGAATTCGGCGTCACGCAAACGCAGGCATCAAACAGAGGCGCGAGCGTTGCGGCGATTGCTTTATAGTCCTTATCCTTTAAAACGCCGACGAGCGCGACGCGCTTTTTATCGGGGAAATAGTGCTCTATGCATTCGCGCAGAGCTGCCGCGCACTGCGGATTGTGTCCCCCATCGAGCACAAACCACGGATCGTCCGTGTGCAGAATCTCAAATCGCGCGGGCCACGCGACGGAGTAGAGCCCTGCTTCGACTGCCTCGTCATCGATATCCCATCCCTGCTCGCGCAGAACATTCACCGTTTCGAGCACGGTTGCTGCATTGTGCAGCTGATGCTTGCCCAAAAGCGGTATCGCGTAACTTGCGCCGGCGTAGGAAAAAACCTGCCCGTCAATGGAGTCAAATTCAACATTTATGTCGTCAAAATCGGGAACATACAGCTCTGCGCTCATTTCGCGGCAGACCTCGCGCACGACCTCCATCGTCTCGCCGTACTGCTGATACATGACTACTGCCGCGCCGTATTTGATGATCCCGGCCTTCTCGTAGGCGATCTCGGGCAGTGTTCCGCCGAGAATGGCCGTGTGATCAAGGCCGATGTTTGCTATGACGCAGCATTCCGGGCAGGCGATGACGTTAGTCGCATCGTATCTGCCGCCGAGTCCGACCTCGAGAATGACGATCTCGCAGCCGGAATCGGCAAACCAGCGCAGCGCGGCGGCGGTCATCATCTCGAACTCCGTCGGATGATCGTCCATGGAGTCTGCGCAGCGCTTTATTTCCGTCACAATCTCGGCGAGCGTGTTATCCTCTATCTGCTTGCCGTTTATCTGCATGCGCTCATTGAAGCGACTGAGATACGGCGAGGTGAAAAGACCCGTTTTGAAGCCGGCTCTGCGCATGATGGATGCGAGCATCGCGCATATGCTGCCCTTGCCGTTCGTTCCGGCGACGTGGACGAATTTGAGCTCAGACTGCGGATTGCCCAGCCGTGCGAGCAGCTCCGTTATTCGATCGAGCCCGAGTCGTGAGCCTCTCCAAGATGTGCCGTTAATGTATTCAAGTGCCTGTTTATAATCCATATTTAGACCTTCATTTAATATATTTTGCGATAAATAAATCTATTTTAGCCGCGTATGCCGCGCCGTTTGTAAACATCGTTTCAATATGCCGCGTACCATCGGTGAAAATGTAGTCCTTGTCGGTCGGGCAGGCATCAAATGCGCGCGGTGCGTTTTCAAACGGAACGGTGGGGTCATTCTTTCCGTGGGCAAACAGCATCGGGCATTTTGCGTGAGTAAGATTTTGCGTAACAAGCGTGTCATCAAGCGTGTAGCCCGCGATGTGCCTGTTAATCATTGCAATCAGCCTGTAAGCGGGGCCAAGCTGCGAGCGCAGTATTGGCCGCGCGTCGACAAAGCCGCTGTCCTCAACGATGAATTTTACGGTATCGGGAACGCGGTCACTCATTTTCATGACCGTCGCTCCGCCGAGTGAAAAGCCGTGCAGAATGATCTGAATATTGCTGCCGAACTCGGCCCCCAAAAAGTCGAGCCACTTAAGACAGTCGGCGCTTTCAAAAACATCGTAGCCGAACCAATTGCCGCCCGAGAGCCCGGATGCTGTGTTGTCGGGGCAGAAAATATCAAATCCGCGGCTGTGGTAGTATTTGTGCAGCATGCCGGCGGTCTCCGCGTGCTCGGAGCGATAGCCGTGGACGATAAACGCAATTTTTTTGCCGAATTTTTTGCCGCTTGGGAAATAAAAGCCCTGCAAGGTCTCGCCGCGCTCGGACTGTATCGTATAGCAAAGATGCACATTGCTTTCCAAATCGTCTGCGTGCTCATCGCGCCAAATATAATATTCCGGACAGTGCGTTTTCTTATCCAGCAGCGCCTCGAGCAGCGGGGGACGGTGTCGCGCGAAGATGTATCTGTAAATATCCCACACGGCAAGCGGAGGTATCGCGGCCAGTAAATACTTTTTCTTCATGTCAGTTCACCGGGAGTATTGCGCCGACGCTCGAGAGCAGCGAGAACGCAATAACGAGTATCTGAAATACCAAAGAGCCGAATTTGCCGCAGATGGGGGAGGCTCCCGTGCGTTTGCGCGAGCGGTTATAGGCGATGATTATGCCTATGCCGGTGACGATCTGAATGATGCTCGCAAAGCGTGTAAAGCCAACAAAGCTGCTGATGCCAAACAGAGCCAGCACAAGGCAGGGCAGGGAGGCTAAAAGCCAGCAGAGATTTTTGCTCCAGCCGGTCTGCTCACCGACGATATCGCGCAGATTAAGGGTGTTTGCCCAAAATGAGGTGGCAAGCGCCAAAAGCGTGAATATGTAGCCGACTATGGCGACCCAGCCGCCGAGATGGCGCGAAAGATCGACCAGTGCGCCGTCCTCGGAGATATCGCTGCCTGCGCCGAGCAGAGTCATGAGTGTTATGACGAAAATAAGCGCAAGGTTAATGACGAGACCGGTTGCGATGGCAGCGCGGATGCGCTTTGCGTCGCCATTGAGTCCTTTTACGACCTGCGGCGTGCTCATAACGGCCGACAGAGAGAACGAGACCATGCCGAACAGCGCCAAGGCGTTATTGAAGCCGTGCCAGCCGCCGGGCAGGGGGTTCACGTCGCGCAGAAGCGTTGCAACGAGCAAAATTCCGACAACGCCGACCATCGAGAACACCGCAATCTTTTCACAGATGCCTACGAGCTTCATGCCGACGAACACGACTCCCGCGCCGAGAACATAAAATATCAGCATACCGACTATATCGGGCAGACCGAACCAGTTTCTGAACACCGCCGCCGCGCCGGTAAGGAAGGCACTGACGTTAACAATGACAGAAACGCCCAGCAGAATAAAGGCCGTCCAGGTGAGAAAGGTCTTTATCCTACCGGAAAAAAGCTCCGCATCGAAGCATTTAACAAACTGTGCGCCGTCATTATTAAGGCTCAGCTCCGCTATGAGAAAATGCAGAACGAGCGCTACGGCGTAGCCTATAAGCAGAATAAGCACTGTCTCGCGGAAGCTGTTGTGCACTGCAAGATATGGAACGGACAGTATGCCCGCGCCGACGCCGTGGCCGACGATTATGCTCGCAGCCTCCATGAAGGTAAGTTCTGATTCACCCTTTATCTTTGCCATTTGCCTGACCTCCGTCAGCGATAATTTTTCACCATTTTACCACAGCACGTCGTGTATTACAATAGGAGCGTCTTACGTTATGTAAACCTAAAATCATGACCGCCTGCTTGCAGGCAGTCATGATTGAAAATGAACATTCACTCCACGTTTACGATAATGCGCACGGTTTCCGGTGATAATTTCACCACTTTACGGTCATATGTTATGAGACCGTTGACTTCTTCCTCCACATCGCTCAGCTGGGTGTACACCGCGGCGGCGAGCCCCTGTTTGTAGGCGGGCTTTATCTGCTCGGAGTAGAGCTTTTCAAGAGCCTTTTGCAGATCCTTTTCGCTCCTGAGCTTTTTGTAGCCGAAGTCGACGCTGCCGAAGCTGTGATCTTTACAGCGGAAATTGTAGCCTCCGAACTCCGTGAGCATGACCGCGCGGCCGAGCTTATCGGGCTTGAAGTTATACTTTTTAAAGTAAACATGCAGGCTTTTTGTCTCGCCGATCTTCTGATCGTGCCAGCCGGAGGCGTGGTCGATGGTACGTGTCGGGTCGATATTTGCTATCTTATCGGCGATGCGGGCCGCGTCGAACTGACCCCAACCTTCGTTGAAGGGAACCCACATGGCGATGCACGGGCAGTTATACAGAAGCTCTATCATTTCGTTGAGTTCCGATTCGTATTCGACTCGCCCCTCGAGATCCTCGCGCGCGAAAAGCTTATAATTTTTGTCGCTCAGGTGTACACCGGTGACAAGTGGCGTTGAGATAATGGCAGGGTTATAGCTGCCACCGCCGTTTATCATGTCCTGCCAAACGAGCATACCGAGCCTGTCGCAGTGATAATACCAGCGCAGAGGCTCAATTTTGATATGCTTGCGCAGCATGTTGAAGCCCATGTCCTTTGCGGTTTGAATATCGAAGATGAGTGCTTCGTCCGACGGAGCGGTGTACATTCCGTCAGACCAGTAGCCCTGGTCGAGAAGTCCGTTGTGGAAATACGGCCTGCCGTTTAAAAACAGACGCTTTATGCCTTCGGAATCGGCCTCGACGGAGAATTTGCGCATGGCGAAGTAGCTTTCGACCCTGTCCTCGCCGCAGGTGACGGCAAAATCATAAAGTTTCGGATTTTCCGGCGACCAGGGCTCAAAATCAGGAACGGGGATCGTGGCGGGGAGCTGATACTGCTGTCCGTCGAACAGGGCATAAGCTCTGCTGTCGCCGACGATGTCGGCGAGCACCTTGACGCAGGCATTGTCGAAATCCGGTGTTATGTGCAGCTGTCTTATGCAGTCGTGGGGGATGCACTCGGCCCAAACCGTCTGCCATATGCCGCTTTGCGGGGTGTACCATATGCCGCCGCGCTTGAGCTTCTGCTTGCCGCGTGAGTGATACGATGTGTCGCTCACGTCGCGCACGCTCAGCGATATTTCATTAACGTCCTTTGAAAGAAAGCCCGTGGCATCAAATTCAAACGGCAGGTAGCCGCCCTTGTGCCTATATGCGCGCAGACCGTTTATGTACACCGTGCAGATTTGGTCGACCGCACCGAAGTGCAGAATGACGCGGTAGCCGTCGGGGAACTCGGGCTTTGTCCAGTCGCGCCTGTACCAAAGATACTCGTCGGGGCGAAGAGCGCGTCCGACGCCGGACAGCTCGCATTCTGGAGAGAAGGGGACGAGTATTTTGCCCTCCCACTTATCAGGCTGCTTTTCGCCGGCGGCCGTGAAGGCATAGTCCCATAGGCCGTTTAGATTTATAAACGACTCGCGCCGCATCTGCGGACGGGGATATTCCGGGAGCACATTGTTCTTGTCGAGCTTTTCGCCCCATTGAGTAAGCATGGCAGAACCTCCAATTAATTATATGTATATAATACAGCACAAACAGGCTTTTGATAAGCCCCATTTTTAACAAAGTGCAGATGCAGCTTGAATATTGACAATTAAACCACAAGAAGCAAAAATTGCGTTAAAATATGTGCAGTTGTTAATCATTTGTCATGATAAAGCGCCAAAAATCACAAAAATTCCACGAAAATCGAGTCATTGATTGTAGACACAAAACATAGTTTATGCTATATTTAAGATTGCATAAATTAGAGAGGTGATGTAAATGCCCTATAAGTTCCGCGGTGGCGTACATCCTGACTACATGAAGGCTCCTGAAGAGCCTGTCGTGGTCATTACCCCGCCGCCCCAGGTCGTTATCCCGATGGCACAGCACATCGGCGCACCTTGCCAGCCTATAGTCAAGGTCGGTGATTATGTAACGATGGGTCAGAAGATAGGCGACAATCCTGCGCCTGTTTCAGCCCCTGTGCATTCTCCCGTTTCCGGCAAGGTCATAGCGATCGAGCCCAGACCCCATCCTCTGGGCGATATGATCCCGGCTATCGTTATCGAAAACGATTACCAGGACACCCCCTGCACGGATCTTGCTCCTATGACTGAGGAAGAGCTCAAGGATCCGGAAGCCATCCTTGCCCGTCTGCGCGAAGCAGGCATTGTCGGCATGGGCGGCGCAATGTTCCCCACCGCTTTCAAGATCAGAGGCGGCCTCGGTAAGGTCGACACTCTTATCATCAACGGCGCGGAATGTGAGCCTTACCTCAACGGTGACCACTGGACTATGAAGCTGCATCCCGAAGAGCTCCTCAAGGGCATCGAGCTTGCGCGCGTAGCCAGCGGACTGGACAAGGCGTATTACGGCATTGAGAAGAATAAGATGGACGCTATCGAGCTTCTCAATTCCAAGAACCCGGCACAGTACGGCGTTGAGATCGTGCCCGAAGAGGTCAAGTACCCCCAGGGCGCAGAGAAAATGCAGATCAAGGCGATAACCAACCGCGAGGTCAAGCCCGGCGGACTGCCCGCAGGCGTCGGCTGCAATGTTATCAGTACCCAGACTGCGTATGCTATCTACAAGGCATGTTATCTCGGCATTCCCTGCTTTGAGCGTATCCTCACCGTCGGCGGCTCTGCCGTAAACAAGCCCTACAACCTGCAGTGCCGCGTAGGCACATCCTTCCGTTACATCGTCGAGCAGTGCGGCGGCTTCGTCAAGACACCCAAGAAGATAGTTCTCGGCGGACCTATGATGGGCCTCATCGCAACGAACATCGACGCTGTAAACATTAAGGGCACGGCCGGTATCCTGTTCTTCACCGAGGAAGAGGACAGAACCGTTGAAAATCCCACCTGCATACGCTGCGGCAAGTGCATCACCGTATGCCCCATGGGACTTGAGCCCGTTTACATGTACGCATACTTCAAGAAGGGCGACTTCGAGAATATGAAGAAGTACCACATTCTTGACTGCTTTGAGTGCGGCAGCTGCTCTTATAACTGCCCCGGCAGAATGCCGCTGACCCACTCGTTCAAGACCGCCAAGCTCCTGTTCGCTGCGAAGGCAGCCGAAGAGAAGGCAAGAGCGGAAGCTGCTGCAAAGGAGGCCGAGAAAAAGTGAAAGCAAAAGAATATACGTTTGACGCTTCCTATCAGCCTCAGGTAAGGACCAAGACCGATACCTCGCGCATAATGCTGGACGTCATAATCGCACTCGTGCCGGCAATGGCCGTCGCGGTGTATCAGTTCGGCTTCAGGGTGCTCGCACTCATCGTCGTGAGCGTGCTGTCCTGCGTGTTCTTCGAGTGGGGCTACCGCAAGCTCATGAAAAAGCCCGATTCCATCGGCGACCTTTCCGCCTGCGTTACCGGCGTTCTCATCGCAATGGTCATCCCCTCCGAAGCACCCCTGTGGATGCCGGTGGTCGCGGCCGCGTTTGCGATGGTCGTGGTAAAGCAGCTTTACGGCGGCCTCGGTAAGAACTTCCTCAACCCCGCACTTGCATCGCGTGCGTTCCTTATGGCATCCTGGCCTGTCATCATGACCACATGGGCAGTGCCCAAGGCTCTGCAGGGCAGCGTTGATGCAACCACCATGGCGACCCCGCTCAGCTATCTGAAGGCCGGCGAGGCTCTGCCCGATACCCTCAGCACTGTCAATATGCTTTTGGGCAACATGCCCGGCTGCATAGGCGAGATAAGCGCGGTAGCACTGCTCATCGGCGGCGCATACCTGCTCATCCGCAAGGTAATAAACTGGCGTATTCCCACTGCATTTATCGGAACTGTCGCAGTTCTTACCTTCATATTCCCCATGCATGGCGCCTCTAACTTCGACTGGATGCTCACGAACCTCCTGTCCGGCGGCCTGCTGCTCGGCGCCTTCTTTATGGCGACCGATTACTCCTCCAGCCCCGTAACGCTCAACGGTCAGCTCCTGTACGGCTTCGGCTGCGGCGCTCTGACTGTTCTTATCCGTTACTTCGGCGGCTTCCCCGAGGGTGTTTCCTATGCTATCCTCATCATGAACCTGTGCGCATGGGCGATTGATAAGGGTACCCGTGGCCGTCAGTTCGGCGTCAGCAAGGAAGACCTCAAGGCAGCCAAAAAGGCAGCAAAGGAGGCAAAGGCGTAATGAAAAAAATTCTTAAGCTCACCGGCATCCTTTTCCTCATTTCCGCTATCGTAGCAGGTGTCCTCGGCGTTGTGTATGAGCTCACCGTTGACAGGATATCCGCTATCGCAGAGCAGAAGACCGCGGACGCGTACGCCGAGGTCCTCAGTGCGACGGAATATAAAGACGTTACTTACACCGGCGACGACACCGCCATTGATAAGATCTCCGAGGCTTATGCCGAGGACGGAAGCCTCTCCGGCTATGTCGTAGAGACCACCGTTACCGGCAGCCAGGGAAGTATCACCATTATTATCGGCGTTGACACCGACTATAAGTGCACCGGCATATCCATCACCGAGTCCAGCGAGACTTCCGGCCTTGGTGCCGTTGCCTCCAGCCCCAGCGACAAGGGCGTTGCATTCCGCGAGCAGTTTGTCGGTCAGGGCTCGGATGTTGCCCTTACCAAGAAGGGCGGCAGCATAAATGCACTTACAGGTGCGACCATCACATCCAACGCAGTTACCGGCGCAGTAGCCTCCGCTACAGCGGCCTGCGAGAGTCTGGGTTAAGGAGGTAGACTTAAATGAATATTAAAAAGCAATTTAAGGAAGGCCTTATCACCAACAACCCCGTTCTCGTACAGCTCATCGGCATGTGCGCCACCATGGCAATCACGACGAGCCTCTTCAACGGCGTTGGCATGGGTCTGTCCGTTCTTATCATTCTGACCTGCTGCAACGTTGTCGTTTCGGCTATCAGAAAAGTAATACCTAACGAGATCCGTCTTGCAATATTCGTTGTTGTTATAGCGGGCTTCGTTACCATAGTTGACCTGCTGCTGCAGGCCTTTGTTCCCGCGCTGAGCGAGGCGCTGGGCGTATTTATCCCGCTTATCGTTGTTAACTGCATCATCATCGGTCGTGCGGAGGCCTTCTGCCAGAAGAACACGATCGGCGCATCCTTCTTCGACGGCGTATTCCAGGGTCTGGGCTACACCATCGTTCTGATTGTTATGTGCCTGATCCGTGAGCTCCTCGGCTTCGGCACCATCGGCGGCGGTCTTCTCGACCCCGTCAAGGGTCTCACTCTCGACGGCACCGGCGCAGGCTTTGCCGTGTTCGGAGCCGATTTCCAGGGCGCAATGGTTCTGACCATGCCCTTCGGCGGCTTCCTTACCCTCGGCTGCCTGATAGCACTCATGCAGTTTGCTCTGCGCAAATCTGCAGAAAAGAAAGCAAAGAAGGAGGCTGAGAGTAAATGACAAGTACAGCTTCCATTATCACCATCGCCCTGAGCGCGATCCTGATAAATAACTTCATCTTCTCGCAGTTCCTCGGCTGCTGCCCGTTCCTCGGCTGCTCCAGCAAGGTTGACACCGCTATAGGCATGGGTCTTGCGGTCACATTTGTTATGGGTCTTGCATCCGCGATCTGCTGGGTCGTCGATACCTACATCCTCATCCCGCTGAGCCTTGGCTTCCTCGAGACCCTTGCGTTCATCCTCATCATCGCCGGCCTCGTTCAGTTCGTTGAGATGTTTCTTAAAAAGTCCATCCCCTCGCTGTACTCGGCACTGGGCATTTACCTGCCCCTTATCACCACCAACTGCGCAGTTCTCGGTGTCGTTCTGCTGAACGTTCAGTACAGCTTCAACTTCATCCAGTCCACGCTCTACGGTGTGTTCGGCGGCCTCGGCTTCCTGCTCGCGATCGTTCTTTTTGCCTCCGTGCGTGAGCGCATCGACTTTGCAGAGTATCCCGAAAGCTTTGAAGGCTTCCCGATCTGCCTTGTGTCCGCGGCTCTGCTCGCTCTGGCCTTCATGGGCTTCAGCGGCATGAATATTCCGCTTTAAGGAGGGCTCAGATATGGATTTTATGGTTATTCTTAAGTCCCTTTTGGTTCTGGGCGTTTTGGGCGGCGTTTTCGGCGCTATCCTCGCATTCGCATCGAAGATATTCTATGTTGAAGTCGATCCCAAGCAGGAAGAAGTCAGAGAGTGCCTGGCCGGCGCAAACTGCGGCGGCTGCGGCTACCCCGGCTGCGATGGCTATGCTGCGGCTGTAGCAAAGGGCGAAGCGCCTGTCAACAAGTGTGTTGCCGGCGGCGCTGAAGCTGCTGCGAAAATCGCTGAGATCATGGGCGTCTCTGCGGGCGACGTGGAAAAGATGGTCGCATTTGTTCCCTGCTCGGGCACGGAGGGTCACGCTTCCAAGCGCTTTAACTACAAAGGACCCCAGAACTGCCAGGCGGCAATGCTGTTTGGCGGCAAGAGCAACATGGACTGCCGTTTCGCCTGCATCGGCCTCGGCAACTGCGCAAATGCCTGCCAGTTCGGCGCAATGAGCATCGTTGACGGCGTTGCAAAAGTCGACCGCGAAAAGTGCGTCGGCTGCGGCGCGTGTGTTGATGTTTGCCCGAAGAAGCTCGTTAAGCTCGTTCCTTACGATCAGCACGTTCTCGTCGCATGCTCCAGTTGCGATAAGGGTGCAGCTGTCATGAAGGTTTGCGATGAAGGCTGTATCGGCTGCATGAAGTGCCAGCGCGAGTGCCCTGCTGACGCAATAGTCATCAAGGACAATCTCGCCCGCATCGATGTTTCCAAGTGCGTACAGTGCGGACACTGCTCCGACATCTGCCCGCGCCACATCATCAAGGTGCAGAACTGATATTTTTCAAAACTCAAAAGCTCCTGCTCGTAAGGGCAGGAGCTTTTTTGCATAAAAATCGCCGAGTGAGGCAAAATACGAAAAAAGCCATCGGAGTGATGAACATGAGCGTTAGGCATAAAAAGATAATCCTCGCAGCCGCGCTGATATTCGCAGTGAACATTTTAATAATCGCACTTGCACAGTCGGCGGATGCGGCGCTGTATAAGCGCGGCTCGTCCGGCGCAACGGTGACGCAGATACAAACGCGCCTTAAAAGTTGGGGCTACTACAGAGGCAGCGTGGACGGCATATACGGCAGCGCGACCGAGCTGGCGGTGAAATATTTTCAGCGCACAAACGGCTTGACTGCTGATGGTCAGGCAGGGGATAAGACCCTTGCAGCCCTCGGAATCTATGAGCAGTCCGGCTCAAGCTCAAATTCCTCGGGTGACGTGTATCTCCTGGCGCGGCTCATATCCGCCGAGGCTCGCGGCGAGCCGTATATCGGGCAGGTCGCGGTCGGGGCTGTAGTATTAAACCGCATCGACCACCCTTCGTTTCCCAATTCTCTCTCGGGTGTCATATATCAAAGCGGCGCTTTCTCCTGCCTCAACGACGGTCAGTTTGATCAGCCCATTGCCGACAGCGCATATCGCGCGGCTCGCGAGGCTTTGGCCGGCTCCGATCCGACGGGGGGAGCGATATATTATTTTAATCCCGCCACTGCGACGAGTAAGTGGATTTGGTCGCGCCCACAGATGCTCACAATCGGCAGTCATATATTTTGCGCTTGACTTAAATTAGGTATAATAATAAAATAACAGTAATCGGCGCCGTAGCGCCGTACATAGAAAGGTGAGAAGTATGAATAAATGCCCGAGATGCGGAACATATATCCCTGACGGCGGCAAGGTCTGCCTCTCCTGCGGCTGGAAGCCCGACGCAGGCGACAGCTTTATGGATAATCCTATACTTAAATATATGCAGGAAGCCTTTGATGCGGCAAGCCCCGAAATGAGCGAGAATGATAAGATCCCCGACGAATTCAAAGAGCGCGACCTCGCAGCGGTTGGCTATATAGGTCCCGTTTTCCTGTATTCGCTTATAAAAAACAACGGCTCGGAGCTCGTAAAGTACCACGCCAAGCAGTCTGCGATGCTGCTGGTAATGCATATGCTCAACGGTGTGATCGGCGTTGTGCCTTATGTCGGCAAGCCGATTAAGAAGCTGAACACCATGCTGCTTGTTATCTTGGCCTTCCTCGGCGCACGCAACGCTTATTTCGGAAGGAAAGAGCCTGTGCCCTTTGTCGGACAGATCATTTCTTCAATAATGGGGGTTCTTTGATATGAAGTTTGTTACATATAAATATAAAGGCGCGGAGCATGTCGGCGTGCTGACTGCCGACGAAAGTGCAGTCATCCCGGCATCCGAGCTCGGCCTCAAGGCCGGAAGTATGCTTGCGCTCATTGATGAGCTCGGCGGTAAACTGCCAACTGTGCCGGAAAACGCAAAAACGATAGCTTTTGGCGATGTGAAGCTTGAAGCTCCCATCCCCGAACCTCGGCAGGACGTTATTTGCCTGGGACTCAACTACCGCGACCACGCCGAGGAAGCTACCCGCGCCGATGCTGTATTCGATGTGCAGCGCGGTGACGCAGTGTATTTCTCCAAACGCCTCCAGCGCGCCGTTGCACCGGGGGATAAGATCGACGGACATTTTGATATTTGTAACAGCCTTGACTACGAGGTCGAACTCGGCGTTATAATCGGCAAGGATGCGAAAAATGTCAAGGCGGCCGATGCAGGAGAATATATCTTCGGCTACACTATAATAAACGACGTGTCGGCGCGAAATCTTCAGACGCGCCATAAACAGTGGTATTTCGGCAAGAGTCTCGACGATTTCACGCCAATGGGGCCGTGCATCCTTTCGGCAGATGCCGTAGGCGATATGCCCGAGCTCGATATACGTTGCTATGTCAACGGAGAAAAGCGCCAGGACAGCAATACGCGCATGATGATCTTTGATATCCCTAATATAATAGAAGAGCTGTCCGCAGGCATGACTCTCAAGGCCGGCACGGTCATTGCAACCGGCACGCCCAGCGGTGTCGCTCTCGGCATGGATCCATCCGTTCAGAAATACCTCGAGTCCGGCGACGTTGTCCGCTGTGAGATCGACGGAATAGGTGTTTTGGAGAACACTATAGCATAATAAACAAAGGCTGCCGTGCATCAAGTGCGGCAGCCTTTGTCGCTTAAAGCACATTTTGCGATTTTTGAACGAAAAAAACACAAGATATAGAACTGTCAAATTGATTAAAAAAAGATGCGAAAATGTTTCAAAAATATCTTGACATTTGCAGTTCGCGGTGCTATTCTATCAGAGCACTTCGGGAAATGACCGAAAAGAGCGAAAAGAAAAACTTAAAAAGTTTTGAAAAAAGTTCTTGACAAGTCGCCTCGAATTTGCTAATATATAAAAGCTCACCGCGCAGCGGTCGGGCGAGTGTACCTTGAAAATTAGATAATGTAAGAACAGCTTATGCTAAAT
>CAVGIU010000015.1:0-3612 GCA_963629425.1 Oscillospiraceae bacterium
GCGTCAAACTGAGCGGAAACGACCTCCATATTCAGGCGGAAATTCTCGTTCAGACCGTAGCCGCCGGCATGCAGAAGGAAAGCGGACATGCGCTTTTCGTCGTATGCGTTTATAAGCTCACGGCTGAAGTCGGAATGCTTCGCGGCCTCATCGACGATCTCTTTGTCGTAGCATTTAATGCCGAGCTCTTTTGCGAGAAGTCTTGCTATCTCTCTGCCGCTTGAACCGTGCTGTCTGCCTATTGTGATAATCATAAATGACGCCTCCATTTCAAATTCGTCAAGTTGGTTTTCTTTGATGATACCATTATAACACTCTTTGTGAAAAAATCAACATACATAATTAATTTTTCTTGCATACATTTTTAGTATGATAAGAAGGAAAAGATTAATCATGAATACCGCGCTGCTGACAGGCTCCTCGCTTGTCATGAGCCTTATCTCAATGTCGTTTCAGGTGTGGCTTGCAGGGCGCATAGGCTCTGCCGGGATAGGGCTTTATCAGCTTGTAGTTTCAGTGTCATTTCTGTGTACGACCTTTGCGATATCGGGCGTGAGATTTGCAGCAACGAGGCTCGTTTCCGAGGAGCTCGGGCGCGAGCGCGCCCACGGCATAAGCGGAGCCATGCGCCGCTGCTTTGTCTACAGCCTCATATTCGGCATGGCGGCGTTTTTCCTCCTGCGGAGCGGGGCGGAGATGATAGGCTTTCTGTGGATAGGCGACGCGCGCACGGTGCGGTCTCTGCAAATTATGGCCTACGCGATGCCCATGGTGTCGCTGTGCTCGGCCATATCCGGCTACTTTACCGCCTGCGGCAGGGTGTGGAAGCCGACGGTCGTACATCTTTTCGAGCAGATAATCACCATCGCGCTCGTCGCGTTTTTCCTCGCTCGCTCACCGGCGGGGGATATTGAGAAAAACTGCTCGGCGGTCATGCTCGGCACGGTCTGCGGCGACGCGATATCGCTTGTCATGATGCTGCTGTTTTATCTGACAGACCGCGGACGGTACATGGGCGGGGAGGGGGATAAGCTGCGCCTTACCTCTCGCATGCTGCATATCGCTCTGCCGCTTGCGTTTTCCGCCTATGCGCGCTCGGCGCTGTCGACGCTTGAACATCTTCTCGTTCCGCGCGGGCTCAAGTCCGCAGGATTTTCTGCCGACAGGGCGCTGTCCGGCTACGGGACGATACAGGGCATGGTCATGCCGATAATATCCTTCCCGGCCTGCTTTCTCATGGCGCTCAGCGAGCTCATAATACCCGAGCTTACAGAGGCACAGATGCGCTCGGAACGCGAGGAGATACAAAAAACGGTCGCAAGCTTATTAAAAAAGGGCGGCGGCTATTCGCTTGCCGTCGCCCTTGTGATATTCATTTTTGCCGATAAGCTCGGCATCGCCGTCTATTCCTCACCCGACGCGGGACATTTTCTGCGCCTTCTCGCGCCGCTGATCCCGATCATGTATACCGATATGCTCTGCGACGGCTGCCTGAAGGGGCTCGGTCAGCAGATGTGGAACATGGGGATAAACGTTATCGACGCGCTTTTGGGCGTCGTGCTCGTGTGGCGGGTTCTGCCGGTGTACGCTCTGACCGGCTATATCTGCATCATTTATTTTAATGAGTGCCTGAATTTTGCCCTGAGCATGCTGCGGCTGAGGAAGGCCATTCGCTCTTAGCCGCTTTTCGCTGAGCAAGCTTATTGTCACCCTTGTGCAGCAGCGGGGATATGCGCTTATAAAGAAGCATCGTGAGAGCCGTCACGATAATGCCCTTTAAGAGGTTAAACGGCACGACGCAGAACAAAACGAGCGTCGAAACGCTGTTTATCGCGGAATTTATGTCGCTGCCCATTTTGATTATCGCCTCGAGCGGCATGCCGAACAGCTGCGCGAAGGTCGGCAGCAGGTAGACTGCGTTAAACAGGCTTCCGAATACGGTCATGACGAGGGTACCGGCGATCATGCCGATAAGTGCGCCGCGCTTGCTCTTTTTCATGTGGTATATGCACGAGGCGGGAAGAACGAAGGAGCAGCCGACGACAAAGTTTGCAAAGTCGCCGACAAAGGCGGTAGTCGTGCCTTTGAACACAAGCTTTACGATGATCTTCAGAAGCTCCGCCACAACGCCGGACACGGGGCCGAGGTAGAACGTGCAGATCATGATGGGGATCTCGCTCAGGTCGATCTCATAAAAGCTCGGCGCAAAGAACAGTGGGATCTCGATAAACATCAAAACGCCGGCCATTGCGGAAAATATTGCGGTGTACGCCAGAAAATGCGTGCTGCCGAGTTTCTTGCGGTTTTTCATCACAAAGCGCTCAAACAGCAGCGCGAGCACGAACAGCGCAGCGAATATGCCGAGGCATTCGAGCACGAACGAAAGATTTTCGCCTATCTGGGAGATGAGCTTGGACATGGATATGTACCTCCGAAATTAAAAATCACCCGAAAGAAAATATCTTTCAGGTGACGCAAAAATCAAAGCGCACATCTTCTACCATCCAGACTATACTGTCGGTACCGGAATCACACCGGTTCATGCCTTTCGGCTCGCGGACTATACCGCCGGTCGGGAAATGCTCCCTGCCCTGAAGATATCCTATTTCGTTGTGCCCTCATTATAACGCCGCTCGTTAAAAAGTCAATACCCTTTTGACATTTTTCCCATCATGCCGTACAATGGATGGCGGTGATGTTATGGAACACGGAAAAAGCTGCTGCTTTTCCGGCCACAGGCCGTCGAAGCTGCCATGGAAATATGATGAGGCGGACATACGCTGCGTTGAGTTTAAGGAAAAGCTCTTTGCCGTCATCGGCGCGGTGTACGATTCGGGGATAAAGCACTTTATCTGCGGAATGGCGCTCGGCTGCGATATGTACTGCGCCGAGACCGTCATAAAGCTTAAAGCAATGCACTCGGATATAACGCTCCAGGCCGCCGTGCCGTACAGGGGGCAGGCCGATAACTGGAACGAGTATAACCGCCGGAGATACGAGCGCATTATCGATAATTGCGATGAGGTCACGGTGCTTTCGGAGAGCTACAGTCCCGCCTGCATGGCGATACGAAACCGATTCATGGTCGATAACTCAAATGTACTCGTCGCGTGCTATGACGGCATGTCCGGCGGAACGTGGAACACCATCCGCTATGCGCAGAAAAAGGATATTGAAGTTATCCAATTGCCGATAGAATAAAAACTCCACATTTTTTTGTGAAAATGAATTTTCACGAAAAATCTCGCTTCGCTCGTCAAAAAGTCCGTACCGGACATTTTTGATGGCTATAATCCAATTTGAGGTGGGCCGTTTCTCGCCGCGCCGCCGCTTCGCTACCCCTCAAACTCCCCCGCTGCGCGGAAGTTTTTCCTCAGCAGCATAGTTCATTGACAGGCTGTAAAAAATCCCGTCCGTCGGACGGGATTTTTTGATCTTAAATTACAGCCGGGGGCCTGCTGCGACGAGCGCCTTGCCTGCTTCGTTGCCTTCGTACTTTGCGAAGTTCTTTATGAAGCGGCCGGCGAGATCCTTGGCCTTGTTTTCCCATTCGGTGGGATCGGCGTAGGTGTCACGCGGATCGAGGATGCCGGTGTCAACGCCCTCAAGGAC
>CAVGIU010000015.1:3662-23501 GCA_963629425.1 Oscillospiraceae bacterium
TTCGGTGGGATCGGCGTAGGTGTCACGCGGATCGAGGATGCCGGTGTCAACGCCATCAAGGACGGTGGGCACCTCAAAGTTGAAGTAGGGGATGGTCTTGGTGGGCGCGCCGAGGATAGCCCCGCCGAGAATGGCGTCGATGATGCCGCGGGTGTCCTTAATGGAGATGCGCTTGCCGCTGCCGTTCCAACCGGTGTTTACGAGATATGCCTTAGCACCGCTCAGCTCCATTTTCTTTACGAGCTCCTCGGCGTATTTGGTCGGGTGCAGCTCCAGGAAGGCCTGACCGAAGCAGGCCGAGAAGGTGGGCGTGGGCTCGGTTATGCCGCGCTCGGTGCCGGCGAGCTTTGCCGTGAAGCCGGACAGGAAATAGTATTTGGTCTGTTCGGGAGTGAGGATGGAAACAGGGGGCAGAACGCCGAAAGCGTCAGCAGACAGGAAGATGACATTCTTCGCTGCGGGAGCTGCACTCACGGGACGGACGATGTTCTTGATGTGGTTTATGGGGTAGGAAACTCGGGTGTTTTCGGTGACGGATTTGTCGGCAAAGTCGATCTTGCCGTCAGCGTCGACGGTCACGTTTTCAAGCAGAGCGTCGCGCTTTATCGCATTATAGATATCGGGCTCGGATTCCTTGTCGAGATTTATGACCTTCGCGTAGCAGCCGCCCTCAAAGTTGAAAACGCCGTTATCATCCCAGCCGTGCTCGTCGTCGCCGATGAGAAGACGCTTGGGATCGGTGGAAAGGGTGGTCTTGCCGGTGCCGGACAGGCCGAAGAAAATGGCGGTGTTCTCGCCGTTTAAGTCGGTATTTGCAGAGCAGTGCATGGATGCTATGCCCTTGAGCGGCAGGTAGTAGTTCATCATGCTGAACATGCCCTTCTTCATCTCGCCGCCGTACCAGGTGTTTATGATGACCTGCTCGCGGCTTGTGATGTTGAAGACGACAGCCGTCTCGGAGTTGAGACCCAGCTCCTCATAGTTTTCAACCTTGGCCTTGGAGGCGTTGTAGACAACGAAGTCGGGCTCGAAGTCCTTGAGCTCCTCTTCGGTCGGACGGATGAACATGTTCGTTACGAAGTGCGCCTGCCATGCGACCTCCATGATGAAGCGGATGGCCATGCGCGTGTCCTTATTCGCGCCGCAGAAAGCGTCGACGACGTACAGCTTTTTGCCGCACAGCTCGTTTACCGCGATCTCCTTAACGGCTTTCCATGCCTCCTGAGTGGCGGGGTGGTTATCGTTTTTATATTCATCGCTCGTCCACCAAACGGTGTCCTTGCTGTTTTCATCGACAACGATGAATTTGTCCTTGGGTGAGCGGCCGGTGTAGATGCCGGTCATGACGTTCACAGCGTCAAGCTCGGTGAGCACGCCCTTATCAAAGCCCTCAAGGCCGGGCTGCATTTCGTCTTCAAAAAGCTTCTCGTAAGAGGGGTTGCGGATGATCTCCGTAGCGCCGGTGATACCGTATCTGCTCAGATCAATACTCATTTCAATAACCTCGCTTATAAAAAATTTGCTGCGAAATACACAGGGTGATCTCGCATATTGTTATGATGTCATTATATATTTGCTCATCTTAAAGGTCAACAATTATATTAACACAAAAACACAAAATGATGAGGGGATGCATAAAAAACGGCAGCGCACAAGGCGCTGCCGAGCCGTTTTATTCAGTCAGATATTCATAGAGATCGTCGGCGTTTTCCGCGACATAGACGGCACCTTCGGCTTCAAGCTCGCCTGGATCTGCGTAGCCGAAGCGGACGCCGACGCAGGGAACGCCGCATTTTTTTGCGCCGATAACGTCATACTTCCTGTCGCCGACCATTATTGCCTCGCTTGGCGATATGCCGAACTGCGAAAGCGCGTATTCAATGACCTCCCACTTCTGCCCGCGCGTACCGTCGAACTCCGAGCCGCAGACAATGTCAAAGTCATTCTGCATATCGAATTTTTCGAGTATTTTCTGCGCGAAAAGACGGGGCTTGCTCGTTGCGACGGCGAGCTTTATGCCCTTTGCGCGCAGCTTCCCCATGAGCTCGGGCATGCCGGGGAAGGGGCAGCACTCTGCCCAGCCGATGGGCGTATATCGCTCGCGGTAAAGCTCGACCGCCCTGTGCGCCTGCTCGGGGCTCATGCCGTAGCGCAGCGAGAACATCTCGTCCAGCGGAGGACCGGCAAAGCACATGAGATCCTTTAATTCGGCCTCAATGCCCATTTTTCCAAGCGCATACTGCACGCTTTTGGTTATACCCTCGGCAGAGTCGAAGACCGTGCCGTCAAAGTCGAATAAAACATAGTTTTTCACAGATAACACCTCACAGACAGCTTAGTTTAACATTAATTTAAACCTGATGTCAATTAACGATGTAAAATAACGCTGCTGTACTTGATAAAACGCCGCAATTTTGTTATTATAAGCTATTATAAATAATTAAATTGAAGCAGTGTTTGCAAATGAATTACAGTAAATGGAAAACTGAAGAATGTCCGGCAGATAAGCTGAAAATGTTCTCCGACGCGGGGTATCCCACGCTGCTCGCGGCGCTGCTCTCCGTGCGTGGGTTCGGAAGTGTCGAGGAGGCGAAGAGCTTTCTTGACGGCGGCGTGGAGCTACTGCGCGATCCGCTGCTTATGAAGGATATGGACAAGGCCGTGGCGAGGATAAAGCGGGCTCTCAGCATGCGCGAGACGGTGGCCGTTTACGGCGACTACGACGTTGACGGAATAACCTCGACCTGCCTCCTAACCGACTGGCTGCGCAGCCACGGGCTTGAGTGCTATCCGTATATACCCGACCGCATCGGTGAGGGCTACGGGCTCAACAGCGCGGCGATCGATACGCTGCACCGCAAGGGGGTGAGCCTGATCATAAGCGTCGACTGCGGCATAACAGCGGCCGAGGAGGCCGAGCACGCAAAGAGAGTCGGCGTAGACCTCATCATAACCGACCACCACGAGTGCCGCGAGCAGACGATACCCGACGCCATAGCCGTCATTGACCCGAAGCAGAACGACTGCACGTATCCCAACAAGGATCTCGCGGGTGTCGGCGTTGCACTGAAACTCGCGTGCGCCGTCGAGGGCAAGAGCGAGGAGATCATCGAGCGCTACGCCGATCTTGCGGCGATAGGCACCGTAGCCGATGTTGTACCGCTCACCGGCGAGAACAGATACATCGTCCGCCGCGGAATTGAAAAGCTCGGAAACCCGGCCCGCCCCGGCCTCGCGGCGCTCCTGCGCGAGTCGGGCGCGTCGGAAAAGAAAATATCCTCCTCGACGATAGGCTTTTCGCTCGCTCCGCGCCTTAACGCGGCAGGCCGCCTAGGCGAGGTGTCCGTTGCGGGAAAGCTTCTTATGACGCACGATTTAAAGGAGGCCGACGACCTTGCCGGTGAGCTGTGCGAGCTGAACCGCCGCCGCCAGCATCTCGAAACCGAGATATGGGATGATGCCTCCGGCATGATGGACGGAAAGACACCGTCGACACCGATAGTTTTGGCGAGTGAGAAGTGGCATCAGGGCGTTATCGGCATCGCAGCCTCGAAGCTTGCCGAGCAATATTCAAAGCCGACAATTATGATCTGCCTTGACGGCGACAAGGGCAAAGGCTCCTGCCGAAGCTATGGCGGCTTTAATCTTTTCGACGCACTGTCGGCCTGCTCGGAATATCTCGAGGGCTTCGGCGGCCACGCGCTCGCGGCCGGACTTAATATAAAGCGCGATAAGCTCAGGCAGTTCTGCCGCGCGTTCAGCGAATATTATGAGAATAATAAGCCCACCGAACTTCCCACGCTCAGCTGCGATATACAGATAACAGACCCGAGGGTTTTGGATATGCAGGGAGTCGATTCGCTCTCGCGGCTCGAGCCCTACGGCAGCGGAAATCCAAAGCCTACGCTGTGCATTATCGGCGCGCGCCTTGAGAAAGTGACGCCGATCGGCGGCGGAAAGCATCTGCGCCTCGGCATAAGCTACAAGGACACGGAGTTCGAGTGCGTGTTTTTCTCGCACTGCGAGTCCGAGCTCGGGCTGAGAGTCGGAGACAGGGTGGACATTGCATTCACTCCGCAGATAAACGAGTTCAGACTGCGCCGCAGCGTGCAGCTTCAGATAACGGAAATACGAAAGCACGATCCCAAGCCGCTGTGCGGCATGATACTTGACGATGAGCTGCCGGTTCGTGAGGCCTCGGCCTACTGCCCGGATCGCAGTGCCTTTGTGAAGGTCTGGCGCAGATTGCAGGCCGTCGGCGGCTCGGTCGCGAGCGATCTTGACGGCATAATAAGTCAGTGCCCGCACGGGATAGAACCGGAGAGATTCTGCATATGCCTGCGCGTTCTGTGCGAGCTGGGACTGCTGCGAGCCGTGAGCCCCGGATCAGTGTTCGGAGCAAAAATAGTCTCCGGCAGCGCAAAGGTCAATCTTGAAAGCTCAGAGCTCATAAAACGCCTGAAAGCGAGACGGTCATGATGTCAGACATTGAAAACAAAAAACTTGATCCCGACGAGATGTTTGCCGCACTGAGCAAAAAGATCAGCTGCAGCGGCATGGATATGGACATGGGCAGGATAGAAGCGGCCTACCGTATGGCAAAGCTTGCCCACTCCGGTCAGCTGCGCAAGGACGGCTCGCCCTATGTCACCCACTGTGTCGCCGCAGCGGATATCGCCGCCGATATGGGTCTTGACGAGGACTCGATAGTCGCGGCTTTGCTGCACGACGTAATTGAGGACACCGATCTTACCCACAGCGATATAGCAAAGCAATTCGGCGAGCCGGTGGCGAACATCGTCGAGGGCGTTACAAAGCTCACGCGGGTGCAATATACCAGCAAGGAAGACGAGCAGATGGAGAACCTGCGCAAGATGCTCATGGCAATGGCAAAGGACATCCGCGTCATTCTCATAAAGATCGCCGACCGCCTGCACAATATGCGCACCATGGCCTATCAGACCGAGGAAAAGCAGCGCCAGAAATCGCTGGAGACGATGGAGATATACGCTCCCATTGCGCACCGCCTCGGTATGCAGAGAGCCAAGTGGGAGCTCGAGGATCTTGCGCTGATGTACCTCGATCCGACAGGCTATAAGGAGATAACCGATACGCTCAACGACCGTATGGATACGCTGAAAAACTTCATGTCCGCGGTCGAAACAAAGATAAAAAAGCGCCTTGACGAAGAGGGACTTCAGGTCACGGTATACAGCCGCATAAAGCATATTTACAGCATTTATCGCAAAATGTATGCGCAAAAGCTCGATATCAATGGTATATTTGATCTGTGCGCTTTTCGCGTCATCGTTGACACGATACCCGACTGCTATAACGTGCTGGGCATCATCCATGATATGTTCAAGCCCGTGCCCGGCAGATTTAAGGACTATATCTCCACCCCGAAGCCGAACATGTATCAGAGTGTCCACACCACGGTCATCGGCTCCGAGGGCATACCCTTTGAGGTACAGATACGCACATGGGAAATGCACCGCACCGCCGAATACGGCATCGCCGCGCACTGGAAGTATAAGATAGGCTCTGCGGCGGAGACGATAGTCAAGGACGGCGACGAGGAGAAATTTGCCTGGGTAAGGCGTCTGCTGGAAAGCCAGCAGGAGTCCGACGCAACGGACTTTTTCCACAACCTCAAGATCGACATGTTCGCCGACGAGGTCTTCGTATTTTCACCTAAGGGTGACGTAATAAATCTCCCTGCAGGAGCAACGCCGATAGATTTTGCCTACAGCATCCATTCCGCCATCGGCAACAGCATGATAGGCGCGTCTGTCAACGGCAAGATAGTGAACTTTGACTATGTTCTGCAAAACGGCGATATCGTTGAGGTCAGAACGTCAAAAAGCGCCGCCGGACCGAGCCGCGACTGGCTCAATATCGCAAAGAGCGGCTCCGCGCGCACGAAGATAAAGCAGTGGTTTAAAAAAGAGCGCCGCGAGGAGAATATCGAGCGCGGCCGTGCCATGTTCGAGTCCGAGCTTAAAAACAAGGGCCTGCGCATGGAGGACGTCTGCGACGATGAGGTGCTGCCGCAGCTCCTGAAGAAGGTATCGTACACGAGTCTCGACGAAATGTACGCCGCTATCGGCTACGGCGGCATGGCAGCGACGAGAGCGGTAAACCGCATGAAGGACGAGCTTGCGCGCCTGCACCATGTTTCGGGCAAAAAGACCGTCCTTGAAAAGGTCACCGAGGCCGCCGAGCGCCGCGAGCAGCAGGCGCAGAAGAAGGTAAAGCCCGTCCATGGTGTTCTGGTCGAGGGACTGGATAACTGCCTCATAAAATTTTCGCGCTGCTGCACACCGATACCCGGCGATGACATCGTCGGCTATATAACGCGCGGTCAGGGCGTCTCGATCCACCGAACAGACTGCGAAAACTATGCCCGCCGCGAGTTTAAGCCCGAGGATATCGGCCGATGGATAAACGTCAGCTGGGCGGACGAGATAAAGGAAAGCTACGCGACGGCGATAACGGTCGTCTCGCGCGAGCGCAACGGACTTATCATGGATATCGCGACGATATTCAACACCCTCAATACCAAGGTGCGCACGATAAACGCGCGTGATACGGGCGATAAGTCGATAGTGAATATAACGCTTGAAACCAAAGGCATCGACGAGCTGCGCACTGTTGTAAACCGCATAAGCGCCCTGCCCGGCGTCGTCGAGGTAAACAGAAACGGAGGTAAACGATGAGAGCTGTTCTAACGAGGGTCGACAGCGCCTCGGTCGCAATAGACGGAAAGGTAAAAAGCAGCATCGGTAAGGGCTTCCTCATCCTGCTGGGCGTCCATGAGGACGATGAGGAAAAGGAGGCGGTAAAGATCGCCGATAAGATCTGCGGACTGAGGATATTCGAGGATGAGGCGGGGAAGATGAACGTAAATCCCGCCGACGCGGGGGCACAGCTGCTGATAATAAGCCAGTTCACGCTTTTTGCCGACTGTAAATCGCGCCGCCCCGGCTTTTCCAAGGCTGCCCGCCCCGAAAAGGCCATACCGCTGTACGAAAAGGTCATTGCCGAATGCCGCGCGCGCGGCTTCGAGGTCGGAACCGGCGAGTTCGGCGCGGAAATGAAGGTCGAGTCGATAAACGACGGACCTGTTACCATTATTCTTGACACTAAGGAGCTTTGAAAATGAATATAAAAACCCTGCCCGTCGGCCAGCTTGAAACAAACTGCTATGTTGTCATAAACGAAGAAACGCTCGAGTGTGTCGTAATCGATCCCGGCGACGAGAGCAACACCATCATGGATTATATCGAGTCGAATAAGCTCAAATGCAGAGCTATAATGCTCACCCACGGCCATTTTGACCATGTCGGCGCAGTGAACGCCGTTGCCGAGCAGACCGGCTGCCCTGTATATGTAAATCCCCGCGACGAGGGCTATAAGGTCGGCATGAGCGGCATGATGTTCAAGCTCCCCGAGGGCGGAAAATATTACGACGACGGCGACGAGATATGCGAGGCGGGGCTTAAGTTCAAGGTCATCGCAACTCCGGGACACACCCCCGGCGGCGTGAGCCTTATCTGTGAAAATGCGCTGTTTGTCGGCGATACGCTGTTTCGCGGCAGCTGCGGAAGAACAGATCTTCCCGGCGGCGATACCGAGACTGAGCTGCGCTCGCTCAAAAAGCTCTGCGAGCTTCCGGGCGACTATGAGGTCTATCCCGGCCATATGGACAGCTCGACGCTCGAGCGTGAGCGCCGCTTTAATCACTATTGCCGCGAGGCCATGGCAAACTACTGAATTACGGAGAACCCGATGCTTCAAGACATACTCAAGACCCTGGTCACGGCGATGCTGCCGATACTTGAGATACGCGGCGCTATCCCCGTGGGCGTCGCAGCCGGCATGGATCCGTGGACGGCCTTTGCGATAGGCTTTGTCGGAAATATGCTGCCTGTGCCGTTTTTGATCCTGCTTGCGCGCAAGGTGATAGAGTGGATGAAAAAGCACCGCATCCTTGACAAGCTTACGACCTTTGTCGAGCGCAAGGGGCATGAAAAGGCCGGGACCGTTCAGGCCTACAGTTTCTGGGGCCTTTTCATCCTCGTCGCCATACCGCTGCCCGGAACCGGGGCGTGGACCGGGGCGCTCGTCGCCTCGCTTTTGAATATGCGGCTGAAAAGGGCGCTGCCCGCCATAGGCATGGGCGTCGCCGTCGCGGGACTTATCGTTTTGGCACTGACCTACGGCGTTATCCACGTCGGCACGCTGTTCTGATAAATATTCAATATACATATATAATTTAACCGAGAATAAATATTCACCTCCCTGCGAAATGCGTGAATTTTGCAGGGGGATTATGCATATTTGCCGCCGGTTGTTGCATTTATACAAGCGTGCCTTTGCGTGAGCAAATTATTTGTTGAAAATAACGAGCAAATTTTTATTCAAAACTATTGCATATTTGTGAATAAAAATGTATAATAGCCACTGTCAATGAATAAAAACCTCAGAAAGGCGACAAGGTGGAAAACATGTATAAGGCGAAAACAAACAACAATTTCACTAAACTTATTTCCATGCTGCTTGTTGTGCTGATGCTCGTGTCGATAGTTCCGATCACGGTCTCGGCAGACCCGGCAAGCGCAAGCTTTGAAAATGTGTCCGGCGAAGGTAAAGATATTATATCTCTTGCGGAAGGACGCGAGTACAAGGCGACTATCCCAATAAGCGCAGACGTCGACCCGTCCACGGTAACATGGACGATGGTCAAGGACAGCTACAAGAGCTATGTAAGCGAGGAGCTCTTCCCGAATCAGACCGAGGGCGGCGCGCTTGACACATGGATCTGCGACGACGGCGAGACAAAGCTCTTCAACGAAGTCAAGACCAGCATCAAGAACGAAAACGGCCAAAAGGTACTCGTCGCCGAGTTCAGCACCAACGATTGCTTCTTCAGCTACGACTGGCGGACCGGCGAAATGTACGCCGACAACAGCGCTCCTCACGATGAGGGCGGCTCGTACCTCGATTCCTGCGGCTACTTCAACTTCACGGCTACCGATAAGGACGGCAATGTTCTCGGCTCGGTTCCCGTAAAGATTGCCCCCTACGACAGCTTCCGCACGATGGACGAGATCTACACCGAGCTCGACGATATGGTGGCGGCGGCGAAGGATTCCGGTATCTTTGTACAGAAGTATTCCATGGGCAAGTCCTCGGGCGATATTTATGATGCGCTCGATATGCCCTACCTTATCGTTGCAAAGAATCAGAGCGCAGTGACCAAGTGGCTTGAGTTCACCGAGAAGGCGGAAACTCAGCCCGATCAGGTGCTGGCTGACATAAAGGCAGGCAAATACGACGATATCAAGGTTCCCGTGATGTTCTCGAACATCCACGCCAATGAGGTCGCGGCGGCCGACGGCATCATGGAGTTTGCATGGATGCTCGTAAACGCAGCCACCGGCGACGGCAAGCTCAGCTACAATAATCTCACCGGCTTCACTGCCGAGGGCAAAGCAGAGTTTGAAAGCGAGAAGGCCGCAAACAATATGGCCGTTCCCGATCTTGTAAAGGACAGCGCTACCTATCTTGGCTGGCTGACCGATGAGAACGAAGGCGCGTCCGGCGTTGTCGATCTCGATAAGTACTATGAGCAGGAGACCGTCAACACCACGATCGACGAGCTGCTCGACGACGTATTCTTCATCCTCGTTCCCGAAGAGAACGTCGAAGGCCGTACTTACATCACCCGCGAAGCCTCCAACGGCTACGATCTCAACCGCGATAACTCCTTCCAGACCACTGAGGAAACTCAGAACATGCAGCAGCTTATCGCGACCTTTAACCCCGTATCCCTCACCGAGTTCCACGGCCGCATTGAAGCTTTCCAGTGCGAGCCCTGCGATCCTCCTCACGAGCCGAACTTCGAGTACGACCTGCTGGCAGAGCACCTGATGGCCGGCGGCGAGGCTCTCGGCATCGCTGCTGTTGCAAATAACGATACCTATAACAGCTATGCCATCCCCCAGCGCGACTACCTCACCGATAACGGAGACGGCACCACCTACTGGTCCGATCCCTGGGATGATATGTCCACCTCTTACACTCCTCAGTTTGCAATGCTCCAGGGCACCGTGGCTTACACCGTTGAGCTTCCCGGTTACAACGACGCGGGCGCTCAGCTCGTGCAGTATGGCTGCATCGGCCAGGCAAATTACATAGCCGATGAAAAGCTCGGCTACCTCGAGTCTCAGACCGAGATATTCAGCCGCGGCGTCGGCAATAAGAACTCCGACGCATACGATCTCGTCGGCCAGTGGCTGTGCGATCAGAACGACGTTGAGGGTGCAGAATCCGATCTGTTCCGCCCCGAATTTGACGGCGAGGGTGAAAACGGCAACTTCTACCCCGAGTGCTACATCATCCCCCTTGACGGCGTAAACCAGACCAATCTCCAGGCAGCCGGCGACATGATGGAGTGGCTCTCCCGCAACGATGTCAAGGTTCTCGTAACCGATAAGGAATTCACCTACGAAGGCGTTACCTACCCCGCGGGAACGATGATCGTTTCCATGTATCAGGCAAAGCGCTCCGTTGCAAACGGCGTTCTGTACGACGGCACCCTCATTTCCAGCTGGACCGTTCTCTACTCCGAGGGCATCACCTCCTTTAACGAGACCCGTGGCTTCGATATGGTAACCGTAACCGAGCCCGTAGCCTATAAGACCATCAAGGCCGCATGCGGCGACTGGATGGATCACGACGATTGCCTCAGCTACATTGCAAATAAGCTCGGATCCTACTTCACCGGAAAGACCGGCGAGTATGTTATCATCTCCAACGCATCCGAGGATTCCACTGCGGCAGTCAACGCACTGCTCAAGGCCGGCAAGTCCGTCGGCATGGTCACCGACAGCGAAAGCGACTTCTACGGCGACTTCGTTTGCAGCTATGCAGACTGGCAGTCTGCTTCCGCAAAATATATTCTCAGCGGCACAGGCCTTGCCGAGGCTGATGTCCCGGCAGCAAAGGTCATCACCAAGGCTCCCACCGTTTACATTACCGGCGAGGTCGGAGCGGACGATGCGGGCTTCAAGTGGGCAAGCCGCATTGATTGGAGCCACAGCAACTGGAACTATGACCGCGTAGCTCTCGAGCTCATGGGCTTTGAGACCACCTCCGACCCGACAAAGGCGGACCTCATAATGGGCGCAAGCGCACTTAACGACACTGCAAAGGCCGAGGTTCTTGCAGGTACCCCGTATATCGGCTACGGCTCCTCGGCAGCGCGCAAGAATATCTTCGGCGACGCTCTCGTCCGCAGCGCGGCAGACGGCATGGATTGCCTCGGCTACGTCACCTACCCGACCACCACTCTCGTAAACGCATCCTATGTCATGGATGAGGACGACATCCTCTACGGCTACGGCGTAGGCTACTTCTCCAAGATCCCCGAAGGCGCACAGGTGCTCGTCAAGATGGACGGCAGCAAGACCCCGACCGAGGGCTTCATCAAGATGATCGACGCAGATCAGACGGCAGCCGCAAAGGCATACCTCGACGGCTCTGTCCAGGCTATCTCCTATCAGGGTAAGCTCACCGCCGACGCAAAGAACGATGTAAACGTTGTATACTTTGCAAACAGCCTCACCCACAAGGTGCACCAGCGTGATGAATACGCCTTCATCAGCAACTTCGCGTTCTCGAACCTCCTCGGCGACGATTACCTCTCCTCCGACGAAGAGACCGGCCTGCCGTTCACGGATGTTGCTTCCACTGACTGGTTTGCAGACAGCGTAAAGTATGTCTATGAGAATAAGCTCATGCTCGGCGTTTCCGATACCGAGTTTGCTCCCAATGGAACCATGACACGCGAGATGTTCGTCACCGTCCTCTACCGTATGGCGGGCAGCCCCTCCGTCGACGGCCAAAGCATAAGCTTCAAGGACGTCAAGGAAGGCTGGGCCTACAACGCAATAGTTTGGGCCTACAATAAGGGCATTACCAAGGGTGTCAGCGACGATATGTTCGCTCCCGAGCAGAACATCACCCGCGAAGAGCTCGTAACGATGCTCCACCGCTACGCAGACACTCCCGAGGCCGGCGGCGAGCTGAGCTTCACCGACGCAGCCTCCGTATCGGCATGGGCACAGGACGCAGTCCTTTGGGCAAGCCAAAACGGAATAGTTAAGGGCTATGATAACGGCGCGTTCGGTCCGAACGATACAGCCTCCCGCGCCCAAATGGCAGCAGTTATCCAGCGCTTCAGCGCTATGTAATAAACCTCTCAAAAGCAAAAAGCAAGGTCATTTGACCTTGCTTTTTGTTTTTGAGACGCCACATTTTTTGTGAAGATTTATCTTCACAAAAAATCTCGCTATGCTCGTCAAAAAGCCCGTACCGGACATTTTTGATGGCTATAATCATACTTGAGGCGGGCCTTGCCCCCTCAAACTCCCCCGCTGCTCTGTTTATTTTCTGCTGCTGAAATGTATTTTCGGTGATCTAAAACGAGAAAAGCAAGGTCATTTGACCTTGCTTTTTGTTTTTCTATCATAATTAATAATCCAATAATCACTTGAATCTCTGCTTTGCGGAAAATTCGCGGACAACGATCTTTTCGACGCAGGTGGCGTTGATGACCGACTCTGTGCAGCCGATCTCGTTAAAGCCGCAGTGGCGGCACAGGAGCGTGAGCCCCTTGACGGCCTCCTCGCCGCTTACTTCGCTTATCTCGCCGCAGCCGATGAAGCTTTTATAGTCTGCTGTCTGTGAGCCGTGCTCAAGCTCAACATAGCGCAGGCACATGTCGGCCTCAACGCATACGCGGCTGTTTTTCGCCGCAAGCTCGTGACGGCGGCCGACCTTAGCGCCGTGAACATAGAAAGTAAACTCACCATTTTCGGCCTCATAGCCGAAGGAGAGCGGCACGATGTATGCCTCCTGCCCGTCGACAAAGCCGAGACGTATGGTGTCGCATTTATCTATAAGCGCCTTTATCTCTTCGAAATCACTTATCGCGCGATTGGATTTTCTCATCAAAACAGATACACCCTCATTTCATACGGCCTTGTGGTGAAGCCGTTGGATATTACAAAATTATTGTCGTAGTTTCCGAAGACCTGCTTGGTTTCGTCGAGCGTTATGCCCTCGGGTGCGTCGAAGCGCACGCATTTTTCCGAGTATGAGCATATGACGAGAAGCTTTTTGCCGGCGAGGTTTCGCTCGTAGACGTAGAGCTCCTTGCTTTTCGGCAGATGCTCGACATAGTCGCCGTATATGACGACGGGATTGTCGCGCCTGAACTGCAGCGCGTCGCGGTAGAAGTTTAAAATGCTGTTCGGATCGTCGAGTTGGCTTTCGACATTAATGTCTTTATAGTTTGCGTTTACGACAAACCATGGCTTGCCGCTCGTAAATCCCGCGTTGGGAGCGCCCGACCACTGCATGCAGGTTCTCGCGTTATCGCGTGATGCCTTCTGCGCGAGCCCAAGCACAGTATCCTTTGACAGGCCGAGCGAGCGTGCGATGCGGGCGTTGTTTTTGACCATGATGTCTTTGTATTTATCTAGGCTGTCAAGCGGCGTATTCACCATGCCGATCTCCTGCCCCTGATAGACAAAGGGTGTGCCGCGCTGGAACAGATAGCTCGCCGCGATGCTCTTGCCGCTTTCAACGCGGTATTTTTCGCTGCCGTAGCGGCTTATTATGCGCGGATGGTCGTGGTTTTCCATGTAGAGCGCGTTCCAGCCCTTGCCGTACATCTGCGTCTGCCACTTTGTGAAGGCTTTTTTGAGCTTTATGAGGTTAAACGGGCGCTGAAGGAAGTCTGTTATGAAGCAGTCGGCCTCCATGTGGGCAAAATTTATCATCATGTCCAGCACCTTGTTCTTGTCCTCGCGCACATAACTCAGGGCAACCTCGGGTTCCATGCGCGGCCCCTCGCCGACGGTGAAGCAGTCGTAGAAATCCAAAACGTCGCGCTTAAATTCGGCAAGATAATCGTGAACCTTCGGCAGATTGGTGTAGTACTGCATACCGGTAGCCGCGGGGAGCTTGACCTTCGCGCCGGGCAGACCGTCGGCCTTGGCAATGTAGGTTATGACGTCCTCGCGGAAGCCGTCGACGCCCATGTCGAGCCAAAAGCGCATGATATCCTTGACCTCTTCGCGCACCTTGGGGTTTGCCATGTTAAGATCCGGCTGCTTTTTCGAGAATATGTGCATATACCATTCGTCGGTAGCTTTGTCATACTCCCAGGCTCTGCCCTCAAACAGACTGTCCCAGTTGTTCGGCGGGCGCTTTTTGCCCTTGCCGGGGCGCCAATAGTAATAGTCTCGGTAGGGGTTATCCTTGCTTTTGCGGCTTTCCTTGAACCACTCGTGCTCATCCGAGGAGTGGTTGACGACAAGATCCATGAAAACGCGCAGACCGCGCTCGTGCGCTCCGTCGAGCACCTGCTTGAATACCTCGAGGTTTCCGAAGTCGGGATGGATGTTCTTATAGTCGGATATGTCATAGCCGTAGTCGGCGTTCGGGGAGGGGTACAGCGGCGAGAACCATATACCGTCAACGTTCAGCGAGGCTATGTAGTCGAGCTTCGACAAAACACCCCACAGGTCGCCGATGCCGTCGCCGTTGCCGTCGCAGAAGCTGCGGCACCATATCTGATACACCGCCATTTCCTTATACCAGCATTTCTTTTCCATAATGTTTCTCCCATTAAGATTGTTGTGGCCATTTTATCATATATACCGTGCGCTTGCAAACCGTATTGTGCGCGAAAATCGGGAAAAGATATATTGACAATGCGGCGCGCATATTGTACTATCTTACACGAAATACAGCGCCGCACCCGGCACGGATCGGGGCGACAGCAGGAGGTAAAAATGAATAACGGCAAACAAATGGGCAAGACCCGTCGCATGACCGGCCTTGCAATCTTCACCGCGATAATCGTGGTGCTTCAGGTATTGTGTACGTTCGTGCGTTTCGGCCCGTTTTCGATAACGCTGGCTCTCGCTCCGATAATTATCGGAACGGCCATCTACGGCAAGGGCGCGGGCGCGTATCTCGGCGGTGTGTTCGGCCTTGTGGTGCTCATAACCGGTCTTCTCGGCTGGGATGGCGGTACGGTCATGCTGCTTATGAGCATAAATCCTGTGGGCTGCGTGCTCATCTGCCTTGTAAAAGGCGCGGCGGCAGGCTTCCTCGCGGGACTGTGCTACGAGGCGATAGCAAAGAAAAACGGCAAGACGGCTGTTCTGGTGTCCGGCATTGTTTGCCCTGTTGTAAATACCGGATTGTTCATCGTGGGCATGCTGGTATTTTTCTTTGACACGTTAAGCGGCTGGGCCGGCGGTCAGAACCTGCTTTTGTATATCATCATGGGACTGACGGGCATCAACTTCCTCGTGGAGATCGGCGTTAACGTGCTGCTTGCCGCCGGCATCGAGCGTATCATCCGCGCCGGCAGGAAAATGCACTGAGGTAAAAGATTATGATATTGACGATAGATGTCGGGAATACGAATGTCGTTCTCGGCTGTGTTGAGAACGGAACGGTAGTCAGCCGCAGCCGCCTTGCGACGAATACGAGCGACCTGCCCAACGACTATGCGCTTAAAATGCGCCAGAGCTTCGCGTTCGACGGCGTGGACTATACGCACTTCGAGGGCGCTATTATGGCCTCGGTCGTGCCGCAGGTTAATCGCGCGATACGCTCGGCGGTGCGCAAGCTCACGGGGCTTGAGTGCATGATAGTCGGCGCGGGAATAAAAACGGGTGTTAACGTCAAGATCGACGATCCGGGCACGCTCGCGGGTGACCTCATAACGGGCGCTGTCGGAGCGGTGTCGCTGTACGAGCCTCCGATAATCATCGTCGACATGGGAACGGCCACGACCATCGTTGCCATCGATAAGGACGGCGCGTACATCGGCGGCGCTATCGTCCCGGGCGTTAACCTCTCGTTCGAGGCGCTCTCTCAGGGTACGAGCCTGCTGCCGAACATCTCGATAGAAGCGCCGAAAAAGTGCATTGCGACCAACACCGTTGACAGCATGAAATCCGGCGCGGTGTTCGGAACGGCCGCGATGATAGACGGCATGATAGACCGCATGGAGGACGAGCTCGGGCAGAAAGCTACGATAGTTGCGACCGGCGGCCTGTCCGGAGGCATCCTTCCGTACTGCAGCCATGAGATCCATCATGAACCGGATCTGCTGCTCAAGGGTCTTGCCATACTGTATCAGAAAAACGCAAAACCGAAAAAGAAATAACGAAAAGGCCGCCCGAAAGGGCGGCCTTTTCGCTGCTTATTCGTCGAGCATTATGTCGAGGATCTCCTCGTCGGTCTCACGCATGCCCTCCCGGGCGAGCTGTCCGACGGACTTTATGGTCTTTTCAACATCGTCTTTGAGTATTCCGTCGCCGCCGTGAAGCGCCTTGCCCTTTTCATAAAGGTCAAATCCCAAAAGCCCTGCCTCAACGGCGGAGGCTATCTTCGTTGCGCACGAGGGCTTTGCCCCGTCGCAGACAGTTCCGGATATCATGCCGAGGGTGTTCGTTATCGTCGCGGAAACAGCCTCGTAGGTCCCGTCCACGAGCCAGGCGACTCCGGCTGCCGCGCCGCAGCCTGCCGACACAGCGCCGCAGAAGGCGCTGAGCCTGCCGATGGGCGTTTTCTGATGGATGGTGATGAGGTTTGAAACGACGAGCGCGCGCAGAAGCTGCTCGTGGCTTGCGTGCATATCAAGCGCGTACACTATAACGGGCAGGGAAGCGGTCATGCCCTGATTTCCGCTGCCGGAGACAATGACGACGGGCAGCTCACAGCCGCTCATCCTCGCATCCGAGCCTGCCGCTGCCTGGGCGCGTGCGCGAACACGCACATCGTCGCCGCGCGTTTCGAGAAGCGTTTTGCCGATCGACGCGCCGTAGTTTCCGCTCAGCCCCTCCTCGCTTATGGCGAGGTTATATTCAATCTGCCGCTCGAGCAGGGCGCTTACGTCTTCAAGGCGCACGGATTCGGCAAAGTCAAGGATATCGCGCACGTTGAGAACGCTGCGGTCTGTCTCACCGCTTTTGCCGCCCGCTTCGTCCTTTTTTAACAGCACTTCGCCGTTTTTCTCTATGAGCACGATATTCGTGTGATTATCGCATATGCGGAGACGAACACTGTCAGTGCCCTTATACATGTGCAGGTCGATATCGAGAAGCTTTCCGCTGTCGGATTTCATGACGGTCATCTGGCAGCTTTCCATGAACTCGGCTATCCGAGGTATTTCCTCGGGTTTAACGGAAGACAGCACCTCAAGCTGCTTATCCGCATCGCCAACAACCGTTCCCGCGGCGACCGCCGCCGTGATGCCTTTGAGACCGCCCGTGTTCGGAACGACGACGCTTTTTACGTTTTTGATGATATTGCCGCTTATGACGATATCAATCTTATCGGGCAGATCGCCGAGAGCCCGGCGCGCCTTTGCCGCTGCGTAGGCCATGGCGATAGGCTCCGTGCAACCCATGGCGGGCAGGAGTTCTTCACGCAATATTTGCAGGTATTGCGAATACTTAACATCGCTAAGTTCCATTCTTTTTCCCTCCAAATGAAATTCTCTCCAAGGCCAGTATAGCATCAAAAACCGAAATTGCATAGAGTTTTCAATGCTTTGTGAACATCTTGTCGAAATAAAGCTTGAATAGACGGGTGCTGTGTGGTATACTCCTCATACAGTTGAGAGCGTAAATTGGAGATGTTTTTCTTGATAGGTTATTATAATTACACGGTGTGGCTTACCTTTATCGGTATGCTGTCATCGGTCATCGGCATGGGCTTTGCTGTTCAGGGCAGGATAATCCCGGCGGTCATATGCCTGATGTTCTCCGGCTTCTGCGATATGTTCGACGGTATCGTTGCGCGCACGAAGAAGGACCGCACGGACGAGGAAAAGCGCTTCGGCATCCAGCTTGATTCGCTCAGCGACATCGTGTGCTTCGGTGTTCTGCCATTTGTCATCGGCGTCTGTATCGGTGCAAGGGAGTGGTGGCAGATAGCCATAATGGCACTGTTCGCCCTTGCGGGACTTATAAGGCTTGCGTATTATAACGTCACCGAGGAGACCCGCCAAAAGCAGACGAACGAAAAGCGTAAGCATTATCTCGGCGTTCCGATAACGTCCTCGGCGCTGACGGTGCCGCTGCTGTTCTGCTTCCGCGGACTTTTGGCCGAAGGGTTTCCGATAGCGTATACGCTGCTGCTTTTGGTTAACGGCGCTTTGTTTATCGTTCCCATCCGGGTGAAAAAGCCGAGCAAAACCGGCCTTGCCATTATGCTTGCTATCGGCGTAGTCTGCACGGCGCTGATAATTATCTTTAAGTGAATAAGATATTACAAAAAGCCCGGTTCAAATGATCGAGGGTGAAACGCATACGGATCTCTCAAGAGCGAGTGGGGCATCCGGATACGCTCATACGTTTTTATGCCGGATACCCTTGCAATTGATGGATTTATAAACGCCATCCTTGCCATGAAGGCCGTAAATTAAATTAATTCGGATATAATACCGAGTCCGCAGGAGAATTGACCCCTGCGGACTTTTTGCGCTGCTTCTTTATTTTTTCTTCGTATATGGCTCGGTCGTGTCATACTCGCCGTATTCGCAGCCGATGTTTCTTGCGGTGACTGCATCCACGAGAACCGGCTTTCTGAACAGACGTTTTTTATACAGCTTGATCTGACCCGTGCCGTTGCCTCCGTTCCACAGGCGCTGATGCCGCTTTGTTCCGTTGGGTGCCTCATAGTTTATAAGAAGCATATCATCCTTGAAGCATCTTATGTGCGTTTCCATGATGGCCGTTGCCGTCTCCTGCCGGACATACCACAGGATCTCGTCATCTGTTTCCTCGGCTTCGAACTTGGTGCGCGAGAGCGTCCAGAATTTCGAGAAATTGAACTCATGGCACTCACCTTCATAGAAAAATCCGCCGAGCAGCTTGCGGTTGAGCGCAACGCCGAACACCTTCGGTCTGCCGCCGCCTATTTCGAAAACGCTGTTTTCGAGCTTTTTGCCGCTTATGTTGCTCGTAAGATCCCACGAGCTGAGCCAGACCCAGGGCGTCGTGAAGTCTGTGCCCCAGTTTTTGTCGGCATAACCGTTGCATGTTTCCGGCGTGACTATATAGCGGCGGCCGTTGAATATAATCTCGCCGTCATAATGGGTCTTTATGCCCTCCGCGTGCCAGTACATCTCAAAGGCGTTGAGAATTCTGAAAAATCTGCTTGCGCCGTAGCCGACGTTATAGGGGACCTGCTTGCTGACTTTAAGATTCCAGCTCATGCTGCCGCCGTCGCACATATACTCCGGATGCGCCTCGGCCTCGGCGTCGCTTATATCGACGCTGCCGCGCAGCTCGGTTTCCGAGGCGTAGCAGTCGCCTGCCGTGACAGAATATGGCGCATTGAAATGCACCTTGACATCCTTCCATGCGAAAAATCTGTGCAGCTGCTTATGAACCTTACCCCATGTTCCGACATTGACCATGAGATATGACGGCTTTTTTCCTGCCGCCTTATTCGTCGGATGCTGACCGAGCGTTGGCTTATCCTCGGCAAGCGCAGGGTTGCAGAGGAAAAACTCGATATAAAACGGTTTCTCCTCCCCGGTTTCGGCATCGCGTGCCGTCAGCGAATGCCACCACCAGTCATAGCCCTGCTTGCGAAGCGGGCCGCGCAGCATGCACTCATTGCGCGAAATGTCCTTTTTTGAAAACATGACTCTCCTCCTGTAAATTTATTTTCCGTTATCACCTGACTATATATTATACAATATTTAAACATTCGTCAAGTATCGGACATGTC
>CAVGIU010000016.1:0-23048 GCA_963629425.1 Oscillospiraceae bacterium
GCTCGAAGCGCCGGCAGGCAAGCTGGAGCCGGGCGAAGATCCCATGGAATGTGCCGTGCGCGAGCTTTCCGAGGAAACGGGCTTTACCGCCGACGAGATCATAAGCCTTGGAGAGGCTTACACGTCGCCCGGCTTTTTGACCGAAACGCTGCACATCTATCTTGCCCGCGGCCTCCACAGAGGCGAGAGTCACCCGGACGTGGGCGAGTTTTTGAGCGTTGAAAAGCACCATATCGATGAGCTGACGCAGCTCGTTATGGACGGAACGCTCGCCGACAGCAAAACTGTTATCGCCGTTTTAAAGGCCAAGCGCCTTTTGAATAGTGAAAAATAGTTACGATTTGTTAACATTGCTAATTGTCTTCGCATAGGTGCTATGCTATAATAACAAACTGGTGCGTGAGCACCTACGAAAGGTGTAACATATGGAAAAATACGTCATAAACGGTGGAAAACCGCTTAAGGGCGAGGTCGAAATAAGCGGAGCAAAGAATGCTGCGGTCGCGATAATCCCGGCAGCATTGATGATCGACGGTGTCTGCCGCATAGAAAATATGCCTCAGATCAGCGATACCGATATGCTCCTTACAATATTGACTCAGCTCGGCGCCGAGGTCAGAATGATCTGCCCAGGCACTATAGAGATAGACAGCCGCAATGTCCGCTTCTGTGACGCTCCCTTTGAGCTCATGCGCAAGATCCGCGCATCGTATTACCTCATCGGCGCTATGCTCGGCAGATTCGGCAGCGCGAAGACAACCATGCCCGGCGGATGCAACTTCGGCGTCCGTCCGATCGATCAGCACATAAAGGGCATGAACGCCCTCGGCGCGGAGGTCGATGTACGCAACGGCTTTGTGTATGCCGAGGCGGAGGACGGCAAGCTGCATGGCGCTAAGATATATCTTGATAAGGTATCGGTCGGCGCAACGATGAATATCATTCTCGCGGCCACCATGGCCAGCGGCAGAACGATAATCGAAAACGCGGCGAGAGAGCCGCATATAGTCGATCTTGCAAACTTCTTAAACTCCATGGGTGCGGATGTCCGCGGCGCAGGCACCGATACGGTGAAGGTTAACGGAGTTGAGCGCCTGCACGGCGGCAGCTATTCCATCATTCCCGACCAGATCGAAGCCGGAACATATATGGTGGCAGCGGCGGCTACCGGCGGCGAGGTTCTTGTTAAAAATGTCATCCCCAAGCACCTTGAGTGCATCTCCGCCAAGCTGCGCGAGACGGGAACCATCGTCCAGGAATACGAGGATTCCGTCCTCGTAAAGGGCAACGGCCATCTGCGCAAGGCAAACGTCAAGACTCTGCCGTATCCCGGCTTCCCGACGGATATGCAGCCGCAGATGGGCACGCTTCTGTGCATGGCAAACGGAACGAGTGTTATAACCGAGGGTATTTACGATAACCGCTTTAAGTATGTAAATGAGCTGCGCAAAATGGGCGCGGATATTCAGGTCGACGGCCGCATAGCGATATTTGAAGGCGGCGCCAAGCTCACTGGAGCTCCGGTCATGGCCTGCGACCTCAGAGCAGGTGCGGCTATGGTCATTGCCGGCCTGTGCGCCAGCGGCACGACAGAAATAGAGGATATTCATTTTATAGAGCGCGGCTACGAAAATTTCGTCGGCAAGCTCAGGAAACTCGGCGCGGACATCAGTATCGTCGATTACCCCGACGAGCCGGAGCTGCGCGAAAAGGTAATCTCGATAGGATAAAAATATGCGTATAGTAACTTTTGCCAGCGGCTCGACGGGCAATTGCAGCCTCGTTTCTGAGGGCAAAGCGAATATACTTATAGATGCGGGTATCTCCATGCGCAGAACCGTCGCGGCTCTGGCTCAGCTCGGACTTACTCCGCAGGATCTGTGCGGAGTGCTCATAACACATGAGCACTCCGATCACATTTCCGGGCTGTCGATGCTCATTAAGCATCACGGCCTGAGTGTGTTCGCCCCAAAACCCCTGTGCGAGGTGCTCAGCCGCATGAAGCCTGACATAAAACAAAATTTAGAATACATGCCCGAGGACGATAAGTTCGACCTCGGCGGTGTTGCCGTGAGTTGCTTCAGAACGATGCACGACGCAGGCTACAGCGTCGGCTACCGCTTCGAAGGAGAGAGCGTTCTCGGCTTTGCGACCGATACGGGCAGCATAAATGATGAGCTCATTGCGGGACTCGAGGGCGCGGATACAGCGCTTATCGAAGCCAATCATGATATTTCCATGCTCAAAAACGGCGCGTACCCCTATTTTCTGAAGCGGAGGATACTCGCCCCCACAGGCCATCTTTCAAATGACGACAGCGGAATTTTGGCAGAATATCTTGCAAAGCACGGCACGGAGAATATAATATTAGGGCATCTGAGCCGCGACAATAACACTCCGGATCTGGCCCTGAAGACCGTCAGCGCCGCCGTTTCCGTTAAAAACGTGCAAATTAGTGTTGCTCCGGCAAATAATATGCTTGCAGTCGAGGTGGGAGAGAGGTTACAATGCTCAATATAAGAATAGTGTGTGTCGGAAAGCTCAGGGAGCAGTTTTATATAGACGCATTCAACGAATATTCAAAACGCCTTTCGGCCTACTGCAAATTTGAATGTGTGGAGCTCAATGAAACAAAGCTGGGCTCGTCGCCGTCAGATAAGGAGATAGCCGCGGCTTTGGATAAGGAAGCTGCGGATATTGAGCGCGCCCTGGGTAAGGACGCCTATGTCATTGCCATGTGCGTCGAGGGCGGGCAGCTTAAAAGCGAGGCCTTTGCGCAGAAGATAAACTCCCTTGCCGTGTCCGGCAGGGGAAGGATATGTTTTGTCATCGGCGGCTCGTTCGGCATATCGCCCGGGATAAAGCAACGCGCGGATATGCGCCTTGGTATGAGCGAAATGACCTTTCCGCACCACCTTGCACGGGTCATGCTCGCTGAGCAGATCTACAGAGCCTTCAAGATAATCGAGGGCTCTAAATATCATAAATAACGGAGGGAAATATGGACGAGAAAGTCAAGCTCGAATGGGGCAGACGCCTTACAGGGGAGCTTCTTGAAAAGTGGCCAAAGGACGAAAACGGCGAGCCTGTCGAGCCCGTTTTCCTTACCCATTGCAAATGCCTTGACATCAATGATGAGATGATAGTAAACTTGCTTGAGGCATATGGCATTCCGTGTATACGTCTTTATCCGAACGACGGCGACTTCGGCCGTCTTATCCTCGGAACAAGCGGTACGGGTGTTGATATATATGTGCCTAAAACCATGTATGAGGACGCTGTCAATTTAAGTGAAGGGAGCGCAGAATATGACGAGGAATTATAAGGAAGAGTACCAGCGCTGGCTGGACAGCCCCGCACTGAGCGAAAGCGAATGGGAGGAGCTCAACTCAATAGCAAATGATGAAAAGGAAATAGAAAGCCGCTTTTTCGCGCCGCTCGAGTTCGGCACGGCAGGACTGCGCGGAACGATGAAGCTCGGTCTGCATCAGATGAATGTTCACATCATCCGCCATGCGACCCAGGCCTTTGCAAATGTAATTAAGGCCGAGGGCGAGGATGCGATGAAAAAGGGTATCGCCATCTGCTTCGACTGCCGCAATAACAGTGAGCTTTTTGCTCATGAAGCTGCGTGCGTCATGGCCGCCAACGGCATACATGTCCGCATTTTTGACGCTCTGCGCCCCACGCCGGAGCTCAGCTTTGCTGTGCGCCATTACGGAACGTGCGCCGGTCTTAACATAACCGCGTCGCACAATCCAAAGGAGTATAACGGTTACAAAGTCTATTGGTCAGACGGAGCTCAGCTTCCACCGCAGCATGCGGCGGCTATCGCAGAGCAAATGAGCCGGATCGATATATTCGACGATTTTTTAAGCTGTGATTTTGACGAAGCCCTCGCGCAGGGCAAGATCGAAATGATCGGAGCTGAAACTGACGAGGCTTACCTTGAACAGGTGCTCGGACAGGCTGTCAACAAGGCCGTCGTCGCAAAGGTCGCGCCGGAGTTTAAGATAGTTTACACTCCGTTCCACGGCGCAGGTCACAAGCTCGTTCCCGAGGCGCTGCACCGTTTGGGTATAACTCAGCTGTACCCGGTGCCCGAGCAGATGGTCATTGACGGCAATTTCCCCACGGTGGAAAGCCCCAACCCCGAAAATCCCGAGGGCTTTTATCTCGCAGTCGACCTCGCAAAGAAGGTCGGCAGCGACCTTATAATCGGAACAGACCCCGATTCCGACCGCATCGGTGTTATGGTGCGCTCGGGAGATGATTATATATCCATCACCGGCAACCAGCTCGGTGTTCTGCTGCTTGACTATGTCATATCTGCCCGCAAGGCGGCGGGAACCCTGCCCGAGAATGCCGGCGCTGTAAAGAGCATCGTCACGACCGAGATGGCAAAGGCCGTCGCCGAAACAAACGGTGTACATTTTGAGGATACCTTCACCGGCTTTAAGTTCATGGCCGAGCGCATCGCTCAGTGGGAAAAGGACGGAAGCTACAAATATATCTTCGCATATGAGGAAAGCTACGGCTATATGATGGGCGACTATGTCCGCGATAAGGACGCCGTTACGGCGTCGATGATGGTCGCTGAGATGGCGGCTTACTATTACGATAAGGGCATGAATCTCAGTCAGGCGATGGAGAGCCTTTACGAAAAGTACGGCCGCTATGCCGAAAAAACACTCAACCTTGTGATGCCCGGCCTTGACGGACTTGTTAAGATGAAAAAGCTCATGGATGAGCTGCGCGGAAATCCTCCCAAGGAGATCGCGGGAGTCGAGGTATTCAGGCTGCGCGATTATTCCGACGGCAGCATAAAGGTGCCCGAACTCGGTGTTATGGGTCAGACGCCCATAAAGGGCTCGAACGTTCTTTATTTCGAGCTTGCAGACGGAACAAGCTTCATTGTCCGTCCCTCCGGCACAGAGCCCAAGGTCAAGGTCTATATCCTCTGCAAGGGTGCGGATAAAGCGGAGTGCGATGCCAAGATCGCAAAATATTCCGAATACGCGGAAGGCTTGAGGAAATGAAAGCTAAACTCAGTCAGCTCGGAAAGCTGTTTGGTACCTTCGCCGTTGTCGGCGTGACGACCTTCGGCGGCGGCTACGCGATGCTTCCGGCCTTGCAGCGCGAGGTCGTTGAAAAGCGCCGCTGGGCGACCGATGAGGAGGTCATGGACTGGTATGCCATCGGTCAGTGCACCCCCGGCGTTATCGCGGTCAACACAGCGACCTTCGTCGGCCAAAAGCAGGCCGGAGTGCTCGGCGGCATATTCGCAACGCTCGGCGTTGTGTTCCCGTCGCTCGTGATCATAACGATAATCGCGGCGTTTATTCAGAACTTTGCGCACCTTCCTGCGGTGCAGAGCGCCTTTGCCGGTATCCGTGTGTGCGTGTGCGTGCTTATCCTCAATGCTGTCGTGAAGCTGTGGAAAAAATCCGTTGTCGATTGGAAAACGCTCATCATATTCATCGCCGTTTTTGCGTGCAGCGTATTCTTCAGCGTATCGCCTGTTATTTACGTCATTGCCGCGGCGCTTGCCGGTATTATCGTCAAGGAACTGGAGGCGCACAAATCATGATATATCTGCGCCTTTTCTGGGAGTTTTTCAAGACCGGCCTTTTCGCCGTCGGCGGCGGATTGGCAACGCTCCCGTTTGTCTACGACATGTCCGACCGCACGGGCTGGTTTACCTATCAGCAGATAGCGGATATGATCGCCGTTTCCGAGTCTACGCCCGGCCCTATCGGCGTCAACACCGCCACCTACGTCGGCTATATAACCGGCGGCCTGCCCGGTGCGCTTATTGCGACGCTCGGACTTGTGACTCCGGCTATTATCATCATCCTCATCATCGCGTCATGCCTGAAAAAATTCAGGGAAAACCGCTTTGTCGATCATGCATTTTACGGACTGAGGCCCGCATCTGCAGGACTTATCGCGGCGGCAGGCTTCTCAGTCGTGATGCTCGCGCTCGTGCGCGAGGACGCGTTCAAGGCAAGCGGAAATATTCTCGACCTGTTTTCATGGAAGGGGCTTGCGCTTGCGGCGGTGATATGGGTGCTCACGAATCTTGTCAAAAAAACGAAGGATCTGCACCCGATAGTCTATATCGCGGCCTCGGCTGTCGTGGGAATACTCGTTTTCTAAAAAAATATAGCCGCGCCGAGCAGCGCGAGCGATGCTGCGATAATTGCGATCATCAACCGTCCGATCATGTATCGGGCGGTTTTTATATCGGTTCCGGAGATCATGGCGTAGGTCTGAAAATGCACCGATAAGCCGCCCCAGGACAGGATAAACGCCGCAAGCGCAATATTCAGGGGTCGTATATCGAGTCCCGCCATGCCGCCGATGCCGTTTCCGAGCTCCAGTATGCCGGAAAGCAGCGCTCTGCACCAGCCGAGCTCCGCACCTGAATGATATGACAGCTCGCCCGCTAAAACCCGCGTTATATCCATACCGTCAAGTATGCCGCTTAAGGCGGAAAAGGCGACTACAAAGGCGCAGACTCCGATCACCGAATCGGCAGAGCGCCGCACTGATGCGGTTATTGCCCCGGAAAAGCTCACTGGTGAGAAGATGTCCTCGTCATAGCAGATATCGCAGGGTGCCTTGGGGCAGACCATGATACCGAAGGAAAGCGCCGCGAGGATGTGCACCGCGTATAAAAAGAAGCCGACGGCGGCGGAGGAAAACACCCCGATCCCGGCAGCGCCCACGATAAATGCGGGACCTGAGTTGTTGCAGAACACAAGCAGGCGCGACGCCTCCCCGCAGCTTATAAGCTCCTGCGACCTCAGCCTTGCTATGTATGCCGCGCCCAGCGGATATCCGCCCGTCACGCCTATTATAAAGGCCGATACGCCGTGCCCGGATATGCCGAGTTTTGCACCAAACGGTGCGAGTGCGTTTGAAATGAGCTTTGACGCTCCAAGCTCGTTTAAAAGATTCGTCGTTATGAAAAACGGAAACAGCGAGGGGATTATCACCTGTATGCACATTATAAGGCCGTCTTTCACGGCCGCGGCTGCGGCCGCGGGAAAGATAAGCAGCGCGGCGAATATGCCGAGCGATGCGCAAATATACAGCAGCTTTTTCAACACATCAGCTCCTTGTCCATGTATTAAGTTATGCCTCCCGGCATAGGTTTAGACTGCGGAGGTGAGATATGAAAGCAAAACGGGATAAGGTCGAACTGCTTGCCGATATGCTCGATATTCCGGCGGACGCCATCGGCCTTACAAAGCTCAGCCTCTGCGGAAGAAGCCGGCTGCTGATAGAAAACCATTGCGGAATAATAAGCTACGGTGATTCGCTTATCGAGATAAGCTGCGGCAAAACAAGGCTTGCGGTTCGCGGCGATGCTCTGTGCCTTAAAGCCATGAACGGCAGCGACATGCTCATATGCGGAAGAATAATTTCTTTGGAGTTTGAATGATGAGAAAGCTATACGAACTTGCGCGCGGAACGGTCAGACTCAAGGCGAGCGGCGCGCAGCCCGAACGGATACTGAATTTCTGCGCCGAGCGCGGCATCGAATTTTGGGCGGCAAGCCCATGTGAGGATTTTTCCGTGACCTTCTCAGCCTTTTCATCCGACTGCGCGGCCATTATGTCTCAGAGCGGCAAAAACGGACTGGAAATTGAGCTTTTGTCCGAAAGCGGAGGCAAAAAGCTCGCGCGAAGCGCTGAGAGACGAGCCGTGTTCGTCGTTTTTACCATAGTCAGCGTGATGCTCGCGGCCATATCCTCGCTGTTTTTATGGGATATCGAGATCGAGGGCAATGATAAGCTCAGCGACGCGGAGATACAGCGCGTATTGTCCGAATGCGGCGTTGATTACGGCGCGTTCTGGCCGTCGCTTTCGTCGGACGAGGTGCGAAGCTATGTCGTGTCCGAAATGTCGGAGATAGCATGGCTGAGCCTGAATGTGCGCTCGTCAAGGGCGCATATAGTCGTTCATGAGCGTGTCGATAAGCCCGAGATAGTAAACGAAAAAGCGCCCTGCGATATCGTCGCCGTCAAGAGCGGCATTATAAAGCGGATGTCCGTTCTGGAGGGCGAGAGCGCCGCAGTACCGGGCAGTGCCGTCGCAGAGGGCGACGTTCTCGTGAGAGGCCTTATGAGCAGCGAAACGGGGGATGAGCGCTATGTCCACTCCATGGCGCAGGTCATAGCCGACACATGGTACGAAATTAGCGCCCAAACGCCGCTGACCGAGGTAAAAAAGACCGAAAAAGGGCATACCGACACCGCGTTTTCGCTCATTATCGGGAAAAAGCGGATAAATTTTTTCTCCGACAGTAGAAATAAATACACAAGTTGTGATAAAATAAATAAATTAAGATACATATCCCTCGGCGACGTGTTCACGCTGCCGCTCGGATATGCGATAGAGCGCACAACGCAGTATGAAACAAAGACCGCGCTCATTGATGAGCAGAAGTCGGTCGAGCGCATGAAGGCCAATCTCAGATCGGAGCTTCAGCGCCGTATCGGTGATGGGCAGATCGTCTCCGAGGAATATTCCGTTTCAAAAACGGAGGATATACTCACGGTCACGCTGCGCGCTCAGTGTACAGAGAATATTGCCGGGGAGGCACAATATGATTGAAAGAACCATAGAAGTCGAAAGAATGGAGCATGTCATAAGCGTGTTCGGCTCTTTTGACCGCAATTTGAGCATAATCGAGTCTGAGCTCGGCGTAAAGGTCCTCGACCGCGAAAATAAGGTGCACATATGCGGTGAGGAGGAGAGCGTCATGCTTGCGGAAAAGGCCATAAACGGCCTGCTCACGCTTGCTGCGCGCGGCGAGAATATCGACGGGCAGAGTGTGAGGTACATCCTCAAGCTCGTATCTGAGGGCAAGGAATCGAAGATAAACGAGCTTGCAAGCGATGTTGTTTGCATAACGGCAAAGGGAAAGCCCGTAAAGGCCAAGACCCTCGGCCAAAAGACCTATTGCGACGCTATTGCAAACAATACGATAACTCTCGGCATCGGCCCTGCCGGTACGGGCAAGACCTACCTCGCAGTCGCTGCCGCCGTCGCCGCGTTCAGAGCCGAGGAGGTAAACCGTATAATCCTCACGCGTCCGGCCGTTGAGGCCGGCGAACGCCTCGGCTTTCTGCCGGGCGATCTGCAAAGCAAGGTCGACCCGTACCTGCGCCCGCTGTACGATGCTCTGTTTGACATGCTCGGAGCGGATACCTATCAGAAATACCTCGAGCGCGGCAATATTGAGGTCGCGCCGCTTGCGTACATGCGCGGACGCACGCTGGATGACAGTTTCATCATCCTCGACGAGGCACAGAACACCTCGCGCGAGCAGATGAAAATGTTCCTGACTCGTATTGGCTTCGGCTCAAAGGTCGTCATAACCGGTGATATCACGCAGATAGACCTGCCCGAGGACAAGGTCAGTGGCCTGAAGATAGCCATGAAGGTACTCGACGGCATTGAGGATATATCCATATGCAAGCTCACCGGAGCGGATGTCGTGCGCCACCGGCTCGTTCAGAAGATAATCGAGGCCTACGAGGTCTACGATAAGAAAAATCCGCCCGAGCCCATAAAAAAGGCAGGGGCATATAAGAGGAAAAAGCAATGATAAAGCATGAGATATACGTAAGCCGCGAAAAAAGCGGCATGGGACACAATAATGCGGCATCGCTTATAAATAAAGCGGCTTCCATGGCGCTTGAGGCAGAGGGTGTGGACAGGCCGTGCCTAATCAGCGTCATGCTCACCGATAACGAGGGCATATGCGAAACAAACCGCGATTTTCGCGGCATAGATGCGGCAACTGACGTTCTGTCTTTTCCGCTCAATGAGCTCACGCCCGGTAAATTTGACGCATCTCTATGCGATACGGATCCATACACCGGCGCAGTAATGCTCGGTGACATGATGATCTCGCTCGAGCGCTGCGCCGAGCAGGGTGAGGAGCTCGGCCACGGCTTTGACAGGGAAGTGAGCTACCTCACCGTGCACAGCGTTCTGCATCTTCTCGGCTATGACCATATAGACGAGGGCGAGATGAAAAAGCAGATGCGCGCAAGAGAAAAAGAGATTATGGGAGATAAATGATATGATAACAAAAACAGCTATGATAACGATATGCGGCCGCCCGAACGTCGGAAAATCGACGCTCACAAACGCCCTTGTCGGCGAGAAAATAGCGATAGTCTCAAATAAGCCGCAGACTACCCGAAACCGCATCAGCGCCGTCGTAAACCGCGGCGATACGCAGTTTGTCATAATCGACACCCCGGGCTTCCACAAGCCGAGAACGCGCCTGGGCGATTATATGGTCAACGTCGTAAAGGAAAGCGTTGCCGATGTCGATGCCGTTATGCTGCTCGTCGAGCCTATAGCCAACATAGGCCGCCAGGAGGAAGAGCTCATAGCCCGCATCAAAGAGACCGGAGTTCCTGCGATACTTGTCATAAACAAGATAGATACGGTTGAAAAAACCGAGCTTTTGGAGGTCATGGCTACCTATTCCGCCGCGCATGATTTTGACGCCATCATCCCCATGTCTGCCAAAAACGGCGAAGGCATGGACGAGCTTCTTTCCGAGCTCGGCAAATATGCGCAGCCCGGCCCTCAGCTTTTCCCGGACGATATGATATGCGATCAGCCGGAAAAGCAGATATGCGCGGAGCTTGTGCGCGAAAAGCTGCTTCTGTGCCTCGATAAGGAGATACCGCACGGCACGGCCGTAGAGGTTACGCGCTTTACCGAGCGCGATAACGGCATAATAGACCTCGATGTTACAATATACTGCGAAAAAGCAAGCCACAAGGGCATAATCATCGGCAAACAGGGCGCCATGCTCAAGAAGATAGGCGAGCTTGCGAGAAACGATATCGAAGCCTTCATGGGCACTAAGGTCTTCCTTCAGACATGGGTAAAGGTCAAGGAAAACTGGCGCGACAGCACAGCGCAGCTTCGAAATTTCGGCTTCACGGAATAATTACCACACATACTTGCCCGTGCAGCCTCCGATACTAAAGCTATCGGAGGCAGCGGGAAATGAACGATGATATTTTGTGGCAGGTCTTTGCCGACACGGGCGACCCGATGAGCTGGCTGATGTACAGGGCGTCGGAAAGAGGCAAGAAGAACAAAAGATCGGCGGAGGACGCACCTTCGCCGGAGAATTGACAGACTACATATGTTTAAAACGACAAGAGGACTCATCCTGCGTGAGGTGCGCTATAAGGAAGCCGACAGGATACTTACTGTTCTGACAGAGGACATGGGCAAAATGACCGTCAAGGCTCGCGGAGCGCTGCGCAAAAACAGCAAGATCGCGGCCTCAACGCAGTTTCTCGCGTTTTCCGAGCTCACGCTGCTTGACCGCAATGGTTTTTGGTCAGTCAGCGAGGGCTCGACAATAGAGGAATTCAAGGGCCTGCGCAGCGATATAGCGGCGCTTTCGCTGGCAAGCTATTTTGCCGAGTGCATCGAGGCGCTTTCGGACGAGGGAAACCCCGATCCGCTGCTTTTGCAGCTTATATTAAATTGCCTGTTTGCCCTTTCAAACGGTATGTATTCGCAGACACATATAAAAACCGCGTTTGAAATGCGGCTTATGGCGCTCACCGGCTACGAACCGAACCTTACTGTCTGCTGCGTTTGCGGCTCATCCGAGCCCGTCTCGCCGCGCTTCAGCCCGCAAAACGGCGTCATATGCTGCAGCGAGTGCAATAACGCACAGGTGCAGGCAAACTACGAGCTGTGCCCGGCATCGCTGCAGGCGCTGCGCTATATGATCTACGCACCGGCGCGCAGAATGCTTGCGTTCACACTCACGGACGATGCGCTAAAGCGCGCATCGAAGGCATCCGAGGCGTATCTTTTGACACAAACGGAAAGAAAGTTTTCAACTCTCGATTATTGGAGACAGATAAAATAATGGATTTCTACGAAAAATCACTTAACATACTGGAGCTTCCAACAGTGCTGGAGATGCTTGCGGCCGAGACCGTCACCGAGGGCGGCAAGGAGGCCTGCCTCAAGCTGCGGCCGAGCGCGGACAGGCGGGAGGTCAAAAACCGACTCGGCGAGACGAGTGCGGCTAAGGAAATGATGGTCGTGCGCGGAAGTCCATCACTTTCGGGCATCAAGGATATCCGCGCATCGCTGAACAGAGCCGACCTCGGCGGAAGCCTCAATACAATAGAGCTTTTGAATATTGCCCGGGTTTTGCAGTGCGCGCGCCTTGTGAAGGGCTATACGAGCGACGATAAGCTCGGAAAAAGCTGCATCGACCATCTTTTCGCCGCACTGCACGCAAACAGATTTTTGGAAGAAAAGATAACGGGCTCGATAGTGGGCGAGGACGAGATAGCTGACAGTGCATCGAGCGAGCTCGCAAACATCCGCCGTAAGATACGCGCGGCAAGTGCGAGAGTGCGCGACTGCCTGCAAAAGATAATTTCATCTCCGTCCTACGCTAAGGTTTTGCAGGAGCCTATTATAACCATGCGCTCGGATCGCTTCGTCGTTCCCGTAAAGGCCGAGTGCAAGGGCGCGATACCCGGCCTTGTGCACGATATCTCCGCCTCGGGAGCAACGCTTTTCATTGAACCCATGGCCGCCGTAAAGGCCAATAACGAGCTGCGCGAGCTTGCCGCAAAGGAAAAAACGGAAATAGAGCGCATCCTCGCCGAGCTTTCGGCCGACTGTGCTCTGCACGCCGAGGACATAGCCTCGGATTATTCCTATCTTATAACGCTCGACGGAATTTTCGCCCGCGCAAAGCTTTCTTATAAGCTTAACGGCATAGAGCCCGAGCTCAGGGAAAAGGGGATAGTTCTGCGCCGCGCGCGTCATCCGCTGCTTCCAAAAGACAAGGCTGTGCCCATAAGCCTCGAACTCGGCGAGGATTTCGACACACTTATCATTACAGGCCCCAATACCGGCGGTAAGACGGTCACGCTCAAGACAATAGGCCTTTTAAACGTCATGGCGCAGTGCGGTCTGCACATCCCTGCCGACGACGGCAGCGGAGTGCCGGTTTACCGGCATGTGCTGGCCGACATCGGCGACGAACAGTCGATAGAGCAGAACCTGTCGACCTTCTCGGCGCATATGACGAACATCGTGCATATCTTAAACGAGTGCGATTCGGATTCGCTCCTGCTGTTTGACGAGCTCGGAGCGGGCACGGACCCAACAGAGGGTGCGGCGCTCGCTATCGCGGTCATTGAGCATGCGCGAAAGCTTGGCGCGGACGTTGCGGCGACCACGCACTATGCCGAACTAAAGGTCTATGCCACGAACGAAAACGGCATCCAAAACGCATCCTGCGAGTTTGATGTCGAAACGCTCAGCCCGACCTACAGGCTGCTCGTCGGCATTCCCGGCAAGTCGAACGCCTTCGCGATATCCGAGCGATTGGGACTCGGGAAGAATATAATCGCCGACGCGAAAGCGCGCATCGGCGTTCAGAACGCAAGCTTTGAAGCGACTATTGAAAAGCTTGAACAGACGAGAGCCCTGCTCGAGCGCGACAGAGCGGAAGCGGCAAAGAAGCTGCGCGAGGCGGAGGATAATGCAAAGAAAGCGGAGCTTTTGCGCGCCGAGCTCGCAGGCAAGCTCGAGAAAGCCGATGAGAAGGCACGCCGCGAGGCCGAGAGGATAATAGCCGAGGCTCGCGAGACTGCTGAGAGCACATTCGCCGAGCTTGACGATATGCGCCGCAAAATAAATGAGGAGGAGCAGGCACAGGAGGTAAACCGTGCCCGCAGCGAGCTCAGACGAAAGCTCAACGAATCGCAGGGTAAGCTGAAGGCTAAAAAGCCCGAGAAGCCCAAAGAGGATAAAAAGTCTGCGCGTGACGTTCGTCCGGGCGACACGGTGGAGATAAAGTCCATGGGAGTTAAGGCCGAGGTTATCGACATTAACCCCGACGGAACGCTCAATCTGCGTGCCGGCATTATGAGCGTCAAGCTTAAGCCCAACGAGGTCTATCTCATAGAAGGCCACGCGGCAAAGCAGAAAAAGCAGAGCGTGACTCTTGCGGGCAGCGCGGCTCCCCGCGCTTCTGTCAGCCCCGAGATAGACCTTCGAGGCATGGAGAGCATCGAGGCCGTAAATGCCGCCGAGCAGTATATCGACAGCGCCGTCATGGGTAAGCTTAAAACGGTGACCATCATCCACGGCAAGGGCACCGGCGCTCTGCGCGCTGCCGTGCAGCAGATGCTAAAGCGAAACAAAGCTGTAAAGAGCTTCAGATTGGGGCGTTTCGGTGAGGGTGAAAGCGGCGTGACAATAGTCGAATTGAAATAAAAGCAATCGATAAATTTTATTAATAATGTGTAAATCTACGAAATAGACAAAAGCAGTTGACCTTTTTTAAATAATTTGCTAAAGTATGATTAATCTTTTGTGATCAAGAGGAGTGGCGAGAATGGTAACCAAAGAAGTAGTTATTAATAATCAGGTGGGGCTCCACGCAAGACCTGCTACTTTTTTCATTCAGAAGGCTAATGAATTCAAAAGCAGCATTTGGATCGAAAAAGAGGACCGGCGCGTAAATGCCAAGAGCCTGCTCGGCGTTCTCTCTTTGGGCATCGTTAAGGGTACTGCTGTCAACCTCATTGCCGACGGTGCTGACGAGGCAACTGCTGTCGATACGCTTTCTGAGCTTATCGCATCCGACTTTACCGAGTGATATTTGAAACGAAGCTAAGGGCGTGTTAGATAACACGCCCTTATTCGCTATATACGGAGATTTATATGAAAAAAGAAAACAGAGCAATACTCGAGATGCTCATGTGTGCGGCGCTTTGGAGCATCGCAGGAATATTCATAAAGCTCATACCGTGGAATTCCTTTGTCATATCCGCTCTGCGAAGCTTTTTCGCGGGGCTGACGGTGCTTGTATACATACGCATAAAAGGCTACAAAATAATATTTAATCGACAGACTCTTATTCCGGGACTTCTGCTCGGTCTTGTCTACATTGCCTTTGTTGCGGCAAACAAGCTCACTACTGCTGCAAACGCAATCGTATTGCAGTTTACGGATCCGATATTTATCGTCATATTCTCGGCTCTTTTCTTCGGAAAGCGCTTTAAAAAGCGCGATTTCATCGCCGTTATCTGCACCTTTATAGGTATCGGCATGTTCTTCCTCGATCAGCTGTCGGAGGGATATCTTCTCGGCAACTTTGTTGCCATATTTGCCGGCGCATGCCTCGGCGGAATGTTCATAGCCATGGGCGAGGCCGAAACACAGGAGCGCTTTTCCGCGATGCTCATTGGTCAGGCTGTAGCTTTCATATTCGGTCTGCCGTTTATTATCACGACAAAGCCGGAGCTCTCGGCTCTGCCGGTACTGTATATAATCATCCTCGGTGTTTTGCAGCTGGGCATACCGTATATTCTCTACGGCAGAGCGGCAGAGCACTGCCCACCGCTTGCGTGCAGCCTCCTCGGAGCCGTGGAACCGCTTTTGAATCCGGTGTGGGTGCTCATATTTGACGGCGAAAAGCCGGGACTCTTCGCGCTCATAGGCGGAGTTATCGTTATCGTCTCCGTAACGGTTTGGTGCATTGCCGGAAGTAAGGACAGCGAGGTAGCAGATGCGCGAGAAGCTTCTTGAAAAAGCAAATAAGCTGCCCATGCTCCCGGGTGTGTATATCATGCTCGACGAGACGGGGCAGGTCATATACGTCGGCAAGGCAAAAAAGCTCAAAAACCGTGTGACGAGCTATTTTCGCGGCTCGCACCTGCCCAAGGTTGAGGCTATGGTGCAGAAGGTCTCGGACTTCAATGTCATCGTCGTTAATTCAGAGTTTGAGTCACTGATCCTTGAAAACTCTCTTATAAAGCAGCATCAGCCGCATTATAATATCCTCCTGAAGGACGATAAGGGCTATCCTTTTATAAGACTCGATAAAAAAGCGCCGTATCCGCGCTTTACGATATCAGGCAGCGCGAAAAAGGACGGCGCGGTATACTTTGGCCCCTTCGGCGGCAGAAGCGTTACGCGCGATATAATTAACGCTGCGTCCAAAGCCGTCGGCCTTGCGACGTGCTCGAAGCGCTTCCCGCGCGATATCGGCAAGGACAGACCCTGCCTGAACTACCACATGGGCAACTGCCGCGGCTGGTGCAGGGGAGAGCTTACGGCGGAGGAGTATCGCCTCGCCGTCGAGCAGGTCTGCCTAATCCTCGGCGGCAAGACCGCTGAGCTCATCGACGAGCTAACGACGAAGATGATGGATGCATCCGAGCAGCTGCGGTTCGAAACTGCCGCTGAGCTGCGAGACAGAATACGCGCCATAAAGAGCGTATCGAATAAGCAGAAGGTCATAGCTACGGCATTTTCAGATACCGACGCTGTCGGATTCGTGCGCGGAGCAAAAAGCTGCTTCGTGGTTTTGCATTTTAACGACGGCTCACTTACGGGCAAGGATTTTGAGCTCGTGCCCGAGCCTCTTGAGAGTGACTGCGAGGCGATATCGGCGTATATGCGTCAGTATTATGTGTCACGCGGACTAATGCCTAAGAACATTCTCCTGCGTGAAATGCCGGAGGATGCCGAGGCGCTCAGCCGGCTATTCGCTCAGCTATCGGGCCGAAAAGTGAGCATCGAAGTGCCTCAGCGAGGCGACAGGCTGCGTCTTGTCGAGCGAGCCGAGATGAATGCCTCCGAGGAGATACTGCGTGCAACGACAGTTCAGCAGCGCAGAACAAATACCCTCCTGTGGCTTCAAAAGTCGCTGGAGCTGCCCGAATATCCCGGGCGTATCGAGGCCTTTGACGTTTCAAACCTCGGAGATACGGGCATCGTGGCTGCGATGACCGTGCATAAGGACGGCAGACCCTATAAAAAGGACTATCGCAAGTTCAGGATACGCGATCTTGATATACGCGATGACTATGCAAGCATGTCGCAGGCTGTCTATCGCCGCTTTGCGCATTTGAAGAACGGTGACAGCGGCTTTGCGGAAAAGCCGCAGCTGCTGCTCATTGACGGAGGCATAACTCATGCAGCGGCAGCCGAGCGCTCGCTCGGCGAGCTCGGCATAAGCGTGCCCGTGTTCGGCATGGTAAAGGACGATCGGCACAGAACGCGCGCGCTGGTCACGAGCGCGGGACATGAGATATGTATAAACGGCAATCCGGCGGTATTCTCGCTTATCGGCAATATCCAGGAGGAAACGCACCGCTTTGCCATCGAGTATCAGCGCTCGCTGCGAAACGAAAGCTTCGGCTCTGAGCTCAACTCCATTCCGGGAGTCGGCAGCGTCAGAAAAAACGAGCTGCTGCGCCATTTCAAAACTCTCAAGGCGATAAAAGCGGCGAGTATGGACGAGTTGAGCACAGTCGTTCCGAAGAATACGGCCAAAGCTGTTTTTGATTACTATCATAAGAATGAGGAAAAGACATGAGAATTATAAGCGGTATAAAGCGTGGAAAAAAGCTCAAAGAGCCCGATAACTATGATATACGCCCCACGACCGATATGGTCAAGGAGTCGATGTTCAACATCATACAGTTCGATATCGAGGGCAGAAGAGTGCTCGACCTGTTTGCGGGCACGGGTCAGCTCGGCCTTGAGTGCCTCAGCCGCGGCGCAAGGGAAGTGACCTTCGTCGATCAGAGCAGGGAGTCGATAGCCCTCGTAAAGCAGAATATAAAGGGCTGCGGCTTTGAAGCGCGCGTCGTGCAGAGCGATTCCATAGCCTTTCTCGAGCGAGGCGAAAAGTTCGATCTTATCATCATAGATCCCCCTTATGCGACAAATCTTATAGATAAAGCGCTGCAAATCATCAATTCCGTTGACATCTTGACGGAAAGTGGTATAATTGTGTGCGAAAGTGGGCGCGAAAAGCCCATGCCGGAGATGAATATGCCTTACTTTAAGTGTAAGGAATACAATTACGGCAAAGTTAAGCTTACAACCTACAGCAGGGAGACAAATTAATGAGTCTTGCTATATGCCCCGGCAGCTTTGACCCGATAACGCTCGGCCATCTTGATATTATAAGGCGAGCGTCGAAGATATTCGATAAGGTCACAGTGTGCATCATGTATAACGCGACGAAAACAAATCCCATGTTTTCTATAGACGAGCGCGCTGCGATGGTCAAAAAGGTCGTTGGAAGTTTACCCAATGTCGAGGTCGATACCTCGGATGGGCTGCTCGCAGAGTACGCAAAGCAGTTCGACGGCGCGGTACTGGTAAAGGGAATTAGGGCTACATCTGATTTTGAGTATGAATTTCAGATGAACCATATAAATAAAAAAATAAATCCCGCCCTTGAAACGATGTTTCTTGCAGCAAGTGAAAAATATACTTTTCTGAGCTCATCCGTTGTGCGCGAGATGGTGTCATACGGTGCAGACCTTACGGGCTTCGTTCCGCCCGAGATAATGGATGAGATAACGGAAAGGGCCAAGCTGTGGAAAAAATAAAAAAGCACAGCTGAACTGTCAAAAACTTTGTGTGCGGCGTAACCGCATGGAGGATCAATATGAGCGAGAATAATGTTGAGGTAATGGAGCTTATCGAAACTCTCTACACTATGGTGACAGAGGCATGGGGCGTTCCTCTCGGAAACGATAAATGCATAGTAGAGAGAGAAAATGTTCTGCAGATATTAAACGAGATCAAAACGCGTATTCCCGTCGAGCTTGCCGAGGCAAAGCGCCTTGTGTCCGCACGCGATGAGTTTATCGGCAATGCCAAGCGCGAGGCGGAGTCTATCCGCAAGAACGCCGAGGATAAGGCACGCGCAATGCTCGAAGAGCAGGAGATAGTGCGCGTTGCAAAGCAACACAGCGCAGAGCTCGTAAACAACGCAGAGTACAAATCCAAAGAGCTTCGCCGCGTTGCAAACGAATATGTCGATGAGATACTCCGCCGCACAGAGGAAACTGTCGGCTCAGCGCTCAAATCCATAAATCAGTCGAGGGCGAGCTTCCGCAGCCTTGCAGGTTCCACGGCTCCCGCGCAGCCTGTCAGCCAGGACGAGGACGAGGATACCGAATGATAACAGATAATTATAATGGAGACGCTGTATAGCGTCTCCGTTTTTTTAGGCACAATAAATTAAGCGCCACCCATACGGATGGCGCTTAATCTTAGGGAAGGAATAAGGAAGGAGAATAATGAATTGGTGAACTGATTGGCAGGGCTCCGGAAGCCCGGCGCATCTGATACCGGACTTCCGGAAATATGGGGGAAGAGGATTATGATAAATAGCTTAGATGATTATCAGATGAGCTTTTTTTCCTTGAGATCGGCTATCTTTGCATCGTCGTAGCCCAAAATACCCTTGAGGATAGTGTCGGTATCCTGACCGAGCCTCGGAGCGCCGCGCCATACCTGGCCGGGGGTGCCGGACAGCTTCGGAACGATGCCGAAAGCGGTGATGTCCTTGTCGAGGGTCTGATCATGGTATTCGATGAAGTCTCCGCGGCTCTGATAGTGAGGATTTTCCAGGCAGTCCTTGGGACCCATTACGCGGCTGCAGGGGACTTTGAACTTTGCCATTGCGTCCTCGATCTCCTGAGCGGTGTGTGCAGCGCACCACTCGATGACCTTTGCGTCGAGCTCGCGGCCCTTTTCGGAGGCAACGGCCTCAATGCCGGAGGAGCAATCCTTGTAGTTGAAGTAATCAAGGTCAAAGCCGAATGCCTGGATAGCTCTCTTGTATACGCCGGGGCCGAATGCGCCGACTGCTACGTCGTAGCCGTCCTTGGACTTAAACAGACCGTAGGGCTGGAATGCGGCGGACTTATTGCCGGAGCGGGTGTTCTGACGGCCTGCCATGGTGTAGGAAGTGTACAGATCGCAGCAGTAGCTCGCCTGGACCTCGAACTGGGCGACGTCGACGACCTGGCCCTTGCCGGTCTTGAGGACGTTTATATAAGCTGCGAGTATGCCGAATACGGCAGCGTATGCGGAGGTGAAGTCATTGAGCCAGGGCTTACCGACGACGGGGTCACCGTCCTTTTCGCCGTTAAGACCCATCCAGCCGGAGAATGCCTGACCTATCATGTCGTAGGATGCTCTGTCGCAGTACTCAGGCAGACCGCCGAATGCCGGGTTGCCGTAGCCGCTGATGTGAGCGATGATCAGGCGGGGGTTGACCTCAAGCAGATCCTCGTCGCGTATGCCGAGCTTTTCAAGCCATACCATGTTCTCCATGAACACGTCGGCCTCCTTGATAAGACCGTAGAACAGCTCCTTGACCTCGGGATGTTTGAGATTGAGCTCAAGCGAGAGAGAGAGCTTGTTGCGTCCATCCTGTGCCCAAGAGGTGCTGACGACCTTGTCATCTTCCTTTGCAAAGGGAGCGAGAACACGGAGAGTGTCGCCGACGCCGGGACGCTCGATGTGGATGACCTCTGCGCCGAAGTCTGCAAGCAGAGTTGCTGCGTAGGGCATTGCTATCAGAGAGCCGGTGTCAATAATGCGCATTCCTGCGAAAGGACCGTATTCGGGAATAAGAGATTTACGTTCGCTCATTTTATTAGCTCCTTTTTTGAAATATTTTATGGTGTTACTTTCTTTTCTTTATCTCTTCGATTATTGCCGGAACGAGACTGCGGTAATCGGCGACAGCGCCGTAATGGGAGATATCGAATATGGGAACTCCCGTGGTGTGGTTTATGCTGATGATGCACTTGGAGTTCTGCATGCCGACCTGATACTGAACAGAGCCGGAGATGGCAATGTTTATGATGTGGTCGGGCTTGACGGTCGCGCCTGACTGACCGATCTGATCCTCATGCGGCAGCCAGCCGTTGTCGACGATGGGACGAGAAGCAGCTACCTGACCGCCGAGAAGTTCTGCCAGCTCGCCGAGCATCTTGAGGTCTTCCTCACTCTTTATGCCGCGCCCGCCGCAGACGAGAAGGTCTGCCTTGTCAATCGGCTCGCGGTCGCTGACCTTCTGCGCGGTCTCAAGAACCTCAAAGCAGTCCTCTGCGCAGATGTTTACGGTCTCGGTGATGACCTCGCCCTGACGGCTATCGTCGGGCTCGAGCGGAACGAACATCTTCGGACGAACGGTTGCCATCTGCGGACGGCACTCGAGGATAACGATGTGTGCAAGGATGCTGCCGCCGTATGCGGGAGTCGTCTGATAGAACACATCGTCCTCGTCATAGCCGAGGTCTATCGCGTCGGCGGTGAGGCCGGTTTTGAGAGAGACCATCACGCGCGGAGCGAAGTCACGGCCGAGGCTCGTAGCACCGTATAGGATGATAGAGGGCTTATACTTTTCAGCAAGCTGAGTCATGGCCTGCTGATAGGGACGAGCACTGTAAGCAGCGAGCGCCGCATCCTCCGCGACAATGACCTTGTCCGCACCGTGCGCGATGAGCGTGGGGGCGAGTGCCTTGACATCGCTGCCGAGGAGGATCGCGTAAATGTCCTCGCCGTTGTGAGCCTTCAGCTCCTGCGCCTTAGCGAGAAGCTCAAGAGAAACGGGATTGAGAACGCCGTTCTGCTGTTCGGCAAATATCCATATGCCTTTGTAATCTTCTTTTGCCATATCAGCACCTCCTCAGACAAGATGCTCGCTTGCGAGCATATCGACGAACTGCACTGCCATTTCCTCGGCAGAGCCCTCAAAGTACTTCGTATCGGTGTTGCGCTTGGGCGGCTCAAATACCTTCTTGGTGGAGGAGGGGGAGCCGGGGATACCGGTGCGCGTTGTATCAGCCTCGAGCGCTGCCGCATCCCAAACGGTTCTCGGCTTCTTGAGCGCTTTCATGATGTTAATGGGTGTTGCGTAGCGCGGAGTGTTTATCTCGCCGCATACGGTGACCAGTGCGGGGAGTTTTGCTCTTACGCGCTGAGTGCAGTCTTCAAGATTGCGGTCGCATACGACCCAGCCGTCCTGAACGTCTATGCTCGTTGCGAGGGTGATCTGCGGAACATTGAGATAAGCGGCGGTTGCGGGGCCTGTCTGCGCCGTGTCGCCGTCAACTGCGTGGCGGCCGAACAGCAGCAGGTCATAGTCGCCGATTTTTTCGGCAGCCTTTGCAAGAGTGTACGCCGTCGCAAGGGTGTCCGCGCCGCCGAATGCGCGGTCGGACAGGAGATACGCCTCGTCGCAGCCGAGAGCGAGAGCCTTTTTGAGCATGTCCTCGGCCTGCGGGGGTCCCATGCTTATCGCAGCGACGGTAGCGCCGTACTTTTCCTTCAGCTGCACCGCAGCCTCTATTGCATTTGCGTCGAGGGGGTTTATCATGCTCTGCACGCCCTCGCGCTTGAGGTTGCCGGTTTTCGGATCGAGCTTAACGTCGTCCGTATCGGGAACCTGCTTAACAAAAACTAATATTTTCATTACTATCTCTCCGAATCGTGCTATATTACTTTGCCAGAACAGCGCCGCTGATGACCATGCGCTGGATCTCGCTGGTGCCTTCGCCGATCTCAAGCAGCTTTGCGTCGCGGTAGAAGCGCTCAACGTGGAACTCGCGGCTGTAGCCGTTGCCGCCGAGCACCTGGATGCACTCGTCGCAGATCTCGCAGCACCACTTGGAGCTCATGAGTTTGAGCATTGCGGCCTCGACGGTGTGGCGCTGGCCTTCGCTCTTCATCTGTGCGGTATCCCATACCATCAGATCCATTGCGCGGATCTTTGCAGCCATGTCGGCGAACTTGAATGCAACGCCTTGGTACTTTGCAATGGGCTTGCCGAAGGTGACACGCTCGTTTGCGTAGTTCTTTGCGACCTCCATTGCGTGCTGTGCAAGGCCGGAAGCGATAGCGCCGATCGAGATACGCGCGCCGTCAAGAGCCATCATCGCGATCTTGAAGCCTGCGCCCTCCTTGCCGACGAGTGCGTCTGCGGGAAGCTTGATGTTATCGAAGCTCAGCTCGCAGGTAGCGCTGCCGCACATGCCCATCTTGTGCTCGAACTTACCGACGGTCAGACCCTCTGCGTCCTTGGGAACGATGAAAACGCTGATGCCCTTTGCGCCTGCTTCGGGATCGGTCTTGGCCATGATCAGATAGTAGTCTGCAACGCCGGAGTTGGTGATCCATGCCTT
>CAVGIU010000017.1:0-1242 GCA_963629425.1 Oscillospiraceae bacterium
CGGGGACACTGCGGGTATGAACCGCATGCTCTAGCCAACTGAGCTATGCCGCCATTTCTCAAATGAGCAATTGGAATTATACAAGACACAGCCCGGATTGTCAACACATTTTTTTATTTTTCTTCAAATTTCATATCGGTAGATACGCCGTCGGGTCGACGCTCGCTCCGTCGCGGCTCATGGCAAAGTGCATATGACTCCCCTGCCCTATCTCGCAGAGCGCCGTTTTGCCGACAGAGCCGATAACATCTCCGCCCTTGACCTTGTCTCCGGCCGCGACCGTCGGCGTGTCGGCAAGGTTAGAGTAAGTCGTCTTAATGCCGTTTCCGTGGTCGATAACGACAGTGGTTCCGTAAAGATCGTCCTGAGTCACGCTCACCACCTCGCCGTCGCCCGCGGCGACGACCACCTCGCCCTGCTGCGCGAGGATATCCACGCCGTCATGCGTGCGCCAGTCGGCCATCGTAACGTCGTAGCTGAGCGTCTCCACACTGTAGCCGCGTTCGATCTCGCCCGACACCGGCCATCTCCACGCCGTCTGCTCGGGCCACACATCGTCCTGCGTCAGCGTTCCCGCGGAGACGATGTCATCCTCGTTCGGAGCGTCCACGGGCTTCGGTGCCTCGGTGCTCACGGGCGGCTGCGCACTCGGCTCGGGACGGCGCGTCTGCTGTGCGGCGCTCATGCCGGGATTTAAGCTGTCTGTCGGCGTATCCGCTCCCTTTGCGAGGCTGTAGGCCGATATTCCTATCACGATCACACATAGCGCAAGGACTATGTAAAAGCCCTTGCCGGCAAAAAACTTATCCAGTCTGCCGCTTTTTTCGTTCTGCATAGATAAACCCTCCTTTATCTATGCCTATTGTTGACCGTTTTATAAGGGAATATACAAAAGATGAATATGTATTGTGTATTATCCATAAATGCGCAATGATGATTTTGTGGGAATCGACAAATTGCAGGGAATTCGAGAATATTTGTCCTGCTTTTCCGGCGATCTCACAAACGCGAAGATCACAGACTGCAAGCTCGGCTACTACGCCGACGGAGTCGAGCACAACGGCAAGACCTACCTCTTCCCCGTTTATATCATGACCGGCGAGGGCACGAACGCAAACGGTGAAAAAGAGACATTTGATATAATAATCAACGTACTTAAATAAACAGGCACAGCAAAAAGGTCAGGATTTTATCCTGACCTTTTTGCGCAGCTTGTCAAAAAAGTCCCGCGAGGAACTTTTT
>CAVGIU010000017.1:1252-22177 GCA_963629425.1 Oscillospiraceae bacterium
GCAGCAGCCTCTGCCCTTTTTCATGCTGCGCAGGGCGAGGACGAGCCAAATTGCGAGCACGGCAATTATTATAACTTCCATATCAGAAGATCACCCCTATCAGAGCATACACGCAGAAGGCCGCCAGCCACGCCACGCAGCACTGCGAGACCATGACGAGCACGGTTTTGACTCCGCTGCCGAGCTCACGCCTGAGCGCCGCAAGAGCGGCCACACAAGGCGTATACAGCAGGCAGAACACGAGGAAGCTCACCGCCGAGCGCAGCGTGAAAAGTGTGCCCAGCGCCGCGCTGCCGAGGTTTGCTCCGACGCCCATGAGAACGCCGAGAGTGCTTATTACGGCCTCCTTGGCCATAAGACCGGTGACGAGCGCCGTCGCAACGCGCCAGTCGCCGAAGCCGAGCGGCGCAAATATCGGAGCAAGCCATGTTCCGATGATGGCAAGCAGACTGTCGCCGCTCCCCTGCCCTACGACGTTGAGGCGAACGTCGAAGTTCTGCAAAAACCATATGACAATCGTCGCCGCGAAAATGACGGTAAAAGCGCGGCGGATGAAATCCCAGGCTTTTTCCCACATGAGCAGCAGCACGGTTTTCAGCGACGGCATGCGGTAGTTCGGGAGCTCCATGACAAATGGCACGGGTTTTCCCGTAAATGCCGTTTTGCTCAGGACCTTCGCCGCTATTATTCCAACGAGCATACCGAAAACATACAGGCAGGTCATGACGAGGCCGCCGTTATTCGGGAAAAATGCCGCAGTAAACACAGCGTAAATGGGGATCTTCGCAGAGCAGCTCATAAACGGGATGAGCAGCATCGTCATTTTGCGGTCGCGCTCGGAGGAGAGCGTGCGCGTTGCCATGATGGCCGGAACAGAGCAGCCGAAGCCTATGAGCATCGGAACAAAGCTGCGGCCGGACAGTCCGATGCGGCGCAGAAGCTTATCCATGACAAATGCGACGCGCGACATGTAGCCCGTATCCTCTAAAATGGCAAGAAAGAAAAACAGCACAACGATTATCGGCAAGAAACTAAGCATGCTGCCGACGCCGGCAAATACGCCGTCAATGACAAGGCTGTGCACGACGGGGTTTAGTCCGTAGGCCGTCAGAGCATTATCAACAAGCTGCGTCACACTGTCGATGCCCAGCGCGAGCAGATCCGACAGCCACTTCCCCAAAACGCTGAACGTCATCCAGAATATAAAGCCCATGATGGCTATAAATGTCGGAATGGCAAGGTATTTGTTCGTGAGCACCTTGTCTATTTTTATGCTGCGCAGCATCTCCCTGCTCTCGTGCGCCTTGACGACGCACTCGGAGCACACGGCCTCGATGAAGCGATAGCGCATCTCGGCAAGAGCCGCATTGCGGTCAAGTGCGCTCTCGGTCTCCATCTCAAGCACGGCGTGTCCGATGAGCTCAAGCTCGTTCTCGCTGAGCCTGAGCGCGGAGAGCATCTCCTCATCATCTTCTATAACGCGCGTCGCGGCAAAGCGCGATGGTACACCGATCTTATCCGCATGATCCTCAACGACGTGGCTGACGGTATGTATGCAGCGGTGCACGGGACCGGCTGAACAGAAGTCGATCCTTCGCGGCTTACGCGCATTCTCCGCCGTTTCCACGACAACGCGCATGAGCTCGTCAACACCATCATTTTTAGCGGCCGCTATCGGCACGACGGGTATGCCAAGTCTATCGGAGAGCTTCTGTATGTCAACGCTTCCGTGGTTGCCCAAAAGCTCATCCATCATGTTCAGCGCAAGCACCATTGGCTTGCCCATCTCGATCAGCTGCAGTGTGAGATAGAGGTTACGCTCAATATTCGTCGCATCCGCTATATTTATTATTGCGTCCGGCTTGCGGTCTATTATGAAATTTCGCGTAACCTTTTCCTCTCCGGAGTACGGGCGAATGGAGTATATGCCCGGCAGATCGACAAGCTCGCAGTTTTTTCGGCCGATGACCTGGCCGATCTTGTGCTCAATGGTAACACCCGGAAAGTTGCCGACATGCTGATTTGAGCCGGTGAGCTGATTGAAAAGCGTCGTTTTGCCGCAGTTCTGATTTCCCACAAGAGCAAGTAGCATGGCTATATCTCCTCCTTTGGTCGAACTTCTATGCGTGCGGCGTCTTCCTTGCGCAGAGTCATCGTATATCCCCGAAGATAAAGCTCCATCGGGTCGCCGAGCGGCGCGACCTTGCGCACCGTAACCTCGGTGTGCGGTATCAGCCCCATATCGAGCAGGTGGCAGCGCAGGTCTCCCTCGCCGCCGACTGTCAGAATTATCGCGGGTTTACCTATTGGCAGCTTGTCAAGTGTCATAAAAACCTCCATGGTACGGCCAACGTGTTAGGTTGGCCTAACTTACGTTAGTTTACGCTAACGCAGAGGTTTTGTCAATAACAAGGCATTCTGCTTTCAACCTCAGCTATTACTTTGCCGTCATTGAGGCTGAGCTCCTTCATGCCGCACATATCCGCGATATAGACGCCGTTGCCCACACGCACAGCGCACGCATGTCCGAATTCCTCATAAAACGATATATCGGCAATTTCAGCAAAGCTCCGCTCATCGCTTTAGGAAAGCATCAAATAGTCTGTACCCGTGCCGAAGCCTATAATATTGCGCTCGGCAATACCGAAAAGTTTCGTAAACACGAAAAAAGACGCACCGCAGTACGTCTTTTTTTGCATTATTATCATGTGCCGAGGTAGGCGGCTTTGATCTGCTCGTTTGCAAGCAGATCCGCACCGGAACCGGACATTGTGAGTCGACCCGTTTCGAGAACGTAGCCGATATGCGCTGTCTTGAGCGCCATGTTCGCGTTCTGCTCGATCAGCAGAACGGTAACGCCGCGCTTGTTTATCTCCTTGATGATATCAAAGATCCCCCGCACGATGATTGGTGCCAGACCGAGGGACGGCTCGTCCATCATTATGACCTTCGGGCGGCTCATGAGCGCCCTGCCGACCGCGAGCATCTGCTGCTCGCCTCCGGAAAGAGTGCCGCCCTCCTGCCACGAGCGCTCCTTGAGCCTCGGGAACAGGTCATAGACCCAGTTAAGATCATCGGTCAAATCATCGTTGCGCAGATATGCGCCGATCTTGAGGTTTTCCAAGACCGTAAGGTCGGGGAATATCTTACGTCCCTCGGGAACGAGTGTTATACCCTTTGTGACGATGGATGTCGGGTCAAGCCCCGTTATGTTTTCGCCCTTAAACTCTATCGAGCCACCGGAAGGCTTAACAAGTCCCGCTATCGCGCGCAGGGTCGAGCTTTTGCCCGCTCCGTTTGCGCCGATAAGCGTTACTATCTGCCCCTCGGGAACGTCGAAGCTTATACCCTTGACGGCCTCAATGCCGCCGTAATTGACCTTGAGGTCATTGATTTTCAGTATTGCATCACTCATCTTCAACAACTCCCAAATACGCATCGATAACGTGCGGATTATTCTGAACTTCCTTCGGCGTGCCCTGAGCGATCTCAGAGCCGAAGTCGATAACGTAGATATAGTCGGATATCTGCATGACAAGCTCCATGTGATGCTCTATGAGGAACACCGTAAGGTTGTGCTTTTCGCGTATCTCGCGGATAAACTGCGCAAGCTCCAGGGTCTCCTGCGGGTTCATGCCGGCTGCCGGCTCGTCAAGAAGCAGCAGCTTCGGGTCTGCTGCCAGCGCACGCGCTATCTCAAGGCGGCGCTGAAGACCGTAAGGCAGGCTCGTTGCTATCTCGTCCTTGTATTTATCAAGTCCCTGCTCGCGCAAGAGTTCCATCGTCTCCTCGCGCATGCGCTTCTCCTCCTTCGCGTTGCCGCGGAAGGTCGCGGAGAAAACATTCTGCTTTGCGTGCATATGCTTTGCGATGAGGACGTTTTCAAAAACGGTCATGCTCTTCCAAAGTCTTATGTTCTGGAAGGTACGCGCTATGCCCTGCTTAGTGATCTTGTCGGGCGTGTTGGCAACGACCTTGCCGAGGTACATATCGCCGTTTTCGCCCTTGTAGTTTTTCTTCATCTTGCCCTGCGGGTGGTTGCGCACGATGGGCTTTCCCATGAACTCTACAAGGCCATTTGTCGGCTCGTACACGCCGGTGATGCAGTTAAAGGCCGTTGTCTTGCCCGCACCGTTGGGGCCTATGAGGGCGACTATCTTGCCCTCGGGGATATCAAGCGAGAGATTGTTGACGGCAACGACGCCGCCGAACTGCATCGTAACATTTTCAACGTGGAGAACATTATTGCTCATTACGCGGCACCTCCCTCTTGAGCTTTTTCGGCCTTCGCGGCCTTTTTCGCTTTTATCTTTTTAATAAGTCCTGCGAAGGACAGCTCCTTATTGCCCATGATGCCCTGCGAGAAGAACAGGACTATGACCATGATGACGACGGAGAACACGACCTTACGGAAGCCGTCGCGGAAGAAGGAGACCTGAAGGCTGCCGATAGCGCCGGAGTCGAGGCAGCGAAGCCACCACTCGGAGCAGGCGATATACAAAAATGCCGCGATGCAGCTGCCGGAAACCGAGCCTATACCGCCGATAACGACGATGAGCAGCAGCTCATAGGTCATCGAAGACATGAAGGCCGATGCCTGAACGGTCGTCTGGAACATTGCAAGCAGTGCGCCGCCCACGCCGGCAAAGAAGCTGGAGATGACAAAGGACAGCATCTTGTGCTTGAACAGGTTAATGCCCATTGCCTCCGCCGCGACCTCATCGTCGCGGATGGCCTTGAATGCACGGCCATATGAGGAATTTATGAGCAGGACGATGATTATAATGCTTATCATCGCTATGAGGAACGGAAAAGCCGTGCCGAATTTGAACACCTGCGAGCCGAGCTGTATCTTCATATCGCTGAAGGATGTGTACTTACGCAGAAGGTTCGAGCCGTTTGTGATGACGCCGAGGCCGTTCCACTGGAAAACGGCGCGGATGATCTCGGCAAAGCCGAGGGTCGCTATGGCAAGGTAGTCGCTCTTCAGGCGCAGCACGGGGATTCCGATAAGCGCCGCGAAGACCGCCGCGGCAAGACCCGCGATGATGATGCAGATTATCGCTCCGAGAAAGCTGCCGAGGTTCACGCCCAGAGCATTGCCTAAAAGCTCGGGGATCGAGAACTGGATAGCACCGCCGTCAAAATACTGATATACAGACGCATGCTGCGCTGCGGGGATGGAGAATATCGCGTAGGCATACGCGCCGATGAGCATGAAGCCCGCCTGGCCGAGCGAGAACAGGCCGGTAAAGCCGTTTAGCAGGTTCATGGAAACGCAGACCAGCGAGTATATCGCGCCCTTCTTGAGAACGGGTATGAGCATCATTGTAAACTGCGAGGGCTTTACAAAGTTATCAAGTGCAAACAGCGCAACGTACATGATCACAAGGGCGACTATCGTCAGCCACATGCCCTGGCGCTTTGCCACTTCGTCCGGCGTTCTGAGGACTTTGGTATTCATTGTTTCGTTCATCGTCCTCACCTCACACCTTATCCGTCGCCTTCTCGCCGAAGATGCCGGTGGGCTTGACGAGGAGGATGACTATCAGCAGGACGAAGGTAAACGCATCGGAGAATACCGTCCAGTCCTGTCCAAACGCTTTTATGATATTTTCGCAGATACCGATTATGAACGCGCCGATGACTGCGCCGGGTATCGAGCCGATGCCGCCGAAAACGGCCGCGACGAAGGCCTTCAGGCCGGGCATCGCACCCGAGGTCGGAACAACGGTCGTGTAGTTTGAGAAGTAAAGCAGCGAGCCGACGGCTGCGAGGAAGCAGCCGATGATGAAGGTAAAGGATATGACGGAGTCTATCTTTATACCCATGAGCTGGCTGGTCTCAAAATCCTTGGCAACGGCACGCATGGCCATGCCTATCTTGGTGTGGTTTATGAGCAGCACGAGCGCTATGACCAGAACGATGGTCAGCACCGGAGTTATAAGGGTAACGACCTTGGTGCTCGCATCCCAAATCGTCACCGTCTTTGCGAGGAATGGGATAACGGGGTATGTACGGGCAAGGCCTCCGGTAAAGTACAGTGCGCAGTTCTGCAGCAGGTACGATACGCCGATGGCGGAGATCATGACCGACATACGCGGCGAGGATCGCAGCGGCTTGTAAGCAACGCGCTCGATAACGACGCCGAGAGCTACCGTTAGCGCTATGACGAGGATTATCGACAGCCACATCGGCAGTCCGCCGGCTATGGCGTAAATCATTATAAGACCTGCTACCATGAACACATCGCCGTGAGCAAAGTTAATGAGTCTGAGTATACCGTACACCATCGTGTAGCCGATGGCTATAAGAGCATACTGACCGCCCACGGATATGCCGGATAGCAGATAACCAAAGTTAACATGCAAAAATTCGATCATCTGAGGACCATCCTATCTCTCTTTGGAACGCATAGATCCGCTCCGCAGCTTATTTTACGGAGCATATCTATGCGCTCCTGCCTTGATTTCGGGGAATTAAAAAATACCATATGGTGGGGATGCCGCAACATCCCCACCATATAAACAGTTCACAGTTTAAGTATCAAGCTGTGCCGCAGCAGTGCGGAATTATGCCTCAGCCTTCTGGACTGCGACGAACTCCCACTCGCCGGTCTCGGTGTTGGCGGCCTTGATGACTGCGGAGTCGCGGTTTGCGTCGCCGATGTCATTGAAGGAGATGTCGCCGGAGATGCCGGAGTAGGTAACGCCGGGCAGAGCTGCCATGACTGCCGCAGGATCGGAAGAATCAGCTGCCTTAATAGCCTCGAGAGCTACCATGTATGCATCATAGCCCATGACGGTGACGGCTGCGAGCATATCGTTGCCGCCGTTGTTTTCAAGATTCTTGCTGTCGGAGTTGATCCACTCCTTGATGCCCTTTTCGAACTCGGGGTTTGCGCCCTCCTGATAGAAGGTGGAAACATAGACCTGAACATCCTTGCCCTTGGTAGCGCCGACGATGACATTGCTGTCCCAAGTGTCGGAGCCGAGGAGAGGAATATTGATGCCCTGAGCAGCCGACTGCTCAACTATAAGCTGTGCATACTGGATCGAGCAGGGAGCAAAGATTGCCTGAGCGCCTGCCTTCTTGGCGTTGTTCAGGTAAGAGGTGAAGTCGGAGTTATCCTTGGGGAAGGACTCGGTGACAACCGTCATGCCGAGCTTCTCTGCAGCTGCCTTGCAGTAGTTTATAAGGCCCTGGTCATAGTCGTTGCCGAGCTCGCCGAGGCAGTAGATGGTGTCAGCCTTGAGCTGCTCCTTCGCAAAGTTTGCGTGAACGGTGCCCTGGAACGGATCGAGGAAGCAGATACGGAAGTAGTGATCGTTGCCTTCTGTGACCTGAGGGTTGGTGCAGGTAACGCCGATAGCGGGGATGCCTGCGTCCTTAAAGGTATCGGAACCGGCTATTGCAACGGAAGAGCCGTAGGAGCCGAGAACGACGGATACGCCCTGAGCAACGAGGTTCGATGCAGCAGAGACTGCCTTCGAGGTATCGGACTCGTTATCAGCGGTGACAAGCTCTACCTTGTAGGTCTCGCCGCCTATCTCGACGGTATTGACGACGGAGTTTGCGTACTGCATACCCAGAACTTCCTGCTTGCCGCCTGCGCCGTTTGCGCCGGTCAGAGGCTCGTAAACGCCGATTTTTATGACCTTATCGTCGTTTGCGCTGTCGCCGCCGTTGCCGCATGCGCACAGTGAAAATACCATGAGCATCGCAAGAACAAGTGCTAAAAACTTCTTCATTGAATTATTTCCTCCTGATTATTTCTCAACTTTCAACTTTCTCTGTGTCCGCGCAAGGCGAACATTTGTCTTTGCGTTGATAGTTGGCATTATAAACTACCGAAAAGCAAATTGCAACTGTTTTTTGGATATTTTATTAATATATTTATAACAATGTTCTAAATATGGGGCAAAATTTATATGATTTTAGGGCTTGTGCGCCAGTCTGCACCGCCTTTTCGCTCGCCGCGGGCGGCGTATCCGAGGACGTAGAGATCGTGAGCTGCGCTGCCGAGCTCAAAGAGTCTGCGGCACTCCTCCCCGCAGTTTTTTATCTCGGCGGGCTTTGTTATGACCGGCACAAGCGATCTTTCGCTCATCTGCCGAAGCAGCGCGCAGCCGCGCGAGGTCGCGGCAAGGACGCGGGCATAAGGCGGAGTTTCTGCCGACATCCCTGCGTTTATCCCAAGGGCGGCACACATTATAATACGGCGTATGCGGCTGAGGGCGTAGCGCTTACTTTTTCCCGCAGCCAGTATCGCGTCGAGGGTGCACTCATCCTTTGCCGCCCGGGCAATACGGTTGTGCAGCCCTTCCCCCGCGTCTGGAAGCTCTGCATACACTGCGTCAGGCAACATGCGCAGCCGCGATATTATTGCACTTTCCAGGCTTTCGGGTATCAACGGGCCGCGGCCGAGCTTTTCCTCGCGGCGATAGATGGCATTGGCGCTCTCGGGCAGTACCGAGGCGATATCTTTGCCGTTTGATATCATGCGGCGTATCTCGGCGGCCGACTTATAGCCCTCGCCGGATAGCTCGTCATGTCCCGCGCCGAAGCGCTGTACGGTCACCGGCTTCAAGTTAAGGCCGAGATTATATATTGCTTTAATGTATTCAACGGCAAGAATATTATTCGGCGTTTCCAGCTGGCAGGACATTTCGCCGAGGCGTTTTGCCACGGCTCTCTGACGTGCAGCGGCAAAGGGTATTCCCTCGTCCGAGGCCAGCTCTGCGCGGATATCGGCACCGATGAGCGGATCGATGAGCGTTTCAGCTATCGTTTCGAGCACCTCGACCTCGCCGCATTCGCTTCCGAAGCTAAGATGCGTGACGACTCCGATCGACCCCAGAAGCCCCACGGCGCCGCGTGCGAAGCCTTCGGCAGATGACAGCACCCATGGCAGCGGAAGCTCGAGTACGAGGTCAACGCCGCTGCGCGCCGCAGCCTCGGCACGCGCAAATTTTGAATACACAGCCGCCTCGCCGCGCTGGATAAAGTCGCCCGACATGACGCAGACCACAGGGCAGTCCTCACCCATGAGTCTTTTTGTCTCCGAGATATGGTGCATATGCCCATAATGGAAGGGATTATACTCTCCTACTATGCCAATTACGCTCAAATCATTCATCCCTTTCAAAAATTACTTGATTTTTGTGCAAAATGTATTAAAATAATTTAGGTATGCACTAATGATACAATTTTTTTGTGATTTTTACAATAAGAAAGGAATATCGGAATGAAAATTCTTGTTATCAACGCAGGCAGCTCTTCCCTGAAGTACCAGCTCATCGACATGGAGACCGAGTCAGTCATGGCTAAGGGTCTTTGCGAACGCATCGGCCTCGACGGTCACCTCAAGCACACCCCGCTGGTCGGCGGCAAGCCCGTTTTCGACGAAGACGTTGCAATGCCCACCCACGCAGAGGCAATAGCTGCTGTTATCGACAAGCTCACCAGCGCCGAGTACGGCGTTGTCGCCTCCATGAAGGAGATAGATGCTGTCGGCCACCGCGTCGTTCACGGCGGCGAGAAGTTCGCTTCCTCCGTGCGCATCGACGACGCTGTCATGGAAGCTCTCAAGGAGTGCACTCCCTTCGCTCCCCTGCACAACCCCGCAAACATCATCGGCATCAACGCCTGCCGCGACGTTATGGGCGATGTTCCCATGGTCGCAGTATTCGACACCGCTTTCCATCAGACCATGCCCGGCAAGGCTTACATGTACGCGGTTCCCTATGAGTACTATCAGAACGACGGCATCCGCCGCTACGGCTTCCACGGCACCTCGCACCGCTATGTTTCCGGCCGCTGCGCAGAGCTCATGGGCAAGCCCATCGAGGAGCTCAAGATAGTTTCCTGCCACATGGGCAACGGCAGCTCCATCGCCGCTATCGACGGCGGTAAGTGTGTCGACACCTCCATGGGCTTCACTCCCCTGGTCGGCCTCCCCATGGGCACCCGCTGCGGCGATCTGGACGCAGGCGTTATCCAGTTTATCATGAACAAGTACGGCATCAGCATTGACGAGATGCTCAACATACTCAACAAGAAGTCCGGTGTCCTGGGTGTTTCCGGCGTTTCCTCCGACTTCCGCGATCTCGACAACGCCGCTGCCGAAGGCAACGAGCGCGCGCAGCTTGCGCTGGATATGTTCCACTACTGGGTCGCAAAGGTCGCGGGCTCCTACGTTGCAGCCATGAACGGCGTTGACGCTATCGTATTCACCGCAGGCGTCGGCGAGAACTCCAAGAGCTCCCGCAAGGCCATCGCCGAGTACTTCGGCTACCTGGGCGTCACCATCGACGACGAGGCAAACTCCAAGCGCGGCGAGGATATCATGATCTCCACCCCCGACTCCAAGGTCAAGGTTTTCGTCATCCCCACCAACGAGGAGCTTGTTATCGCCCGCGATACCAAGGACATCGTCGGCTGATACATTATTTAAATATGGCAATGCCGCCCGAAAATCGGGCGGCATTTTTGATATTACATAAGTGGTGCGATAGATCGCAGAAAGCTGTCAAACAGCTCGCCGAGGAAGTTGGTTTTCATATCCGATAGCTCGACCTTGCGACACTTTTCCATGGTCTCAAGGTCGTCGTTTTTGAGCTGCACGACCTCGGGATTTTTATACATGAGCGTACCGCACTCAAAGTGCAGGTACAGGCTGCGGTAGTCCATGTTTATCGTGCCGACAACGCACAGCTCATCGTCGCACACGAAGCTTTTTGCGTGGATAAAGCCGGGCGTGTACTCGTATATCTTAACGCCCGCTCGCAAAAGTGTGGGGTAATACGAGCGCGTCAGGCGGTAAACGAGCTTTTTGTCCGGTATGCCCGGGGTTATCATGCGCACATCTACGCCGCGCTTTGCCGCCATGCACAGGGCGCTCTGGAGCTCGCTGTCGATGGCGAGATACGGCGTTGTTATATAAATGTAGTCCTTGGCCTTGTACAGCATGTCGGTGTACACGCTCTCGCCAACGCACTCGTTATCCAGCGGGCTGTCGGAAAAGCTCAGCACATAGCCGTCGGAGGTGCTGCCCTTTTCCTCGAACGACTCGGGGATAAAGTCTGCGTAATTATCGCCGTCCTTGTTGAAGGCGTTCCACATTTCAAGGAACATGAGCGTCAGGTTAAATACGCCCGGTCCCTTGAGCATGAGCCCCGTGTCCTTCCAGTGGCCGAAGCGCTCCATGGCGTTTATATATTCGTCTGAAATGTTGATGCCGCCGGTAAAGCCGACCTTACCGTCAATGACGGTTATCTTGCGGTGGTCTCGGTTATTCATGACTAAGCTGACGGCGGGCACAAAACGGTTAAACGCCATTGTCCGTATGCCCCAGTCCTCGAGCGTGGTGTTGTAGTTTGCGGGCAGAATGTCTATGCAGCCCATGTCGTCGTAAATTATGCGCACGTCAACGCCCGCTGCGGCTTTGCGCTTGAGCACATCAAGCACGCTGTCCCACATTACGCCCGGGCGGATGATGAAGTATTCAAGGAAGATAAACTTTTCGGCCTTTTCAAGCTCGGGCAGGAGGTCTGCGTACATTTCCTCGCCGACACGGTAATAGCGCACGGTCGTGTCCTTTGCCATCGGGTAGCCGGCCGACCCTTCGAGGTATTTAAAAAGTCCAGCCGCACCGCCGTCAAGCTCGCCGGTGATACTCTCCTGCTCGCTGAGGTATTCAGCCGACTTTTCAAGCTGGGCGTTGAGCATGTCACGCATATATTTTGCAGGCCGCTTGTTGCCGAAAATGATGTACATGAGTCCGCCCAGGATCGGCAGCACAGCGATGAGCAATACCCAGCCGATTTTATATGACGGGTTCATGTCGCTTTTTATCACGAACAAAATTGCAACAAGGCTCAGAATGCGCAGCACGGTCTGTATCGCAGGCAGGGAGTTGCCCAATCTCAGCAGCAGTGCCACCAGCCATGCGACCTGTATAATGATCAGCAGAGCCGTCACGACGGTTCTGGAAAACACCTTTTTCAGAAGCTTGTTCATTTTGCGCTCCCTCCTTCACATCTCACTGTGATTATGCCATTTTTTCTTTTGTTTTTCAAGCATTTTTGTGCTTGACATTGCCGATTGGCAATGCTATACTGTTAAAGCCGCATTGAATGGGTCGAAAGCTCGGGACTTGCCCGACACCTATGAGAGCGAGACCTGAAGAAAGGATAGTTAAGTTCATGAAGCACGCTGTAATCGAGACCGGCGGCAAGCAGTACCGTGTTGCCGAGGGCGATGTCATCTTCGTTGAGAAGCTTGATGTCGAGGCAGGCGAGTCTGTTAAGTTTGACCGTGTTCTGGCAGTCATCGACGAGGAAAACACCGTTTTCGGTGCTCCCGTTATCGAAGGCGCAAGCGTTTCCGCAAATGTCGTCAAGAACGGCAAGAGCAAGAAGGTTCGCGTTTATAAGATGAAGCCTAAAAAAGGCTACCGCAGAACTCAGGGCCACAGACAGCCCTATACCAAGGTTCAGATCGAAACCATCAACGCATAATTTATTCCGCTACTACTGATAATGGAGGTGTAACCTTAATGGCACATAAAAAAGGTATGGGTTCTACCAAGAACGGCCGCGACAGTGAGTCTAAGCGTCTTGGTGTCAAAAGAGCAGACGGTCAGTTCGTCCTGGCCGGAAATATCCTCGTCAGACAGCGCGGAACTAAGATCCATCCCGGCACCAACGTTGGTAAGGGTAAGGACGACACCCTGTTCGCTCTCGTAGACGGCAAGGTAAAGTTCGAGCGCAAGGATAAGGATCGCAAGCAGGTTTCTGTTTACGAAGAGATCGCTCAGTAAATTAACATGACGATGCCGGACGAAGCTTTCGTCCGGCATTTACTTTAAGCGTCTGTCATGCAGACAACTCGGCTGCATTTAACGGCTCTTTTGAGCCGGAGAAAGCAATAAACATTAATATTTGTGAGGTGAAATATGGCTGCCTCTTTTGTTGATAAAGCAAGAATAACAATAAAGGCCGGAAACGGCGGCAATGGTGCCGTCGCGTTCCACCGCGAAAAATATGTCGCAGCGGGCGGTCCCGACGGCGGCGACGGCGGCAAGGGCGGCGATATCGTTTTCGTTGTTGATGACAACATGTCCACACTGATGGACTTCAGATATAAGCGAAAATATGTCGCCGGAACCGGTGCGGACGGTCAGGGTAAGCGCTGCTCCGGCAAGGACGGCGAGAGTCTGTATATCCGCGTCCCGCGCGGCACACTCGTGCGAGATACAGAGACCGGCGGCATAATGCACGACATGTCCGACGGAAAGCCCTTCATCGCCGCGCGCGGCGGCAAGGGCGGCTGGGGCAATAAGCATTTTGCAACTCCCACAAGGCAGGTCCCGCGCTTTGCAAAGCCCGGCCTTCCGGGTGAGGCGCACGATATCACGCTTGAGCTGAAGCTTTTGGCCGACGTCGGCCTGGTCGGCTTCCCCAATGTGGGCAAATCCACCCTGTTGTCAGTCGTAAGCAAGGCACACCCGAAGATTGCAAACTACCATTTCACGACGCTGTTCCCCAATCTTGGCGTCGTATATGTAGATGAAGGCCGCTCCTTCGTCATGGCCGATATTCCCGGCATAATCGAGGGCGCATCGGAAGGCGCAGGTCTTGGCCACGATTTTCTGCGGCACATAGACCGCTGCCGCCTGCTCATCCATCTTGTCGACGTTTCCGGCTCCGAGGGGCGCGACCCTGTCGAAGATTTCGACGCCATAAACGCCGAGCTCAAGGAGTATTCCGCCGAGCTTGCCGAGCGCAAGCAGATAGTCGCGGCAAATAAATGCGACCTGTGCGGCGATAATCGTGAGAATATCGAGCGGCTCAAGGCTCATGTCGAGGCTCTCGGCTATGAGTTTTTCGAAATGAGCGCCGCGACGCATCACGGAACACACGAGCTCGTCAACATGGCGGTCGAGCGGCTGCGCGAGTTGCCGCCGGTCATTCGCTTCGAGGCCGATTATGTTCCGCCCGAGCCCGTCATCGACACATCCGAAAATCTCACTATCGAGAAATACGACGACGTTTGGGTCGTCGAAGGCGGCTGGCTGCAAAAACTCATGTCCTCCGTTAACTTCTCAGATAATGAGAGTGTCATGTACTTCGACCGCGTCCTGCGCGATAACGGCGTTTACAAACGCATGGAGGAAATGGGTATTCGCGACGGCGACACCGTCAGCATCTATAATCTCGAGTTTGAGTATCGAGATTAAAAGACACTATACATTACAATAATAACATAAATTCAAACTGAATTATTAGCATTAATTACATACTCTCCACAAGAATATAAAATTCATTCGCGGCAATGATAGTATCGGGTCAAGAAACCGTACCCAATACAGAAAAGGAGATGTAAAAACTATGTCTAACAATTCCAGCAATCATCTTGTTGTTCCCGCTGCACGCGAGGCAATGGAGAAGTTTAAGATGGAAGCTGCCAACGAGGTCGGCGTAAACCTTAAGAACGGTTATAACGGCGATATCACTGCTCGTCAGGCCGGTTCCGTCGGTGGTCAGATGGTCAAAAAGATGATTCAGGCATACGAGAACGGCCTGAAGTAATCTTTGTTTAGAGGGAAAGAAAACGATGCCTGTTTTTCGGGCATCGTTTTTCTATTTTTTTGTGTCAAAAAATCTATATGCACAAGATGTAGTGTCCTGATTTTCGTCGACCACAATCGTACGAAAATTTTATCTATTAATGTGGTTATGTCTACTTGACAATTATTTTAAATGCTTGTACAATACCCTTGTATCTAAATCGTTACCATTTTGTAATCGTCATATTGTCTCCGATTTTGATACATAATTCATACTATACTACTCTTAATTTTGACAGGAGTATTGCCCGATATGCGTAATGTTTTCAGGATTTTCAAATGCGATCTGCGGAACCTGTATAGGAACTTTTTCGCCTTCCTTATCATACTGGCGATTCTTATACTGCCCGCCCTTTATGCATGGTTTAATATCTATGCATTTTGGGATCCGTACGGTAAGACCAAGGATGTCTCCATAGCGGTCGTTTCCAACGATGAGGACTATATGGATTCCGACGGCAATATTGTCAACATGGGCAAAGCTCTTATTGACGAGATCAAGGATGATGAAAACTTTGGATTCGTTTTCCTCGACGATGCCGACAAGGCCGTCGAGGACCTCTATGCGGGGAAGTACTACGCAGCAATTATCATCGAGCCCGACTTTACATATAATATGTACAATTTCCTTAACACGGACATGTATAGTCCGACGATAAAGTTCTATCAGAACGAGAAGACCAACGCAATTGCTGTCAAGATCGTCGAGGCTGCGGGTGATGAGGTCAAAAAGATTGTCAATGAAAAGTACATTTCCGCCGTTGTCGAAACTCTGTTTGATAAGCTCAACTCCTTCTCTTCTGACGTTCAGGGCAATTCCTCTGCCGAGATGCTCAAGAACACACTCAAGAAGATAAACAACAATCTCGTAAGCTACAGCGAAACAATCGATCAGTTCATCACCGCGAACAACACACTTATCGATACTCTTCAGCACACGAACAACACGCTTAATTACTCGATCTACTTAATCGGCAACGAAAGAGTGAATATCTCAAAGCAGATCGTGTATGTCGAGGATACCAAAAAGGATCTTGCTCTCATAAACGAAGAAGTTAACAACATGCTCCTCGAGCTGCAGGACTCCGTAAACGAAGCCATATACAAGCTTGACAGGCTCTATACCGGCGGCACTGATGACGCGGAAGCGGCAAAGCAGGCACTGGCAGAGCTTGAAAAGCAGTACAATGAGCTTATAGATTACCTCACCCACTCCGGGCTTACCAACACCGAGGTCGAGGATGCTCTCACCGCCCTCAACAAGCTCACCGACAAGATTACCCAGCTTCGTGACAAGCTCGGACTCAACGGCGGCTCGGTGGACGCTCAGCAGACGCGCGTGCTCGCAGCACACAACAAGAGCTCTATAGAAGCCATCAAGACCGATTATGAGTCCGTCGCCGTCCCCTCGGTCTATGAGGCCGTGACCGGCTATGATTACGAGGATCTTAACGACGCATCTCAGACGCAGCAGTCGATGGAATCGCTGGTCGGCTTCATGAAGGACGATACCAATGACCGCATAAAGAGCATCCAGTCTAACCTCTCCAAGGCCCAGAGCACCTCCGACTCCGAGGTTCGTCAGGAAGCTCTCGAGGCCGCGCAGAGCGATACAATGGTCGTCTCGCAGGAAATCAGCGCCCTCGGTGCGACAGCAGAAGCCGTCGGCACCGCGAGTGGAAGCGACACATCAAGCGTCTCCGACTCCATAAGCAGCGCCGAAAGCAATACCAAAGACGCACAGGATATCCTCGACGATATTCTCAGCGGCAACCGCGATATTGATCTCATCAACGACCTGCAGCTTGTAAGCGACATGCTCGGCACCGCGAGAGAGACCCTCACGGAGACGGTCTATCCCATGCTCGACACGATGCTCAACAATCTTCAGGACAGCCTCGGTGAGGTATCCGCCCTGCTGCTTGACCTCAACGGCATACTCGGCAAGACGACGCCCATCGTAAAAGAACTCGGCAACACCTTCGGAGCCGTCAACAACGCACTTATTCAGGTGAAGGATCTGCTCACTTCCTACAGTGGCAGGATCGACGACTTCATTGAGATGCTTGACGGAAATCCCGAAAACGGCACGCTGCAGAATGTTTTCGACTTCTTAAACGTTGACCCCGAGAGCATCGGCTCGTTCCTCTCGAGCCCCGTTTCGATGGTCTCGAAGTCGGTCTATCCCGTAGAATCCTACGGTGCGGCAATGACGCCGTTCTACACCATGCTCGCCATTTGGGTCGGCTGCGTTATCCTCAATGCGATATTGAAGTGCGACGCGCCCATCCCGGTGCCCGAGGCGACCGAGAAACAGCGCTTCTTCGGCAGATACCTGCTATTCTTCGTTCTCAGTCAGGTGCAGACGCTTATAACGATGCTCGGCAATCTCCTGATACTCGGCGTTGATTGCGTACATCCCGGTCTGCTTCTGCTTTCGGGCTTTGTCACCTCGATGGCCTGCTCAATGCTGGCATACGCCTTTGCCGTCGCCTTCGGCAACATCGGCAGAGCGCTCATCGTCGTCATACTTATTATTCAAATCGCCGGTTCCGGCGGCTCCTACCCCATCGAGTTGCTGCCGAACTTCTTCCAGCAGGTCTACCTGTTCTTCCCCTTCCCCTACGCGATCAACGCAATGCGCGAGGCTATTGCAGGACTGTATCAGAATCAGTACCTGATATATCTGCTGCAGTTGATGCTGTTCTTCGTCGTCGGCCTGCTGATAGGCATATTCGCAAAGCGTTCGTTCAGCGGTATCAATAAGTATATGAATGAGCAGCTTGATAAGACGGAAATGATGTAAAAACTACAGGAGCAATCATTATGGATACTCAGTACGAGAAAAAATATAAGCACTTGATGGAATGTCTCAGGCAAATGCACGAGCACAACGTCAGGCGCACGAAAATGGCTCTGCGAAGCCTGCTGATAGTGCCGACCATCTTCCTTGTGATGCTGTTTTTTACCAACAGTTCAAAAACGATATTCCTCGTTTTGTGGATAGTCTCGATGTTCATTATCGCCGCAATCCTTATCGTCATTGAGTATCAGGATTACACCCTGCGAAAAATGATAACGAGCGTCGAAAATGGTGACGAAGATGAGCCGCCCGCGATAGCGGAAAGCGCCGAAACCTCCGCCGATAAGCGAGCCGAGGCAATACGCGAATCCATACGCAGCCGCTCGCCCGAAAACTATGAAGCCAAGGGCGCCGGCTTTAAGTATGACAATTACGAAGAATCCTCCTCCGGCAAGGACGAATAAACAACACTCTACGAAAGATGAGCAATGCGATGAACAAACTAAAAGATAAAACTTCAAATGTTCGAGCCGTCATCCGTTCGGACATAAAGCGTCTGAGCAAGAGCGTTGTTGCGATCGTCTGCGTCTTCGGTCTGGCGCTTATCCCCTGCCTGTACGCATGGTTCAATATCATATCCAACTGGGATCCCTACACGGTCGACTCTACGCAGAATCTCAAGATTGCTGTTTCGAGCGAGGACGAGGGCACGACGCTTTTGGGGATTGACATCAACGTCGGCAACATCATTATCGAAAAACTCAAGAGCAACAATCAGATAGACTGGCAGTTCGTCGATTCCGAACAGGCCGTTCAGGACGGACTGTACAGCGGTGACTATTACGCCGGTCTCGTTATCCCGGCAGACTTCAGCTCGGCAATGCTCGGCTTTACCGACGGCGAGTTTGAAACGCCCGAGATAATTTATTACGACAACCAAAAGATGAACGCTGTCGCCTCGCGCGTTACCGACCGTGCACAGAGCATCGTCAAAGACGAGGTAAACAGCATATTCCTCGCCTCTATCGTTGATGAGCTTTCAAACTTCACCTCCCTGTTCTCCGGCATGGGCGGCGACGCCACACTGTCGCTTGAGAACCTCGATGATGAGCTTGAGAACATAAAGACCGACTTGCGCACCTATGTCTCGATCATGGAGTCGATGGCCTCGGTCACCCAGTCTGCGCTGAACGTCACGACCATGACCAGCAACCTGCTCCCGGACATTGTCAACATGCTCAATAACAGCCGCAAGAGCATCTCCAACATGCAGGATCGCCTCGCGACCAGCAAGGAGGACGTCATCTACTCGGCAGACGCGATAAGAAACAGCTCAGAGCAGCTTCGCAACACCATGGAGCGCCTCGATGAGGCGACCGGCGGCGACCCTGCCGCAGCGGGCAGCTCTGTCGTCGACTGGGACGCGCTGTACGGCGAGGGCGGCATAACCGACTACGAAGGCGAGATCCTTGACGATCTGTACTACGACGTCAATAAGCAACTCCACGAAAGCGTTATCCGCTTCGATGATATTCTTCAGCAGACGAACATCGACAGCAACCTCATAAATTCCATGACGACACTGCAGGACTCGCTGGATAACCTGGATTCGCTCATCGCTCAGATCCAGGGCGATGTCGACACTCAGGCGCTCACACTGCAGCAGTTCACCTCCGCGCTCAGCTCCTGCACACAGAGCATCAACAGCACGCGCGAAGTCATGAACACGATGCTCGATCTCGTAACGAACGTGCAGTCGAACGTAAATGAGCTCCGCTCGTCCGAGAGCGTTTCCAACATCCTCGACCTTATGCAGAACGACGTCGCTGGCCTCGTCGACTACCTCTCCTCCCCCGCAAACCTCGAAATCGTCCGCGTATACGCCCTTGACCACTTCGGCTCTGGCATGGCTCCGTTCTACACCGTGCTGGCCATTTGGGCAAGCGCCCTGCTGAGCGTCAGCCTCATGCATCCGCATATCAAGCGCCGCGAGGAGTTCCCGACCCTGAACGTCACCGAGTCCTACTTCGGCCGCTACTTCGTCTTCTTCGCCATCGGCCAACTCACCGCGCTCATAACGGCGCTCGGCAATCTTTTCTACATAGGCATACAGTGCTATAACCCGTTCCTGTTCTGGCTCGCGGCGGCAATGTCAAGCCTTGTCGCAACGCTTATAAACTACAGCTTCGTGTTTGCGCTCGGCAGCACGGGCGAGGCTCTTTCGATCATCGTGCTGGTCATTCAGGTCGCAGGCTCGGGCGGTACCTACCCCGTCGAGATGCTGCCGAAGTTCTTCCAGGTGCTCTACGGCGTGATGCCGTTCAAATATTCGATGAATGCGATGCGCGAGACGATCGCCGGCAGCTACAACGGCACTTACTTAAAGTGTATCCTCGTTCTGCTGCTGATGGCAATCATCGCCGTCCCGCTCGGAATATTCCTGCACAGCGTCTGCAAGCCCTACCTCAGGCGCTCGAACGAGAGCAAAGCGAAAACCGCCGGTCTCATGCACGGCGGCTGATACCGAATTTGATAAGAAACCGCACCGCAGAAAACTGCGGTGCGGTTTTTGCTTATTCACTTAGCTCATACGGTATCACGACAGCATAACAATTAAAACCGCATTATTTCTACTGAGTGGAAATAGCCATCTGCGTTATAGTGAAACGTCTGTCCCCAAATATTATTGTCAATGTCCCCAAAGGCAAAATACAGGTTCTGCGGCCAGCCGTCTTCGTTCAGGGCGCACTCGCTTTCGTCAACAGAAAAAATATTTTGCGCAATATTCCCTACTGAGAACCGCCTCTTGAATTCTTTGCAGCCTCCAATCACTCGAGCGAAAGGTTCCGTAAACAAATACAGATCAAGGGCTGCATAATCGCCATTATTTTTTATAGTCAGTTCAAACAGGCTTTCCTTAACGGGCTCAACCCATATTTGCAATGAAGGGCGCACAGCATTTCTGCGCTTTTCGCTCTCCCTCTCTGCCTCGGCTTCTGCCGCTCTTTTACCCTGAACCAAGGCGATTGCCGCCACAAATAGTGACATCAATCCTGTAAAAACAGCCCCTGCATAGCCAAGAAATCCATCAGCCGAAATCCCGAACAGCCCGCATGAATTATTGTGGACGCAAAAAATGTGAATAAGCCAAATTGCCAAGGGTATTAGAATAATGATAAGACATAAAGCGATCAGAACGCACTTTAAATGCTCCTCAACAAGCCTTACCAAATGCTCTATTGCATCAATATTATTGGCTTTCGTAGTTTTCTTCATGTGCCTTCAAGAGTCAAGACTTATCCACATAGCAGGGCGAATGGCCGGACGAGCATGCCCAACTTGGTCTTCGTAGTCCCAAATAGAACCATAAGTATCGACAGCGGAGGTATTAATACCCCCCCATTTCAGTAGCCACCAGCAATTATCATTTTCACTGGTAGTATCCCAAATTTTGTGTAAACACCATTTTAGGTGCAAAACAGAGCAAAAA
>CAVGIU010000018.1:0-19829 GCA_963629425.1 Oscillospiraceae bacterium
GTGCTATTATCATATCGTCAGATAAATAACAAAAACATTATTCGCTTGATTCTTCTTTCCATCTCTCTTTTCTTTGCTTGTTACCGATATTGCGGAGCTCCTCAATCCGCAATATACCGCAACAAAAAACCACAAAAAAACCGCTGCCGTTTCTCCTGTTGGGCAGCGGTTTTTTTATTAGCGCATTAAGACAGCTACGGATACGGTGATTGCGTGAACCCGGTATCGAAAATGCCGACAAAACCGTGAAACTGCCGCATTCCGATAGTGCGGTATGAGTTTTTGTTGCACTCATCGGGCGCGAAATGTTATGGTTTAGTCTGTCGTTTCGATACCGGGCACCTGAAATAACCATATAGGTACAGCCTTAATGCGCCTCTAAAAACTCACCATTTGTTGGAGACTTTTTCGGCAAAGCCGGGGAAGTCTTTTATTTCGATGACTTTGCCGCCGTCGAGGATCGCCTTGCCGGTAAACAGGCCGAACACCTGATGCTGATCACTTTTTATAAGGCCGACATCGGTGCAGGACGCGCGGTCGAGCACGGGACGGAAGTCCATTTCGAACCTGCCGTCATCTGAGGTGAAGGTCCAGGGCTCCATAAAGGCCTTCTCGTCGCCGGGGATGTTGAATTTGACCCGGCTTATCTTGTGCGCCTTGCCGTTATAAAACAGCATGTTCTCGCTTGCTGCGGAGGTATTGCCGAAGCCGTAGCCGATGTTCCAGCCGAAGGGGACACCGTCGACGGCGCCGGAGGCCGAGCCCCAGTACCATGTGTTTTTGTACGTCCATACGCCGCGTCCCCAGTCGAGCACCGCAAAGCTGTCGGCAGGGTCAAAAACATAGGTGTGCCCGTCATAGGTCACCTCACCGCGGGCGCGCAGACAGTTTATCTTCTGGTTGTAGTAGAAATGTCCGGGCTTGTCAAAGGGCGTTGCGATGACCATGCTCTCCTCGGGCTCATCGAAAAGCTCTACCTTGGCGTACAGCGAGCCTGCAGGGCCGAAGCGCTTCATCTGTGCGATGAGCGTGCGCACGCCCGAGCCGTCGTTTTTGAAATAGATGCTGTAGTTTTTGCCGATGGCGGTCGTGTCGCCTGCTTTGCTCGTCTCAGGCAGCTTGCGCTTACCAAGCGGCATGAAGCACATGGGGCTCGTTGTGATCTCCCAGCCCTCCTCGAAGTTCAAAAGGCTTATCGAGTCAAGACCCATGTAGCCGTTATCGTCGATGGTAAGGGCAAGGGCGAAGCGGCCGTTGTTGATGAGGTAGTAGTCCCATTCCTTAATGCGCATGGGGCTTGCCTTAATGTCCGCACGGCGGTAGACCGGCAGCAGCTTTTTAGCGTAGCCGGGCTCTGTGAGTTCGCCTTGAGCATTCAGCAGGGGTATTTCGCGGGTTATCTCATGCTGCTCCATACCTACATCTCCTTTTTGATCATTCGTATATCCGTGCCGACAAACGGGAGCTTGAGAAACTCGCCGTCGATCCTCGAACAAATTTGCGGAGTGTAGCGCCGCGCGAGCTCTGCGTCGGTGAGATTGGTGCTGATGATGGTCTTTTTGCCCTCGACAAGGCGCGTGTTTATAAGTGTGTACAGCGCCGAGATGCTGATCTGCGTGAGCATCTCCGTGCCGAGATCGTCAAGGATCATCAGCTCACACTCAAGCATGCGCTCAACGCGCGTAGCCGCCTTTTCGGCCGCCTCCGCGTCGCGCGCGAATTTTTTCAGTTCGAAGGCCTCGAGGGCGCTTGCAGCTGTGTCATAGCAGACCGAATGTCCGTTTTGCGCAACGACGCGCGCTATGCAGGCCGACAAAAACGTTTTGCCGAGGCCGGTGCCGCCCTGAAACAGCAGGTTCATCGAACGCTCGGAGAAGCTTGCGGCGTACTCGCGGCAAGTCTCGAAAACGATGCTCATCGGTTCTTTCGCCTCGCCGTAAAGACTGAGGTCAAAGGTTTCAAAGCGCTCGTCGCTGTTTTTTAAAAGTGTGCTGAGTTCCGAGGTGAGCTGGCGGTTATACTCCTCGGTAAGGCAGGAGCACATCGTGCTGCCGATAAAGCCCGTATCCTTGCATTTCGGGCAGGTGTAGATATCCTCAAGATAGTCCGCGGGATAGCCGCGGGAATGGAGAAGCTCAGCCTTTTTCGCCTGAAGTGCGAGGCTTTCGTCCTCCAGCGCCTTGAGAGCGTCCGCCAAATCGGCGCTGCGCTTTATCGTCAGCCCGACTAGCTCGGACATCTGCGTGCGAAGGCGCGCGTCGATGCGGCTTATCGCGGGTATGCGGGTATATATTTTTTCCTGTCTGAGATAGTGCTCGGCGACGTTGTCGGCGTGCCTGTGCGCTATCTGCTCCCTGGCTCGTGCCAGGATCTTTCCGTCCAGTGCCATTATTTAACCGTTTTTAACCTTTTCGTATATTGCACGCAGGCGGTCGAGCTCATCACCCGTGACCTTGCTGCGATGCCTGTTTTCAGCTTTTACGGCCGATGCCGGCGTGCGGCTGTCACGCTCTGCGACCTCGGCGGCTGTGTGTATGCTCTTTTCGTGCCAGGAGAGCATGATCTTATTCATGTATCCCCATTTCAAAGCGCCGGTGTTCGTCACCGTGCGATCGTAGGCGATGAGTATCGCCTCGTTATCAAAGCCCATCTCGAACCACGAGAGCATATATTTACGCTCTGTCGGCGTAAGAACGCGCGATCCGATCCCCATGGCGGACTTCAGCTCGCCAACGCGCGAGCGCTTTTCGGCCTGGGTGCGGATGTATTCATCCGCCTGCTCGATTGTGATAATCTCTCTGTTTGCCCAAAAGTAAGCTTCCTTTTCGATGCTGCGCATGGACGGCAGCCTGCCCGGACCGTATTTTTCCGCAAAAACGTCGATGCAGTAGCCGATAAGCATGAATATGACATCGGCAGGGAGCGCGAGGTGATCGTAGATGCCGAACAGGGTCTTGAGATCGGCTGTAGAGAGAACTCGCCCAAGCTTGTGCTGCGCCTGGGTGATAACGGCCTGAAAGCCGCTGTCCTCCTTCGAGCGGCGCACAATATCTTCCGCGGTGTACTCCGGAAGCTCGTCGGCCGGCGGGAGCTTCTGCACGGTGAGAGCATGTGCCGCGGGATGCGCAAGAGACATGCGGCAGAGCTTTTCGTAGGCGTTTCCGACCTCCGTGCCGGTGCGGCAGAGCTCGCGCGCGGCGGCATCGACGTCAAACGCGTCGTGCCTGCGCAGCCAGATATACAGCAGCGCAACGTCGCCGTCATGGGCGGCAATAAGCTTGTCCGCAATGCTGTCCGGTATTAAATTTTGCTCCGCTGTGGGCATAACGTTTCACCTGTTCACTCAAAGTTTACACAAAGCACTTTAACGAGAGAGATTATATCATTAAAATTAGCTTGTAGCAATAGCCATGTTTGTGGTATAATTCATTGATTACTTACAAATGAAATTTGCAGATAAATGCAAGAGGGACGGATATATGCTTGAGCTGCTTTCACCCGCAGGCTCGCCGGAGGCGGTCGTTGCCGCCGTGCAGAACGGCGCGGATGCGGTCTATATGGGAATGGGTATATTCAATGCCCGCCGCGGAGCGAAAAACTTCAGCGACGAGGAGTTTGAAAAGGCGGTGCGGTACTGCCGCATTCGCGACTGCAAGGTCTATGTTACGATGAACACCCTCGTGGGCGACCGCGAGATGGAGCAGGCTGTCGAGCTTGCCCGGCGTGCATCGGACCTGGGTGCGGACGCGATACTCGTTCAGGATCTCGGGCTGCTGAGCGTTCTGAAAAGAACCGTGCCGGATATCCCGCTGCACGCGAGCACGCAGATGAGCATACACGATCTCGCCGGAGTCGAGGCTGCGGCCGAGATGGGACTCACCCGCGCTGTTCTGGCGCGCGAGCTCAGCTTCGAGCAGATAAAATTCATCACAAAGCACTCGCCGATAGAGACGGAGATATTTGTCCATGGCGCACTGTGCTTCTGCCATTCCGGCCAGTGCTACATGTCCTCGCTCATAGGCCGCCGCAGCGGAAACCGCGGCATGTGTGCCCAGCCATGCCGAATGGAATACACCATGGGAGGCAGACTGGAGGACAGTCATCCGCTGTCACTTAAGGATAACTGCCTTGTTGACCGTCTGCGCGAGATCGAGGACGCGGGTGTCGCCTGCGTGAAGATCGAGGGCAGGATGAAGCGCCCGGAGTACACAGGCATAGTCACCGGCATATATTCAAAGATCATAAAAGAGCACCGCGAGCCGACGATGGACGAGATGCAGGCACTTACCGACGCGTTCTCGCGCCAGGGCTTCACGCAAGGCTATTTTAACGGAGATAAGACCGATATGTTCGGCGTTAGAGCCGAGACCGATAAAACGGGCGAGAAAATATTTGCCACCGCGCGCAGAGAGTATATCGGCAGCGAAGAGCGCCGCGTTCCCGTCAAGTTTTACGCTGTCGTAAACGCCGGGGAGGCTGTCAAGGCGGCGGCCATAGATAACCGCGGCAATAAGGTCGTAGCTTTCGGAGTCGAGCCGCAGAAGGCCATACGTCAGGCAATAAATTCCGAGGCCTTGAGCGACAGACTCGGAAAAACGGGCGGAACGCCGTATTATTGCGTCGAGGCGCAGAGCAGGGTGCAGAGCGGCCTTTATCTTTCGGCTTCCGAGATAAATGAGTTAAGGCGCAAGCTTGTCACGGCGCTCAACGATCGCCGCGCGGCTCCACCTGCACGCCGCAGTCTGCCAATGCCGCCGCTGCCGACAGGGCAGGGAGCGGTCACAGATCCCGTCATGATCTATCAGGTGCGCACGGCAGAGCAGCTAACAGAGGAGCTTGCCGACACAAGACCCGATTATATCTACATTCCCGTCAAGGTAATGCATGACAATTTTGACCTTGTGCGTTTGTTCAAAGAGCGCGGAGCCGTGCCCGTGGCCGTCCTGCCGCGTGTCGTGACCGACAGCGAGACAAAGCAGGTGTTCACCATGCTCAGGGAGCTGTTCGACCGCGGTATAAACGAAGCGCTCGTCGGGAACCTCGGGCATATAAAGCTTGCCCGCAAGGCCGGGATGAAAACGCGCGCCGACTTCGGCATGAACGTGTTTAACTCATACTCGATGGATATGATACAGAGGATGGGCTTTTTATCTGCAACTGCGTCATTCGAGCTGCGCCTTGCGCAGGTACGCGATATGGCAAAGTGTGTGCCGACAGAACTCATAGCCTACGGCCGACTGCCGCTGATGGTGTCCGACCAGTGCGTCATAAGCCACAGCCTCGGCTCGTGCAGCTGCCAGAGCCCGGCGCAGCTTTCCGACCGTATGGGCTCGACCTTCCCCGTCGTGCGCGAGTTTGACCACCGAAATGTTATATACAATTCCCGAAAGCTGTTCATGGCCGATAAAAATGACGAGCTGTGCGGCGTGGGACTTTGGGGAATAAGACTGATGTTTACCACCGAGGGCGCGCGCGAGTGCGTTCAGGTGGCAAAGAGATATAAGGGCGAGGGCGACTATCAGCCGAATGATCTGACCCGCGGCCTTTACTACAGAGGAGTTGACTGATATGGATATCGTGCTGGCCTCCGGCTCACCGAGACGCAAGGATCTGCTGGAGATGCTGGGACTTGAGTTTTCCGTCGTTCCCGCAAAGGGCGAGGAGATAGCACCCGAGGGTGCGGGTCCTGACGAAACGGTCATGGCGCTGGCAAGGGCTAAGGCTGCGGAGGTTTCGAAAAGCTATCCCGCGTCGCTGGTTATAGCTGCCGATACTGTCGTATGGGCAGATGGCAGAATACTCGGAAAGCCCAAAAGCGAGGCCGAGGCGAAGGCAATGCTGCATATGCTCTCGGACAATACGCACGAGGTATACACGGGCGTTGCGCTCATGTTAGGTGATAAAGAGGCGGTCGGTGCGGAGTGCACGAAAGTGTTCTTCCGCAAGCTGAGCGACAGCGAGACAGACGGATACGTCGCCACCGGTGAGCCTATGGACAAGGCCGGAGCTTACGGCATCCAGGGCAGAGCCGCGCTCATGGTAAAGCGGCTCGAGGGCGATTACTTCAACGTCATGGGGCTGCCGCTGTGCAGACTCGGCCAAATGCTCGAAGAGATCGGGGTGCATCTTTTTTGAACGTAAAAAACTATCTTAAGAAAAACGGAATAAAGCTCGGTGTCATTGTGCTGGTTGTAGCACTCGTTGCCGGAGCAGCCTCATATCTTCTCAAGGGCAACGCCGGAGTGATCCAAAACGTCTCCGGTACGGTGAAGGCTCCCGTGCAGCGCATGGTAAGCTCCGTGACCGAGTGGCTTGAGGGCATATACGGCTATCTTTACGAATACGATCAGCTCGTCGCGGAAAATGAGCGCCTGCGCGCGGAACTCACCGAGGCGCAGGAGGAGGCGCGAAACGGTGCGGCCGCCATCGAGGAAAACGAGCGCTTCCGTCAGCTGCTGGACTTTAAGGAAAAGCACAGTGACATGACGCTCGAATCGGCCAAGGTCGTTGCGTGGACGACCTCGAACTGGGCGCATTCATTTACGATAAGCAAGGGCACCAATGCGGATATCGCAGTCGGCGACTGCGTTATCACAGAGTACGGCGTCATGGTAGGCCAGGTCACGGAGGTCGGCTCGACATGGGCGACGGTCTCAACGGTCATTGACCTTAATACCAATATCGGCGCTCTCGTTTCCGAAAACGGCGCCTCCGGTCTTCTCGTCGGCGATTTTGCCATGATGCAGGAGGGCTGCGTCAAGCTCAGCTATCTTGCCGACGGCGCGCAGGTATTCTCGGGCGATACAGTCATGACTTCGGGCTCGGGCGGCGCTTTCCCGCAGGGACTCATTGTCGGAACGATAAGCTCGGTGAAAACCGAGGCCGGCGGTCAGATAGAGTACGGTGAGGTCAAGCCCGGCTGCGACCTCGCGGCGCTCGTTCAGGTTTTTGTTGTAAAAGATTTTGAAGTGGTGGAATAATTGCTAAACAGACTTATTCAGGCTCTTGAATGGAAAAAAGTCCGCATGGTGCTCCAGTACGCGGTCTATATGCTGCTGGTCATGCTGCTGCAGAGCGTGCTGTTTTCAAGGATCAGCATTTTCGGCGCGAAGGGCTTTATAATTCCTGCCGCGGCAGTGGCGGCGGGTATATACCTCGGCGGTGTGCGCGGAGCAGTGTTCGGCATCTTCCTCGGCCTGTTTACGGACATGGCCTTTTCCGAAACAACGGTGCTGTTCACGATACTGTTTCCGATCATCGGCTTCGGGGCGGGTTTCGCCTCGGAGTTCTATATAAACAAGAGCTTTTTTGCGTTTATGATATTCAGCACGGCGGCGATACTTTTGTGCAGTATAGTGCAGCTTATCCACGCGCTTTTGGGCGGCGGAACGGAGCTGCTGCCCGGACTTTTAACGGCGCTTTTGCAGACGGTGCTGTCCATCCTGCCGGTCATGCTGCTGTATCTGCCGTTTAAAGAGGGCGGCGTGATGAATCACCCTTATTGACAGAGGATACCCAATGAATATTATCAAGAAAGAAAGACTTATAGCGCTTGCGGCTGTTTTTGCCGTGCTTCTTACGGTGTACATCGTTGCACTGTACAAGCTCCAAATAATAGAGGGCGAGAAGTACTATGAGGAAAGCCGCAATAATATGGTGACGACAAGCACAGTTACGGCTGCACGAGGCAATATCCTCGACCGCAACGGCAGAACTCTCGTCACGAATAAATCGAGCTATGACCTGACTATAAATACCGACGAGCTGTTTCCTTCCGACGACAGCGTTGACTCAAACGCCGTTATCTTAAAGCTTGTCAACATGATCCGAGATTACGGCGACGATTATACGGACGATCTGCCGATAACGAAAAGCCCGCCGTTTGAGTTTGAAAACGTCAGCGAGCAGGATCAGGCGAGGCTCAACGCGTACATGAAGCAAAATGACGTCAATGAAAACGCCAGTGCCGTCGAGATACTTTCGAGTATGCGCGAGCGATACGAGATCGACAGCAACTACACTGCCGAGGAGGCGAGGATCATCGCCGGCGTGCGCTATTCGATAAATGTGCGCTATCTCATAAACACCTCAGACTACATTTTCGTCAAGGATGCGGACATGAAGCTCATAGCCACGCTGCGCGAAAATAATATCGAGGGTATAAACATAAAGGAATCCTACGTCCGCGAATACGCAACAAGCGCAGCAGCGCATATTTTGGGCTACACCGGTGCCATGAGCGACAGCGACTACGCAAAATACGCCGACCAGGGCTATTCCGCCGACGCGACCGTCGGCAAGGACGGCGCTGAGTACGCCTTTGAAAAATACCTGCACGGCACAAACGGCACCGTGCGCACAACCTCAGCATCGGACGGTACGGTCATCAGCAAGGAATACACGGAAGAGCCCGAGCCGGGCAACAACGTATATCTTACGATAGATATTGCGCTTCAGGAGGCGGCCGAGCTTGCGCTTGAAAACGGTGTTGCCTCGATACAGGCAAAGATAGATGCAAAAAAAGAACAGCAGATAGCCGGCGGAAGCTACACCGAGAAGCAGGATCAGATAGACGGCGCTGCGGTCGTTGTCGTAAACGTCAAAACCGGCGAGCCGCTTGCCATAGCCAACTGGCCGACGTATGATCCGGCGGAGCTGCTTGAAAAGTATGATGAGATACTCGAAGCGGCGAACACTCCACTGTATAACCGTGCGCTGCTCGGTACCTACGCTCCGGGTTCAACCTTCAAGCCCTGCACGGCCATCGCCGCGCTGACAGAGGGCGTTATAAACACCGGCACATCGATAGAGTGCCGCGGCCAGTATACGCGCTATGCTCAGTACGGCTACGCACCCTACTGCTGGATATACACGCAGAACAATCAGAAGCTCACGCACGGCTATCTGAACGTTACGGGAGCCATTCAGAACTCCTGCAACATATTCTTCTACTCTGCCGGCCACGACCTCGGCATCGACAAAATGGATAAATACGCAGCTCTGTTCGGCCTCGGCGAGAGCACCGGCATAGAGCTTCCGGAATCGACCGGCAACATGGCAAACGCCAAAAACCACGAGGAGCTCACGGGCGAGTCATGGTCGATAGGCCATACCATGCAGGCCGCTATCGGCCAGTCCGACAGCCTTTTCACTCCGCTCCAACTGGCCGAGTACTGCGCAACGGTCGCAAATAACGGCGAGCGCCACAGCGCGTCGATACTCAAATCCGTGCGCAGCTTCAGCTACGGCGATAACGTCTACGAGCGCGAGGATGAGATACTCAGCAAGGTTGAAAGTTCGCAGTATAACTGGGATGCCGTCAAGGAGGGCATGAGGCTCGTCGGCAAGTCCACGCTGTCAAGCTATACCATGACCTCGGTCGCTGCAAAGACCGGCACCGCGCAGAAGGGCGAATCCGTCGCAAATGACGCAATATTCATCTGCTATGCGCCGTTTGACGATCCGGAGATCGCAATGGCTATCGTTGTCCAGAAGGGCAGCGCCGGCTCAAACTGTGCGGTTATAGCGCAGGAGATACTCGAGGCATATTTCAGCATGAAGTCCGCAACGGATATCACCGACGTCGAGGGTGAGCTGCTGCAGTAATAAAAAATGCGCTTTTTGTTAAAAAAGCGTTGAAAGACGGCGCAATATTGTATATAATATAACAGATAGGCAAACAGACGCAACAGAAATGAGGTAGTTTATGAATATTGCACTTATGGCACATGACAGAAAAAAAGAGCTGATGGTTCAGTTCTGCATAGCTTACTGTGGTATTCTTGCTGAGCATTCCGTCTGCGCGACAAATACGACGGGCAAGCTCGTGTCCGAGGCAACCGGACTTCCCGTGACGCTTTATCTGCATGCCGACCAGGGCGGAGCCCAGCAGATCGGCGCGAGGATAGCTTATAACGAGATAGACCTTGTGCTGTTTTTCTGCGATCCGACCAACCCCGGCGGCTTTGATGATATAAATAAGATCGAACGCCTGTGCGATCAGTATCAGATCCCGTTTGCGACCAATGCCGCGACGGCGGAGGTGCTCGTTCAGGGCCTGCGCCGCGGCGATCTTGACTGGCGAAATATCGTAAACCCCAAGCGCAGATGATTTGTGCAGCAAAAAATGAAACTTAAATGCTGTTATCGCTTTTGTGATAGCAGCATTTAGTGATTGTTGAAAGGTGAAAGGACAAAGAATATATGGCAAAAGTTGCGCCGAGAACCCTGTCGGGCTTTATGGAGCTGCTTCCGGCAGACCAAATCAAAATGGAAAAGATGATGGAAACGCTCAGAAAGAGCTATTCCGTTTACGGCTTCGCTCCGCTGGATACGCCGGTCATCGAGTCGGCGGAGGTGCTGCTTGCAAAGGGCGGCGGCGAGACCGAAAAGCAGATATACAGATTCAATAAGGGCGACAGTGACCTTGCGCTGCGCTTTGACCTGACCGTTCCGCTGGCGAAATTCGTCGCGGCAAACTACGGCAGCCTGACATTTCCGTTCCGCCGCTATCAGATCGGCAAGGTCTACCGCGGCGAGAGAGCCCAGCGCGGCCGCTTCCGCGAGTTTTATCAGGCCGATATAGACATAATCGGCGACGGTAAGCTCGATATCATAAACGAGGCGGAGATCCCCGCGATAATCTATCGCACGTTTACCGCTCTCGGCCTCAGGGGCTTTAAGATAAAGGTCAATAACCGCAAGCTCCTGAACGGTTTTTACAGTCTTGCGGGAATGAGCGAAAAGGCCGGAGACATCATGCGCACTGTCGACAAGCTCGATAAGATCGGCGCGAATAAAGTCAGGCAGCTTCTCATGGACGAGCTTCACATGTTCTCGCACAAGGCCGACGATGTCATGGACTTCATGGCCATCAGCGGCACGAACGCCGAGGTCATCGCGGGACTTGAACGCTATAAGGGCATGGATCCTCTGTTCGACGAGGGCCTTGAGGAGCTCAAGACAGTGACACGCTACCTTGCCGATTTCGGCGTGCCGGAGGAGAATTTCGCAATAGACCTCTCCATCGCGCGCGGCCTTGATTATTACACCGGCACGGTTTACGAGACGGAGATGACCGCCCACCCGGAAATAGGCTCTGTGTGCTCCGGCGGCAGATACGACGATCTTGCCGGCTACTATACGGATAAAAAGCTGCCCGGCGTCGGTATTTCGATAGGCCTTACGCGCCTGTTCTATGTCCTCAACGAGCAGGGGATGCTCTCGAATGAGACCGTTTCCGCGCCTGCCGATGCGCTCGTTATCCCCATGGCCGAGGATCTCGGCTACGCCATTGCCGCTGCAACGGCCCTGCGCGACGCGGGCATAAGAACTCAGCTTTACTGCGAGCAGAAGAAATTCAAGGCGAAAATGAGCTATGCCGATAAGCTCGGCATCCCATATGTGATCCTCATAGGCGAAGACGAGATAGCCGAAAACGTCGTCGCCGTTAAGAATATGCAGAGCGGCAATCAGGAAAAGCTCAGCTTTGCCGCCGCCGCCGCGCTTATAAAGAAAGACATGGATGAGCGTGCGTATGCCGCGGTCATCAAAGAATAAGGGAGGCTAAAATATGACTCAGTCAAGAACCCATACCTGCAATCAGCTCCGCATTGAAAACGTCGGAGAAAAGGTCAAAATCGTCGGATGGATGGAGAACGTCCGTGAGGTAGGCCAAAATTTTGCATTCGTCATCGTCCGCGACTTTTACGGCACGACTCAGGTCGTTGTCGAGACCGAGGATATGATGAAGATCATAAAAGGCATAAATAAGGAGAGCACCATCTCCGTCGAGGGTACCGTGCGTGAGCGCGCGAGCAAAAACCCCAAACTCCCCACCGGAGATATCGAGATTGTTCCCGAAAAGATAGAGATCCTCGGCCGATGCCGCTATAACGAGTTGCCGTTTGAAATTAACCGCAGCCGCGAGGCGGATGAGACCATGCGCCTTAAATACCGCTATCTTGACCTGAGAAATCCTGCGGTAAAAAAGAATATCATCCTTCGCTGCAACGTTGTTGCCGCTCTGCGCAAGGCCATGATGGAGCACGATTTCCTTGAGATAACTACGCCTATCCTCACCGCCTCATCCCCCGAGGGTGCGCGCGACTATCTTGTTCCCGCGAGAAAGCACCCCGGCAAGTTCTATGCTCTGCCGCAGGCGCCGCAGCAGTTTAAGCAGCTCTTGATGACATCCGGCTTTGACCGCTATTTCCAGATCGCACCCTGCTTCCGCGACGAGGACGCGCGCGGCGACCGTTCCCCCGGCGAGTTCTATCAGCTCGATATGGAGATGTCCTTTGCAGGCCAGGAGGACGTTTTCGCCGTTATCGAGGACGTTCTGCCCCCGATATTCGAAAAGTTCGGAACCTACAACATATCAAACAAGGCGCCCTTCCGCCGCATCGGATATAACGAGTCGATGGAAAAGTACGGTTCGGATAAGCCCGACCTGCGCATAGACCTCGTAGTTGAGGATATTACCGCGCTCGTTTCCGGCACCGATTTTGCCCCCTTTGCCGAGGGCAACACCGTAAAGGCCATCGTCGTCACCGGCTGCGATCTCACCCGCAAGCAGATCGACAAGGTCTGCACCGATGTCGAGGTACAGGCGGGCATGAAGCCCTACTGGTTCAAGGTAGACGAAAACGGCGAGCTCGCCGGCGGCGTTGCGAAATTCCTTCAGGATAAAAAGGCCGCGCTCACCGAGGCTCTCGGCCTCAAGCCCGGCTGCCTCGTCGGTGTGACGGCAGGCAAGAAGGGCGAGGCGCAGAAGACTGCCGGCGTTATGCGCAAGATGCTCGGCGCGGCTGTGCCCGGCCATATGGACAAGGAGCGCTATGAGTTCTGCTGGATCGTCGACTTCCCGATGTACGAGATCGGCGAGGAGTCCGGCGAGCTTGAGTTCTGCCACAACCCGTTCTCCATGCCCAACGGCGGCCTTGAGATCCTCGAAAAGGCCGAGCGCGGCGAGGTCGACCCACTGTCGATAACCGCGTTCCAGTACGACCTCGTCTGTAACGGCGTGGAGCTCTCCTCGGGCGCTGTACGTAACCACGACCCCGAGATAATGATAAAGGCCTTCGAGATGGTCCGCCTCGGCGAGGACGACGTCAAGGCCAAATTCCCGGCGATGTACAACGCATTCTGCTATGGTGCGCCTCCCCATGCCGGTATCGCCCCGGGTGTAGACCGTATGGTCATGCTGCTCGCAGGCGAGGATTCTATCCGCGAGATCATCCCCTTCCCGATGAATAAAAACGCGCAGGATATCATGATGGGAGCTCCCTCTGTTGTCGAGCAGAAGCAGCTTGACGAGCTGAATATCGCGATTACCTGCCCCGTAGATGAATAAAAAAACAAATAAGGGCTGCCTTTGCGACAGCCCTTATTTTTGAAAAATGTGGTGGTAAAATATGCTTGCAACTATAAGATCGCTCGGCGTTAAGGGCATCGGCGGATACGGAGTTTCGGTCGAGGTCTTCGTGTCAAACGGCCTTGTGAACTTTGATATCGTCGGCCTGCCGGATGCCGCAGTGAAGGAGGCGCGCGAGAGGGTGCGCGCCGCGATAAAATCAAACGGCTTCAAGTTCCCCGTAAGCCGCGTGACCGTCAATCTCGCTCCGGCGGACACGAAGAAGGCCGGTACGGTCTACGATCTGCCGATAATGCTCGGCATCCTCGCGGCGACGGGCGTTATACGCCAGCCTAAGCCCGACTGCGCCTTTTTCGGTGAGCTTTCCTTGAACGGTACGCTCAGGCATGTTAACGGCGCGCTGCCTATGGCGGTCGCTGCTGCGCGCGAGGGAATACGTGAGCTGTTTGTTCCGGCAGATAATGCGCAGGAGGCGTCATATGCCGAGGGAGTGACGGTGTACCCGGTCGAGAACGTAGCCGAGCTCATTGCGCACATGCGCGGCGAATTTCGCATAAAGCCGATGGAGGCACCGGAGCTTGACCCGACGGCTGTAAAGTATCTCGACTTTGCCGATGTCAAGGGTCAGGAAAACGTTAAGCGTGCAATGGAGATCGCCGCCGCGGGCGGGCACAATATACTTATGGTCGGCCCTCCCGGAGCGGGCAAAAGCATGATGAGCAAGCGCCTGCCGGGTATATTGCCGGACATGACGCGCGAGGAAATGCTCAAATCTACGGAGATATATTCCGTTGCCGGGCTCACGGGCAAAAATAACCCCATTATCGCGGCCCGGCCGTTCCGTGCGCCGCACCACACCGTTTCCAGCACCGCCATCTCCGGCGGCGGCACGATACCGCGCCCGGGCGAGATAAGCCTTGCGCACAACGGTGTGCTGTTTTTGGACGAGCTTCCCGAATTTCGCAAGGATGTGCTCGAGGTACTGCGCCAGCCGCTTGAGGACGGCGAGGTCACCGTCTCGCGCGTCGCGGGAACGGAGACATTCCCGGCAAACTTCATGCTCGTGTGTGCGATGAACCCATGCAAGTGCGGCTGGTACGGGCACCCCTCGGGGCGCTGCCGCTGCTCGGCAAACGAAGTGCGTGCATACCACAGCCGCATATCCGGACCGCTGCTGGACCGCATCGACATCATTGTCGAGGCTCCGGCGCTCGAGTATGAGGAGCTCAAAAACAGAGCCCCGGCCGAGAGCTCGGCGGATATAAAGCGCAGGGTCGACGCCGCCCGCCTTATACAGCGTAAGCGATTTGAGGGTACGGATATACTCAGCAATTCCGGGATGAACACGAAAGCGCTTAATACATACTGCGTCCTCACTCCCGAGTGCGAGCAGCTCATGCACGAGGCTTTTGACCGCATGGGGCTGACTGCCCGCAGCTATGACCGCATCCTGCGTGTCGCGCGCACCATAGCCGACCTCGAGGGCGAGGAAACTATAGGCGCGATGCACATAGCCGAGGCGATACAATACCGAACCTATGATTTCAGAGACAATATATGAGCAAAAAAGCTCCCCTCTCGGGGAGCTTTTTGCGCCGTGATAGCCGCAAGGACTCTGCGTTATCTCCGCAGAGCCCTTGATATATAAAAATGTCCGTAAACGCGAAATGACCCTTGACTGCACGGTTTCTTTACACCGTTTTTCATAGCAGCCAAGGGTCATTTCTGCGTATTCTTAGTATCTAACATCATTGGTTACCTCTCTTTCTGCGGAATTGATGCCGCCTGCCAACGGAACGCAAATCAAAACACTCTGAATAATTACTGAAGATCCTTTAGATCGATTTCCCAAAGCGGGATAAGGCCTGTGTTCTCGTTCTCTTGATATTTTGACTTCGGCACCGTCTCCCTCGCTGCCGACTCTCTGTCGGGTTTCGAGGGACTGTTACGTGTACATTGGTATCACCCTTTCTGTGATTTAAAGATACCAAATTTGCGCGAGCAATTCAAGAGCAATAGTGTATGAATTGCAGCACGGTTTCTTGTGCAAATACACAGAAAGTGTGAACGAATGTGTATTTGCATTGACATATCTCACAAAAAATCATATAATTAATACGTTGTGTGCGTGCCGAAGGATTGCCTTCGGCACGCTTATTGCACCTTTGGACAAATAATGATATAATGCATTGTTAAAAATAATTAGGAGCGGAACATATGATAAACGACATTATTCTTCTCAAGCAGGGCGAGATAGTCCTCAAGGGCTTAAATCGACGCTCGTTCGAGCAGAAGCTCATGAGCAATATAAAGCGCCGCCTTGCGGTAATCGGCAAATTTAAGGCCTATTGCCTGCAATCGACGGTGTATATCGAGCCTGTGGATGAAACGAGCGACATGGACGCCGCCTTTGAGGCAATGACGAAGGTCTTCGGCCTTGCGTCCGTTAACCGCGCGGCAGGCTGCGAAAAGGACGCAAAAAAGATCGCCGAGCTTGCTATCGAGTACCTCAAGGACGATATGCTTGCGGCAAAGAGCTTCAAGGCCGAGGCAAAGCGCAGCGATAAAAGTTTCCCCATGACGAGCATCGAGATCGCGCAGTTTGTAGGCGGTGAGCTCGCGGAGGCGTATCCCAATTGCGAAGTCGACGTTCACAATCCGGAGCTTACGGTGCACATCGAGGTGCGTGATCTGGCGGCCTATGTCCATGCGGCACCCACGCCCGGCGCGGGCGGCATGCCGGTCGGCGCAAACGGCACGGCGGTGACGCTTTTGTCCGGTGGTATCGACAGTCCCGTTTCGAGCTATATGATAGCAAAGCGCGGCGTTCATCTCATTCCCGTGCACTTTTTCTCATTCCCCTATACCTCGGAGCAGGCAAAGCAGAAGGTCATCGAGCTTGCGCAGCTTTTGACCGATTATTGCGGCAGAATGACCATCGAGGTCGTCCCGTTCACGCACATTCAGGAGGAGATACGCGCAAAATGCGATGAGGATTACTTCACGCTTATTATGCGCCGCTTTATGATGCGCATCGCGCAAAGGATCGCCGACGCAAACGGCGCGAAGGCCATAGTAACGGGCGAAAACCTCGGCCAGGTCGCAAGCCAGACCATGGAGGCTATGGCCTCTACGCAGGCAGTGACCGATCTGCCCGTCCTCCAGCCGCTCATCGGCATGGATAAGGAGGAGATAGTCCGCCTTGCGCGCAAGATCGGCACCTTTGAGACGTCCATTCTCCCGTATGAGGATTGCTGCACGGTATTTACGCCCAAGCACCCAAAGACCAAACCCAAGCTGCGCGATGTTGAGAAGATAGAGTCTGCGCTCGATATCGATGCGCTTGTTGAAGAAGCATATGCCGGGATCGAAAGAATAAAGGTAGGCGAATAAACTTGAAAAAGGCATATAATGTCGAAATACTCTCCGTCGGAACGGAGATACTCCTCGGCCATACGACGAACACCGACGCAAGGGACATATCCCTCATGCTCTCGGAGATCGGCATAAACGTCAAGTACCACACCGTCGTCGGCGATAACCCCCGGCGCCTTGCCGACTGCATAGAGATAGCGCGAAAAAGGGCGGATATCATCATATCCACCGGCGGCCTCGGGCCGACCTGTGACGATCTGACAAAACAGATTCTCGCCAAGTCATTCGGACTCGAGCTCGAGATGCACGAGGACGAGAAAGCCTGCCTGTACGATTATCTCACAAACCGCGGCTACAGCAAGGAAATGACAGAAAACAATCTCAAGCAGGCCATGCTTCCCGTCGGCTGCACGGTTTTCCACAACGATTGGGGTACGGCTCCCGGCTGCGCGTTTACAGCCGAAGACGGCACGATAGTCCTCATGCTGCCCGGACCTCCGAAGGAGTGCAATGCGATGTTCCGCGCCTGCGCGATGCCGTACCTGCGCTCGCTGTCCGATGAGCAGATAGTCTCGCACGCAATCCATGTTTTCGGCATGTCCGAAAGCGCGATGGATCAGATATTCCGCGACGAGATGAACGCCATGACGAATCCGACCATGGCGCCATACGCCAAAGAAAGCGACTGCCTCCTTCAGGTCACCGCAAAGGCAGAGAGCGCCGAGAAGGCCGAAGAAATGATGAAGCCCGTCATTGAGCATGTTAAGGATGTGCTCGGAGATATCATCTTCGGAATAGATATCGATACCGTCGAAGAGAGCGTTATGCAGCTTTTGAAGGAAAAGGGCATGACATTCGCCGCAGCCGAGAGCTGCACCGGCGGCGAGCTTGCAAAGCGCTTCACAGATATCCCCGGTGCGAGCGAGTTTTTCCTCGGCGGCGTGACGACCTATACGAATGAGGCGAAGGTCAGGCTCCTCGGCATAGCCCCTGCGCTCATCGAGGAAAAGACGGCTGTCAGTTACGAGGTGGCGAAGGAAATGGCAGAGCGTGTGCGCGAGCTCCTCGGCGCGGACATGGGCGTCGGCGTGACGGGACTTGCGGGTCCCGACGGCGACGGCATACACGAGGTCGGAACCGTTTTCGTTTCTCTCGCGACAAAGGACGCGACCTTCGTGCGCGAGCTGCACGTCGGCGACCGACGCACCCGCAGCTATGTCCGCCGCGTCTCCGGAAACTATGTTTTCGACATGATGCGCCGCTATCTCCAGGGTCTTGAAGTCATAAAGGAATAAAATACAGCAAAACCGCCATCCGTTTGGATGGCGGTATTTCATTTTTTGAGCTTCAGCTCGCCGAGGCAGGCTCCGCCGAGGATGAGCGCCGCGCCCAAGAGCTGCACAAGGCCGAGCGTCTCGCCGAGAAACAGTGCGGAGACTATGAGCGCCGTCAGAGGGTCAACATAGCTTATGAGCGACGAGGTCTGCGCTGGCAGCTTTTGCAGCGCGGAAAAATACATATAATACGCAAGGCCGGTGTTTATAAAGCCTATGATGAGAACATAGACGATATCACCCGAGCCCGGTATGACAGGCAGCTTTATGCCGTTTACGAGCAGGTAAAATACCATCACGATGAAGGATATGAACAGCTCGTACATTGAGCAGTTGAGTCCCGACATATGCGTCACGCGCTTTGTTACGATGATGATGAGGGCGTACAGCGCCGCAGCACCCATACCGAGCAGCAGTCCCGTCTGCATGTCAGAGCCCCGTGTTACGTTTCCGGATATGCACAGCATTCCGGCCGCGACCGCGATCACGGCAATTATTTTATTTGCAGTCAGCTTTTCCTTGAAAATTATCGGGCTGAGGATGAGCGCGATCATCGGGCCGCAGTAGTAAACGAGCGTCGCTATGCTCACTCCGGCGTACTTGTACGCTCCGAAAAGCAGCACCCAGTTTAAGCCCAGCGCCGCGCCGCCGATCGTCGCAGGGACGATATCCCGTTTAAGATCGGAAAACGAAAAGCTGCGCCGCGCAGCGACGACGGCAAACAGAAAAATAAAACCGAGGAAGGTTCGCATCAGAACAATCTCGGCGCTCGAGAGCGATATCTTTGCTACCATAAGGCCGTTCGTACCGAATATCACCATCGCGGCGATGAAAAATATGAGATTTTTCGAGCGATTCATACGCGTTTCTCCCAGATAAATGATTTTTCAGTATATCATCTGATCGAAGGATTGTAAACAGAAAATGCCTCTCCAAAGTGAGAGGCATTTTCTGTTTACAGCGCGAATTTTTTGCTGTATTCCGCGTAATACTCATCAAAGTAGTGCGAGCGCACCTCAATGAGACTGTTTATGTATTCGTGCGTATCGAAGCTGTCGGATTCAAGCTCAATGAGAGCGACGGCGATATTTGAGCAGTGGTCGGAGATACGCTCAAGGTTTGTGAGCAGGTCGTTAAACACAAAGCCGTGGTTTAATGTGCATATGCCCTTTTGAAGACGGTCTGTGTGATGCAGCTTCAGCTCATCGCAGAGGTTATCTATAAGTTCCTCGAGCGGCTCTACGCGGTAGGCAAGGTCAAGATCATTGTTAGAGAAGGAATCTATCGCAATATTAGTGACCTCGGTGACAGCGGCGAAAAGTACCCTCAGTTCATGTTCGCCGTCGGCAGAGAACACAATCTCTTTTTCGTGCATCTCCTGTGCGCACTCGGCAACGTTGAGAGCATGATCGGAGATTCGCTCAAAGTCATTTATTGTATGTAGGTACTTGCCGACAGACTCGTACTGCTCGGCATTTAATTCGCGGCTCGTGATATGGATAAGATACGTTCCGAGCTTGTCCTCATATTTATCGACGATATCCTCGGCCTCCGTTACGTGCTGGAAGCCTTCGGCAGAGTAATTCTCTATGAGGGCAAAGGCGTTGAACAGGTTCTCGCGCGCCTTCTGCGCCATGGAATTTACGGTCAGGCGGCTCTGCTCGACGGCGAGCGCGGGGTGGTCGAGGAAGCGTTCTTCGAGCCTGTCAAAGTCCTCGAGAACGGCGGCATCTTCGGGCTTATCC
>CAVGIU010000018.1:19871-20986 GCA_963629425.1 Oscillospiraceae bacterium
AGCACCGAGATGAACGGCGCGAGCATCAGGACGATGATAAAGCGAAAAACGGTGTTCATGAGAGCAAGGCTCACCGCTGTCATGGTTATTGACATGAACGAGAAATCGAATATCGCGTTCAGGGTATAGAAAATTATGCTGAACAGTATAACGCCGAGTGTGTCAACCATCAAATACGACAGCGCCGTGCGCTTACCGTCGGCGCTTGCGCCGAGGGCGGACAGCAGGACGGGAACGGCGGCACCGATCGCGATACCCATTGTAATAGGCAGCGCTATATCAAAGCGTATTGCTCCCGTGACGGCCAGCGCCTGAAGGATACCGACGGCGGCCGAGGCGCTTTGGATAACGCTTGTGAACGCAATGCCGAGCGCGATGCCGAGAAGCGGGTTTGAGAAGGTGGTGAGCATATTGACAAACGTTTCGCTCGAGCGCAGATCGTACACAGCGCTGCTCATGGCCTTCATGCCGAACATCAAAACCGCAAAGCCGAGCATTATCTCGCCGACATGCTTTTTCTCCGGTGCGGAACAGAACATGCGCAGGATGATGCCGATAACGGCGATGACTGCCGTCAGTGTGTCGGTGGATAAAAGCTCAAGCCAGCCGGAGGCGTCACCTCCAATGTCCGATAAGCAGATTATCCAGCCGGTGATGCTCGTGCCGATTATCGCGCCCATGACAACGCCGATAGCCTGACGCACCTTCATCATGCCGGAGTTTACAAAGCCGACGACCATGACGGATGTTGCTGACGACGACTGGATAACAGCCGTTACGCCGGTGCCGAGCAGAATGCCCTTCAAGGGCGTGCTCGAAAGGCGGAACAGAATAAGCTCGAGCTTGTTGCCTGCAACCTTCTTAAGGCTGTCGCCCATAAGGGTCATGCCGAAAAGGAACAGCGCAACGCCGCCTAAAAGCTCAAGCACATTTGAAATTCCCAAAACCATGCTCTCCTGTAATCGATATTATCGCAATATAACTATAACTTATAAGCGAGCTAAAATCCAGTAATTTTTATGATTTGCGTCAATTGTCCAAATAGCGCGAAGGGTGTATGTGCGAATTTTGTGCTATATGCTTGCAAATTCGGGGCGGTGTGCTATTATTATAGC
>CAVGIU010000019.1:0-20279 GCA_963629425.1 Oscillospiraceae bacterium
TTAGGTACACTGCGTATCTGATAACACTCGGAGGTGTAAGATGTCAATTGCGGTATTCACCGATTCGGCGGCCAACATCCCGGCCGCAAAGATCGAAGAACTGAATATTCATGTTATCCCGTGCAGCTATGAGCTGGGCGGCAAGATAATAAAGTGTCCGTCGGCTCCCGAAGACTTCGACGGTCATGAGTTTTACGATATGCTTCGCGCCAAGACCGAGATACGCACGAGCATGACCAATTCGCACGACATTGCCGAAGCGTTTGAGACAGAGCTTTCGCAGGACAACGACATCGTCTATATAAGCATTTCCTCCGGCATCAGCGGAACGTTCAATGCCGGACGACTTGCGGCCGAGGAACTGCGCGATAAATATCCCGAGCGCCGCATCGAGGTGTTCGATTCCATGGGGGCCGGCCTCGGTATCGGTCTGCTTGCGATGAAAGCTGCCGACTACCGCGACGAGGGGCTTAACATGAACGCTCTTATAGAGCGACTTGCGTCCGACCGCAGCGGCCTGTGTGAGTATTTCACAGTCGACGATCTTATGCATCTCCGCCGCGGCGGCCGTCTTTCCGGTATAGCTGCGATGGTGGGAACCGTTTTGAACGTAAAGCCGCTCCTGCGCGGCGATGAGGAAGGGAAGATAGTCGTCTTTTCAAAGCTTCGCGGCAGAAAAAAGGCCATTGAGGCCATAGCCCACGAGTATGAGGCCAAGGCTGTCGACCCACAGAATCAGCGCGTTGCGATAAGCCACGGCGACTGCCCGGAGGATGCCGAGAAGCTTGCCGAGCTCGTGCGCGAAATTGCGGAGCCCAAGGAGCTTATCATCGCCATGCACGAGCCGTATACCGGCATACATGTAGGCCCCGGTATGCTCTCGCTGTTTTTCCTGGGCGCAGGAAGATAGTAAAAAAGACCGCCATCGGCGGTCTTTTTTACTATCTCGATATCAGTGATGATCCTTCGCGTTCTTACCCTTGTCGCCTACGCCGAAGTGGAGCTCCTTCATACCCTCGACCTCGTCACAGATGTCCTTGAGCTGGCAGACGGTGCAGTCTGTCGGCAGACCTTCCATGATGTGGGTCAGGGTGCTTGTGATAGCGTCGACCTTCTTTGCGTTTTCAAGCATCGTCTTGAAGTCGAGTGTGGGGTCGGTGATGAAAATGACCTTGACGTTGAGGACGTTGGGGTCTTTTTTGTATGCCTCGATGTAGCGATAGCCGACCTGCTCGAAGTTTATGCCGCGCTTGATGGCCTTTTTGGAAACGCGCACCTGTTCACGGTGGCTCTCCGGCGACATGCGTACCATGTAGCCCTCGGGATAGACGTGGTACTTGCAGAACTCAATGTCTTTAAGCGCACGGTAGACTTCCTCATCCTCACCCTCGAGAACGCCGACACGCAGCAGAACTATGCGCGCGAAGGGAACGTCCTTCTTGATGGCCTTGAGGTCGGGGCCGTAGAGCAGGACCTCATCACGGTTTACGAGATCGGAGCTCGTGGTTGTGCAGATATAGTTTGCAGAGCCCAGTCCGAGAGCGCCGAGCTCATAGGCCGCGTCCGACTGGAGCACCAGCTCTGCCGAGCCGAGATCGGGCCATGCCTTGCCTGCCTTGTAAGGCCAAACCTTGGGCGAGCCCTTGGATAAAAGCTCGTTTGTGTGCTCTATAAGAGTGTTATACAGTTCCATGTGTTATATTCTCCTTTTGCCTTATTTCCTTTGCTTACATTATAGACGTTCGGTTCGATAAAACGTGTAGCAAATTCTACAGGGACAAATAAATGTTAAAAAAATTGCATATATTCCGAGAAAAACAGAGCCATCGATCGATGACCCTGTTTTGGTGATTTGAAATTTCCGATCAGAACGAGCCGCTTCTGCCGCCGTGGGTGACGCCGCCGCCGGAAGTATGTGTGCTGCTGAAGCTACCGCCAGAGCCGAAGCCGCCGTGGTGACCGCCGCCGTCGTTATCATCGTTTTTCGGACGTGCGGTCATTGTGACAGTGTGGTACAGGAAAAGATCCTGCTGCCTGCCGGGTTTGAAGCTGCCAGCACGCAGATAGTCGGCTGCCGATTCGCGCATTGAAACGGACTTCATGCCGCTTTTCATGACTCTCATGCCGATGAATGCCGAGATAAGTCCGACGATGAGCGCCATGCCGAGCCAGGCGACGCTGAAGTAGCTGCTTGACGTGATGGGCTGATAATCATCATCATAGTCGTTATCGAAATCATTGGGGTCATACGACTGATCGTCATCCTCCGCTGCAACGAGGCAGGGGCCGCAGTCAAGGATAAAACTCGTGCACGCGCTGTACCAGTCGCCGTCGGAGAGGTAAGGCAGGAAGTTATCCGAAATATATTCCAAATCGTCGTCCGTGAAGGCATAAATGCCGTAGCCGGCGGTGGATATTGCCCACTTGCGCTCGGCAGAGCTTATCATAAACAGTATGCCGCCCTTACTATCGCCCTGACCGATGCCGTTTTCGTCATAGAAATCATCGGCATATTCCTGCGCGGTTTTGCCGTCGAGTGACGGCGCGGTGACTATGGCAACGTCGACATTGTATGTATTGCACAGCTCGGCAAGCTTTGCATTGAGTGTGTCCGTGTCAGCGTCGTCGAACAGGTTTTCCTGATCGTAAATTACGCTTTTGGAGCTGTCGGCCAAAACTGACGGGATGAGCGCAAAGCAGAGGATGAGCGCGAGAAAAATGGATAAAAATTTCTTGTTCATGCCGTGCCTCCTCAATGAAACAGCAGAAGCTCGATAGCGTAGGCTATGATCGAGCCCGCGGCGAAGATGCCGCCGAAGTACTTCCGGTAAGCGCCCTTGTCGACCGGCAGATCTCCGACGAATTTGCCGGTCTGACCGTTCATGGCAAAGGTGTATTTATTACCGTTCCAAGTGGTGTTGAGAAGCCACACGGGGTAGAGAGCATAATGCTTTTTGCCGTCGGAAAACTGCACGGAAATATTCTCGGGAACGACGGAGTCATAGCCGACCACAGTGCTGCGCAGGGCAATATCCGAGCTGCGCTTTACGCGCTCGTTTGCTCTTTCGTTGCACTCGTCTGCCGATACGTCGTATTTGTCGGCAAGATAGCCGGAAAGATAGGCGGTCTGAAAATCCACCGCCTCGCTGAAGTCAAAGGGCTCGAGCGATTCCATGAGGTCATCCGGCATTTTCCGCGAGCCGTCGACCGGAATGTGGTCGAAGCCCATGCTGCCGCTGCGCAGCAGGCTGAAGTGGCTTGTTTCGGTGTAGTCATAATCTCCGTCCGACCAAAAGCGCGTTTTCGTCGCGCGGTATCTGCCCTCGGCGTCTGCATCCGTGTCAAAAAGCCAAAACGGAACGTATACGCCCTTGATCTCGTCGATGTGGTTTTCGCTTTTGAAGACCTTGGGCAGCAGCTTTTTGCCGCTAATATGCTTTTTGAGCGCTTCCTTTGCGGCCTTTTTGTCGAGCTTAAAGGGAATGATATAGTCCGGCTTTAACTCGCCAGCGAGCCTGGACTTGAAGATGACCGGGTTGCCGCAGAATGGACAGCTCGTTGCCGATGTAGTCTCGTCGGCGATTATCTCGCCGCCGCAGGTTTGACAGACGTAAACACCCATACCGCCGGCATCGTCATCAAAATGCTCCTTGTCGTCCTCAGATGCCCAGTTCATGTCATCTGCCTTGTCGTTTTTAAGCCCCTCATCGTAGCTTTTGAGAGTTTCAAGGTCAAACTCGGTGTCGCAGTAGGGACACTTGAGCTTGCTCGAGCGGATATCGTAGGAGATAAATCCGCCGCAGCAGGGACATTTGTATTGAAGTAAGCTTTCAGTTTCCATGGCCGTCATACAAGATCAGAGTCGGTGAACGGATCGCCGCACTCGGGACAGAACTTGGGCGGATGTGCGGGATCCTCGGGTTCCCAGCCACACTTATCGCACTTGTACTTGGGAACGCCGGCAGGTTTCTGCTTTCCGCATTCGGAGCAGAACTTACCCTTGTTCACCGTGCCGCAGGAGCAGGTCCAGCCGGCGGCATTTGCAACGGGGCGGGGGCTTCCGCATTCGGGGCAGAATTTGCCCGTTGCCGTTGCTCCGCAGGAGCAGACCCATGTGTTTGCGCTCGGCTGCGGAGCGGCAGCCTTCTGCTCGGCCGCCATGCCGTACAGTGCCTGAGCGTTTACGCCGCCTGCGTTTGCAGCCATGCCCATGCCCATGAAGCCCGCCATCGCGCCGCCGGTGTTTCCGGCTGCGGTGCGCATCGCTTCGGCCTGCGCACCGGTGAGGGCACCCGCCGCAAGACCGGGATTTGAAAGCGCCGCCGCGCGCTGAAGCTCCTTTATGGACTCAGCGTCCTCGTCGGGGATGCTGACGGGGTTCATCGCGATCGAAACAACGCTTATGCCGCGCGCCTCCGACCATTTACGTGTGAGTGTTTCGTTCATAAGGTCGCACAGCTCCATTGTGTGCGCAGGAATCTGATTCGGGCGCATCTCCATATCGGAGAGCTTGGAAAACGCAGGCTGAAGCGCGCTTATAAACTCGGTCTTGAGCTGCGAGTCTATCTCCGAGCGCTCATAGTCCTGCTCGACATTGCCGCAGACATTGGTGTAAAACAGCAGGGGATTTGTTATCTTATAGGAATATACGCCGTTGCATCTTATGCCCGTGTCGAGGTCGAGGCCGATGCGGCTGTCGACAACGCGGAAGGGAATGGGGGTGGCCGTACCGAACTTGTTGTCGACTATCTCCTTGGTGTTGAAGTAGTAAACGCGCTGATCCTTGCCGGTGTCGCCGCCATAGGCAAAGCGCTTACCGATGGTTTTGAAGGTGTCGAGTATCGCCTTGCCGAGGGAGCCTGCGAAGATGCTCGGCTCTGTGGAGGTATCGTAGGTAAACTCGCCGGGCTCGGCGCAGACCTCGACGACCTTGCCCTGCTCGACGATTATCATGCACTGACCGTCGGCAACGGCAATGCCCGAGCCGTTTGAAATGATGTTATCGTTTCCCTTGGTATTGGACGAGCGCGAGGTGATACGCTTTGCACCCTTAACGACGAGAGTGTCCTTATCAATCGCGTCGCAGTAGAAAAATTCCTTCCACTGGTCGGCCATCGTTCCGCCGAGCGCTCCGACGCCGGCTTTTATGAGTCCCATAGTATTTATTCCTTTCAAAAACGTGATTTTCAGTGAGTGTACAGTCATTCGACTGTAATTGCATAAATTATATCATGTGAAACATGGTCTTTCAACACTTGCGGATATTAAATTATAGTGTTAAAATAAATTGTTTTGTGAAAAAGGAGGTCAATTTATGAGCATTATTAAAGATATAAGCCTCGCGCCTTCGGGCGAGATGAAAATAAACTGGGTCGAGCGCAACATGCCCGTGCTGCGCGGTATCGGCCGCCGTTTTGCAGATGAAAAGCCATTTAAGGGCCTTAAGGTCGCGCTGTCTGTCCATCTTGAGGCAAAGACCGCGTATCTGTGCCGCGTTATGGAGCTCGGCGGAGCGGAGATGTACGTTACGGGCTCGAATCCGCTCTCCACACAGGATGACGTCGCGGCGGCTTTGGCTGCCGGCGGCATGAACGTTTTCGCCGAGTACGGCTGCACCGAGCAGAAGTATGAAGATTGCCTGCGCGAGGTGTTGAAGATCGGACCTAACATCATCATTGATGACGGCGGCGACCTCGTACACCTCATGCACGAGGAGTTTTCCAATCTCATTCCCGGCGTTATCGGCGGCTGTGAGGAGACTACGACGGGTATAAACCGTCTGCGCATAATGTCTGCGGCCGGAGCTCTGCGCTTCCCGATGGTCATGGTAAACGATGCCGACTGTAAGCATATGTTCGATAACCGCTACGGCACGGGTCAGAGTGTGTGGGATGGTATTTGCCGCACGACTAACCTCATCATTGCCGGCAAATATGTCGTCATATCCGGCTACGGCTGGTGCGGCAAGGGCGTTTCTCTCAGAGCGAAGGGACTGGGCGCGAAGGTCATCGTGACCGAAACAGACCCCATCCGCGCGCTCGAGGCTGTTATGGACGGTTATGAGGTCATGCCCATGGCCGAAGCCGCGAAGATAGGCGATATTTTCTGCACCGTCACCGGCGGCAGAGACATCATAACAGCCGAGCACTTCCCCCTTATGAAGGACGGAGCCATACTCAGCAATGCCGGTCACTTCAATGTTGAGGTCGACATGGAAGCACTCGAGAAGATGGCCGTTAAAAAGTACGAAGCGCGCCATAATATACAGGGGTATGTCATGCCTGACGGAAAAACGCTGTTCACCATTGCCGAGGGCAGGCTCGTTAACCTCGCCGCAGCAGATGGTCACCCTGCAGAGATAATGGATATGAGCTTTGCAATTCAGGCATTATCGGCAAAATACCTTGCCGATAACCGCGGCAAGCTCGCTGCCGATGTTGTTTCCGTTCCGCGTGAGATAGATTATGAGGTAGCAAGATGTAAGCTCGATGCCATGGGCGTAGGTATCGATACGCTCAGCAGGGAGCAGGCCGAGTATCTCGGTAAGTAAGATAAAAAGGATTATCCACGAAAGGAGGCCGCACTATGGATAACATGGAGAATATGGACTTTGAGACCCTGCGCGACAAGCAGGCCGACGAGCTCATGCAGCTTCTCGATGAAAGACGAATGAAGGAGCTCCAGCTCCGTCTTGAGGACATGAATGAGTTCGACGTGGCGGAGTTTCTGTCCGAGATCGGCGATAACCGTATGCCGATGGTGTTCAGGCTTCTTTCCAAGCAGATGGCGGCTGACGTTTTTGCAAATTTCGACTCGCCAGAGCAGGAGCAGATAATTAACTCCATTACAGACTCCGAGCTGTCGGCGATTATCGAAGAGCTGTATGTCGACGATGCTGTCGACATGATGGAGGAGCTTCCGGCGAACGTCGTAAAGCGTGTCATGCGCACGGCGACGCCCGAGACGCGCCGACTTATAAATCAGTATCTCAACTACCCCGAAAACTCGGCAGGAAGCATAATGACCGCCGAGTTCGTGGATCTCAAAAAATATATGAACGTGCGTGAATCCATTGCGCGCATACGCAGGATTGGTGAGGATAAGGAGACTATCTATACCTGCTTTGTCACCTCTGCCGATCGTAAGCTCGAGGGCGTTCTGTCGGTTAAGGACCTGCTGCTTTCCGACGATGAAACGGTCATTGAGGACATCATGGATACGAATATCGTATTTTGTATGACGCACGATGACCAGGAGGAGGCGGCGGAGAAGATCTCCGACTACGACCTCATGGCGCTGCCCGTCGTCGATAAGGAAGGCCGTCTTGTAGGCATCGTCACCGTCGACGATGTCATCGACGTCATGGAAGCCGAGGCCACAGAGGACTTCGAAATCATGGCCGCAATGACGCCTTCGGACAAGCCGTATTCGAGGACGAGCGCCTGGGATATGTGGAAGCGCCGTGTCCCGTGGCTGATGTTCCTCATGCTCTCGGCGACGTTTACAAGCATGATAATCAATTCCTTTGAGGATGCGCTTGCGGTTCAGGCCGTGCTTATAGGCTTTATCCCGATGCTGATGGGCACGGGCGGAAACTCCGGCTCGCAGGCATCGACGGCCGTCATCCGAAGCATTTCTCTCGGCGACACGGAGCCCGAGGATGTTGGCCGCGTTGTGTGGAAAGAGTTCAGGGTCGGTGTGCTCTGCGGTCTGACGCTTGCGGCGGTAAACTTTGTGAAAATGCTTCTGGTGGACAGGCTGCTGCTCGGCAATGACGGAGTTACGCTGACGGTTGCGGCGGTCGTAAGCCTTTCAATAGTTCTGATAGTCACCTTCGCAAAGGTCGTCGGCAGCGTTCTGCCCGAGGCCGCCGAAAAGCTCGGAGTAGACCCGGCGGTCATGGCGACTCCGCTTATATCCACTATCACCGATGCCGTCTCGCTGCTCATTTACTTTGAAATAGCGAAGCTCATGATCAGTTTTTAATTTGAGGAATAGCGAAAAATGCTTGTTATATTTGAAAAAATGGCGCTGCTTGTCATCATCCTGGCGCTCGGCTACATATGCGCAAAAATCAAGCTCGTAGGGCCGGAGTTCAACAAGGGCCTGAGCAAAATGGTCATGAATGTGTTTCTGGCAGGCATGATACTCTCGTCTGTCATAAATAAAGATCTCGATATGACCAAGGGCGATATGCTATTCGGCATAGGCATGCTCGCCGTTATGCAGCTTATCTGCCTTGCCGTCGGCTATATAACACCTGCCGCGATGCGTATAAAGGACGGCGATAAAGGCATTTACCGCCTCGTGACGAGCTTTTCAAACCTCGGCTTCATGGGCGTGCCGATCATTGCCGCGGTCTACGGCGAAAATGCCATATTCTTCGCGTCACTCGGCAATATACCATTCAATATATTGCTGTACACGGTCGGCGTGATGTTCCTTCAGCGCGGCAGTGATAGGAAGGAAAAGATAAATATCAAGAGCATGATAAATGTTCCGATCATCGCGACCGTCGTTGCGACGATAATTTTCATGTTTGAGATCCCAATGCCGCAGATAGTCGAGGATGCTGCTGATATGCTTTCCGATGCCTGCATCCCGCTTTCGATGATGTGCATAGGTCTTTCTCTCGGCAATGTTTCGATAAAGGAAGCGTTCATCCATCCGCGCATTTACGGCATGAATTTCATGCGCCTTCTAATTGCGCCGATAGCGGTGTGGTTTGTACTGCAATTTTTCATAACGGATATCGTCATGCTCGGCTCCATTGTTATTATCGCGGCCTGCCCGCCGGCAGTTGTGTGCGCGATACTCGGCATGGACTACGGGCGTGACGGAGTGGAAGCTTCGGAAGCGATCTTTGTCGGTACGGTGCTTTCGATGTTCACGATCCCGCTGCTCATATCACTCCTCGGACTGAATATAGCGTAAAAAATTCACCCCACCGTCAGGTGGGGTGTGTTGCATTTATTCTTCCGTTTCGCTCTCAACGGTCTCGGGAGCAGGAGGGATCGGTGCGGACGTTGGAGCCTTCAGCTTGCGGTTTATGCCGATAACGTTCTGCACAAGCAGTATCGCCATCATTACGAATTCGTATATCACTCGCAGTACGAGCGGACCGAGCAGCATGATACCCAGTCCGTACAGGAAGGTGCTCTGCGTGAACGTCGTGCCGAAGTAGCCGTAATATTCGAGCTTACCGAACATGAGCAGGAATCCGACGAATATACACAGGCATGTCAGCAGAACGAAAATGAACTTGGTCAGAGCTTCGATGTAAAAGGTTTTGAAGTTGAAAAAATCGTGCAGGAACTGCAAAAATTTATTCCCGAACTTGCCGTCATATTTCCTCGGCAATACCCTTACGCAGATAAAAACCGTTGCCGCAACTGCGAGCACTATCCCGATGCTTATCAAAGTTTCCATGATATTTCCTCCTTGATGCTGAATTTATGATAACATACAAACAAAAATCCGACAAGTGTTTCAACAAAAAGGAAGAGTAGAAAGAAAAGAATGATAGCAAATTAACTAAGCAAAACGAACAAGCTTTTTGGATGCAAAAATTGTGCAATTCATCGAAATTGTTAAAAAAAGCGAAAATTTCCGTTGCATTTCGCGTTAATTTGGTGTTAAATAATAATATTGTTTTACTCACTGTAAATATGGTGAATGCTTATGAGTTACTGTAATATTCTGTCTGCACTCGGAGCAGCAGCCTTCGGACTGATAATCGCATACATAAATATGCGCATAACAAAAGCACATATAAATGCCGACACTGTTCTCGGAGTGATGGGCGTAAATACGCTCAGAATGATATTGAATGTCGCGGCTCTGAGCATAACCTATTTTGTGAGCAAGGCTTTCTCGCTCCCGATGACTATCATGCTCGTGGCTGTAGCCCTGGGACTGTCGCTCGGAGGGATAGCGTTTTTAAAACTCATGATAAACAAAACTCAGCCGCAGACCAAAGAAACGGCGGACGGAGGTGAAAAGAAATGACGGATATAATAACACAGCTGTTTGCTCCGACCAAAACGGTGTACACCATGTGGGTCATTATGGCGCTGATTGTTCTGTTCTCAGTGTTGGCGACACGGAAGCTCAAGGATGTGCCCGGCCCGCTGCAAAATGTCGCAGAATGGGCGGTAAATGGGCTTATAGACCTGTTCGAGGGCGTTCTCGGACGGGAAAAATGCCGGAAGTATTTCCCTATATTTGCAACGCTGTTCATATTTATAATAGTATGCAACTATTCGGGACTGTTGCCCGGAGCGGGTGAGGCATTCACGGTGCCGACCTCGGTGCTGGCGGTAACGGCGGCGCTGGCGGTCATAGCCTTCTTCACGGTGCATACGATCGGCTTCAAAACGCAGGGCTTTTTGGGATACCTAAAATCCTTCGTAACGATCATCCTGCCCATAACTATACTCGAGCAGTTCACTCGTCCCATATCGCTGGCGCTTCGTCTTTACGGCAATATCTACGGCGAGGAGCAGGTAACTGAAACGCTGTTCGGCATGTTCCCGATACTGTTGCCGCTCGTAATGCAGGTGCTCAGCCTGCTGTTCTGCTTCATTCAGGCAATGGTATTCACGATGCTGCTCGCAGTGTACGTTGACGAAGCGACCGAGCTTCCCGAGCCCAAGGAGCCGAAGAAGAAAAAAACCAAAAAGGCAAAGAACGCAGCATAAAACAGTAAAAAGTAAATTGTTATATACTTAGGAGGAAACAACATGACCTTAGCACAAGGACTTATAGCTATAGGTGCGGCACTTGCGGTCGGCCTGAGCACTATCGGTGTCGGTATCGGTCAGGGTTTGGCCGCGGCAAAAACAATCGAATCTATCGCACGTCAGCCGGAGATGGCAGGCAAGCTGCGCACATTCATGTTCCTGGCAATGGGCATTATGGAAGCGCTTACGATCTATGGACTTCTTATTTCGTTTATCCTTATCGGCAAGATGGGTTAACAAAGCTTGAAGGATAAAATGAAGGGAGGAAGCCCAAATGGTCTTGGAGCTTGTGGGATTGCAGATATGTGTCCCTGAATTCATCTGGACTGTTATAAATTTCTTCCTGCTGATGTTCCTGTTAAAAAAGTTTCTTTACACCCCAATACTCAGCTTCATGGACGAGCGTCAGGCGCGTATAGACGCGGGACTCGAGGAGGGCAAAAAGGCGGAGCAGGCACTTGAGGAAAACTCAAGGCAGCTTTCAGCCGAGCTCACCGAAAAGGGTCAGGAGGCGCGCGCTGTCATAAGCGAGGCCCGCAGCGAGGCCGAAAAGGTCAGAAGCGAGAAACTTGAAAAGGCTCACGCCGAGGCTGAGACGATCTTCAAGCAGGCACGGGAAAATGTAAAGAATAATGAGACCATGGCTCAAAGTGAGATAGACGGCAGTATGACGGAGCTTGTAGGCATACTGTCAAAGAAGCTCTTGGGCAGCGATGAGGCTTCGCGTGACGAGGAGCTCATCAAAAGCTGCATGAACAAATCCGAGGGATGATCTCGCTTCACCAAATAACAGGACTCCGGGAAGGGAGGGAATAGTACACAGGTGGACATTATTTACAAGATAATAAACTTCATCATACTGTTCGCCGGCCTATGGTATTTTGCGCGGAACATAATCAAAAATATGTTCGGCGGCAGACGGAAAAAGCTCGGCGATGAGCTGAGTGAGGCTGAGAGCGCAAGGCAGAAGGCCGAAAGTCTGAATCAGGATATGGAGCGCGCAAAGGCCGAGAATGAGCAGCGCAAGGCGGAGCTTATGCAGGATGCCGAGCGGCAGGCCGAAATAAGCGGCGAGGCGATAGCTGCCTCCGGCGAGGAGGAAGCGAAAAACCTCATCGCAAACGCCGGAAAAAGCGAAGAGCAGCTCATGGCTCAGATGCGCGACAGGGTATCGTCGGACGCAGTTCGCCGCGTGGCAGAGATAACGGCCGAGGTACTGCGCAGCGGCAGCTTTGAGAACTCCAAGCAGGCGCTGAACGATAAGTTTATAGAACAAATTAAAGAATTGGTATCGGCAATGCCGAGTGACATTTTGAACATGAACGAACTTAAAAAACTTGACATTTCAATAAAGAGCGCGCAGCCGCTGAGCGATGACGAAATGAAAAAGCTCACGCAGATCATATGCGAGACCTTTATCTCATGCCATAACGAGGTCGATACGGACGTGATAGGCGGCGTGCGTATGCAGGTGGGCGATACCGTGTACGACGGCACTCTTGCCCATACGCTCGACAGGCTCAGTCAGGATGTTGAAGACAACACCCGTCAGAGCGACAGTCAGATGAGATCTATAGCCGACGGCATCAAGCAGCAGCTTGAAAAGGTAAACGGCGATATAGACGTATACCAGACCGGAGAGGTACTCACTCTCGGCGACGGTATCTGCCGCGTATCCGGCCTTGCAGACGTTATGGCGGGCGAGATGCTCGAGTTCCCCGGCGGACTCAAGGGCATGGTACAGGATCTGGACAAGAACAATGTCGGCGTTGTCCTGCTCGGACCCTTCGGCCATCTGCAGGAGGGCGACAGCGTCCGCCGCACCGGCCGTATCGTTGAGGTGCCCGTGGGCGATGCCCTTATCGGCCGCGTGGTCGACGCAATGGGCAGCCCCATCGACGGCAAAGGCCCCATCAAAACAGACTCTTTCCGCCCGGTCGAGAGCCCGGCTCCGAGCGTGCTTGCAAGGCAGCCCGTTTCCGTGCCCATGCAGACCGGCCTGAAGGCTATCGACGCGCTCGTTCCCATCGGCCGCGGCCAGCGTGAGCTCATCATCGGTGACCGCCAGACGGGTAAGACCGCAATAGCTCTCGATGCTATCATCAACCAGAAGGGCAAGGACGTTATCTGCATCTACGTCGCTATCGGCCAAAAGGAATCGACCGTTGCGAGCGTTGTGGATAAGCTGCGCAGCTTCGGCGCGATGGACTATACCATCGTCGTCTCCGCAACGGCCTCCGAGCCTGCTCCCATGCTGTACATTGCTCCCTATGCGGGCGCGGCTATGGGCGAATACTTCATGTACAAGGGCAGAGATGTTCTCGTAATATACGACGACCTGAGCAAACAGGCCACCGCTTACCGCGAGCTTTCCCTGCTGCTTCAGAGACCGCCCGGACGCGAAGCATACCCCGGCGACGTTTTCTACCTGCACTCGAGACTTCTTGAGCGTGCAGCGCGCCTCAATGAAGAGTCCGGCGGCGGCAGCATGACCGCACTGCCGATTATAGAGACACAGGCGGGAGATATATCGGCATATATCCCGACAAACGTAATTTCCATCACCGACGGACAGATCTTCCTCGAAAGCGATCTGTTCCACTCGGGCGTACGTCCGGCGATAAACGTCGGCCTGTCGGTATCCCGTGTCGGCGGCGCAGCTCAGCTCGGCGCAATGAAGCAGGTCGCAGGCCGTCTGCGTGTCGATCTTGCTCAGTACCGCGAGCTTGCTTCGTTTGCACAGTTCGGCTCGGATCTGGATAAGTCCACTCGCGATACGTTGCATCGCGGCGCACGCATGACCGAAGTCCTCAAGCAGGGTCAGTACGCTCCCATGAGCGCAGCCGATCAGGTAATCGCTATCTTCGCGGTCTCCGAGGGCTACGCAGACGATTTGGAGCTTTCGGATATCGCACGCTTCGAGTCTGAGCTCATAGATTATGTAAACCGCAGCTATCCTGAATTCCAGGATGAAGTGCTCAGCGGCAAGAAGCTGAGTGCGGATCAGCAGGCAAAGCTTAAAGAATGTATTGTAAACTTCAAGAAGACTTTCTGAGAAACGAAGAAGGGAGGGGCATAAATGGCTAATATGCGAGCGATACGCACGCGAATAAAGAGCGTGAAGAGTACCGAGCAGATAACCAAGGCCATGAAGATGGTCGCAGTGTCAAAGCTTCGCAGGACGCAGAGCGGTATGCAGGCCATGCGCCCCTTCTCGGAAAAGAGCCAGGAGGTCATGGACACCCTGCTGTCATCGAGCACGGCAAGTCTTGAAAACCGCTTCATCACGCCTCATAAAGAGGTGAAGAAGGTTTGCTATGTCCTGTTCGTAGGCAACCGCGGCCTGTGCGGAGCGTACAACAGTGCGATACTGCATTACGCAAACTCCGTAATAAAGCAGTCGGGCAAGGACTACGGCCTTGTCGTCTGCGGCAGATGGGGCAAGGACGTGCTGGCAAACAGTAAACTCAAGGTCATAAAGACATTTTCCGAGCTGAGCGACACGCCGAATATAGACGAGGCGCTGGAGGTAGCGGATTATCTCAAGGAGCTTTACACAAGCGGTGAGTATGATGAGATACATCTTATCTATCAGCACTACGTAACGGCTCTGCGTCAGGATCCGACGGACGTTCAGTATCTTCCTGCGGTGCCGAAAAAGAGCGAGAAGAAGGGCTCGGGCAGGATATTTATCTTTGAGCCGGACCCTAACAGCGTTCTTGAGAGTGTCATGCAGCTTTATCTCAATAACAAGATGATGAGCGTTTTGCTTGACACAAAGTGCGGCGAGCACTCGGCGCGCATGACGGCAATGACTGCGGCGTCCGACAGCACCAAGAGCCTCATCGCAGAGCTCGACCTCAAGCTCAACCGCGCCCGTCAGGCTGCCATTACGACCGAGATCACCGAGATCGTCGGCGGCGCGGCGGCGCTTAAAAAGAAAAAATAATAATTGCTTAAACCCTCAATTTCAGGAGGTAAATTAATGGAAAACGGAATAATCCGAAAGGTCATAGGACCTGTTGTCGATGTCCAGTTTCCCTCTGGCAAAATGCCGGATATCTATAACGCGATCGAGGTAAAGCTCGCCGACCGCAAGATAGTTATGGAGGTCGTCCAGCACATCGGCGACAACAGCGTAAGATGTGTATCTCTGTTTTCGACCGACGGACTTTCACGCGGCTGTGCGGCGGTAGATACCGGCGCTCCGATCAAAATGCCTGTCGGCGAAGCAACGTTGGGTCGTATGTTCAATGTCGTCGGCGACCCCATAGATGAGCAGGGTCCGGTAAACGCCGAGGAGTATATGCCCATACACAGGGAGGCTCCCGCATTCACGGATATCGCCCCCTCGACCGAGATACTTGAGACAGGCATCAAGGTCGTCGACCTGCTCGCGCCCTACGCAAAGGGCGGCAAGATAGGTCTGTTCGGCGGCGCAGGTGTCGGCAAGACGGTTCTTATAATGGAGCTTATCCGCAACGTCGCATACGAGCACGGCGGCTACTCCGTATTCGCCGGTGTCGGCGAACGCAGCCGTGAGGGCAACGACCTTTGGCACGAGATGACCGAGTCCGGCGTTATAAACAAGACGGCGCTCGTATTCGGCCAGATGAATGAGCCGCCCGGAGCGCGTCTGCGCGTTCCCCTGTCGGGTCTTACGATAGCTGAGAACTTCCGCGACGAGTCCGGTCAGGACGTTCTGCTGTTTATCGACAACATATTCAGATTCACACAGGCGGGCTCCGAAGTGTCCGCACTGCTGGGACGTATGCCCTCTGCCGTCGGCTATCAGCCGACGCTGGCGACCGAGATGGGTGCTCTGCAGGAGCGCATAACCTCCACGCGTAACGGTTCTGTCACCTCGGTTCAGGCGATCTACGTTCCTGCTGATGACCTTACAGACCCGGCTCCGGCAACGGCATTTGCTCACCTTGACGCGACTACCGTTCTGTCGCGAAGCATATCCGAGCTCGGTATCTACCCGGCGGTCGATCCTCTGGAGTCGACCTCGAGAATACTCGACCCGAACATCCTCGGCAAGGAACATTACGAGACGGCACGTGCGGTGCAGGCAGTGCTTCAGAAGTATAAGGAACTGCAGGACATCATAGCGGTTCTCGGTATGGATGAACTGGGTGTTGAGGATAAGGCAACGGTCAACCGCGCAAGAAGAATCCAGCGCTTCCTCTCGCAGCCGTTCCACGTTGCGGAGAACTTCACCGGTGTCAAGGGCGCGTATGTAAAAATGGAGGACACCATCCGCGGTTTCCAGGCGATACTGGGCGGCGACTGCGACGATCTTCCTGAGCAGGCGTTCCTTATGTGCGGAACGATAGACGAAGTGCTCGCAAAGCGCGACCAGTTCAGGTAAAGAGCCATGGCAGATAAGATCCATTTTCAGATCGCAACGGCTGACGGCGTAGTGTCCGACTCAATGGCAAGCTATGCGCTCATTCCGCTCACAGACGGCGATGTCGGCGTATTGGCCGATCACGCACCGATGATAGGCGCACTCAAGGAGGGCGTTGTTAAATATGTTTCTGAAGGTGCGGACAACTTTGCCGCGATAAGCGGCGGGGTGCTGAGCATTGCGGATAACGAAGTCATTCTGCTCGCCCGCACGGCGGAAAAGGCTGAGAGCATTGACCTTGCGCGTGCTCAGGCGTCCGAGCGCAGAGCGCGTCAGCGCATAGAGAGCCATGCCGCCGACACGGATATGAAGCGCGCAGAACTCTCCCTTCAGCGCGCCCTCGCCCGCGAAAAGGCGTATACTTTGCTTCATAAGTAAAATTAAAGCCACACCTCTCGGTGTGGCTTTTTGATATGGAAAAAGCACGTTTTAAGTGAAACGTGCTTTTATCTTTTATTCTGTACGCAGTGCGACGACGGGGTCCTTATTTGCCGCGACGCGCGAAGGAATGAGACCAGCGATGACCGTCAGAAGCATACTGATGGCGATAAGCGCTATGGCAGCCATAGGCGGCAGCACGGCATTAATGGAGTAGATGCCCGTCAGGTGATGGACAACGGCATTTATCGGGATGCACAGCAGTATCGTTGCCAGTATGCCGATAAGCCCGGCTCCGAAGCCGACAATGACGGTCTCGGCGTTAAATACACTGGAGATATCCTTTTTCGATGCGCCGATGGCTCGCAGAATACCTATCTCCTTTGTGCGCTCAAGTACGCTTATATAGGTTATGATGCCTATCATTATGCTCGAAACGACGAGACTTATCGCAACGAATGCGATAAGAACATAGGATATAACGTCGATAATCGTTGTAACGGAGCTCATAATGAGCGCGACGTAATCGGTGTAGCTTATCTGATCCTCAGGATCGACAGTTGCGTTATAATCCTCGATGACCTCTGCGACGGCATCCTTTGCCGCGAATGTCGAGACATATATGTTCACGCCGGAGGGGGAGTCGAGGTCGACATAGCCGAGCGTGCGCAGGTTTTTATCATAGCTTGAGCTCGAGAAAGTCTCCGGCATGAGCTCGTCGTAAATAAGCTTATAGCCCGCATCGGTGAGATAGCAATTGTCAAAAGCCTCAGCCAGGGAAGCAGTCGAAAGCTGGCTCATCTGCTTTTTAACCTCACTGGCGTATGTTTCCTTGATCTGCTCAGTCATCATCTCGCGCATGTAGCTCATCAGAGTGTCATCATCCATGGCGCTGAGCATTTCAGCGTACTCGGGGTAGTTTTCAACGACCTGCTTTTCGATATCCTCTCGCGAAACGCCGCTGAGCTGCTCATCTATCATGGAGCTTACGTACGAGTCAGGTGCAAGCGACATGTAGCCGATGTAAAGCTCAGCCTTCTTTGCCTGATCTATGCCTGCGCAGTAGTCCTGTACGGCTTTTTTTATCTCATCCGAGGAGAGAACTTTATCGGTCTCCTTAAACGGCAGACCGGTGAAAATATCGTGAGTCGAGTCCTCAAGCTGCTGCTTGACGAGAGGCTTCTGAGCTGTCTGCTCGACGACGTATTTTGTCAGCGCATTCGTGTATCCGATGGCGCCGTTCATCATACCTGTAACTGCGTCCGCGCTTTGACGCACAACGCCGACTATCTTGAGTTGTATGCCGTTTGAGTACAGTGTTTTAAGGCCGAGCTCGTCGCTGCTGATATCCTTATATTCGCCTGTCTCGGAATCCTTCTGCCAGCAGTCGGCAGGAAGAATGAGACTGAAGGTCTTCTTGCAGACATCGGCGTAGCTCCAGCTTTCAAGCTTTGTTGTGTCAATTTCTTCGCCGTTCATGTAGCCGGTCATGGCAGAGAGCATTTCGCTCGAGGATTTAAGTCCCAGCGCATACAGTACCATGTCCGAGACCTCGTTGTTCTCGTCGACTATGAGCACGACCTCGTCGTAATTTTTCGGCCAGCTGCCGTAGAGCACGTCGTATTGCCCCTGCAGCATCGGGCTTATAAGTCCGTCGTCTCCGGGCAGCATCTCCTGCCACACGACAAACTGACTCTGCGTGCTGCTCATGCCGGAGGATGAGAACATGTCGTCCATCGACTGGCTGACTGACTGCTCTGCGTCCTCGCCGATTACTCCTGCGCGCATCTTGCTCATTAGGCTCATCACATCGGATTTTACGATCTTGCCGTCGGCATCCTTGGTGTACAGATTCATCGGCAGATTATATGTATACTGTATATTCGTCGCGTTCCGGCTGAGCTTTGAGTCGGTGCTCATCTGCTCGTCGAGGAAGGTCTTGAGCTTTGTGACGTTGTTTTCCTGTATCTCGGTGCTGGTCATGGCGTTCATCATTTCGTACATGATGGTGTTGCCGTACACAGCGTCCTTATCGTGCTTGTTTGCCGCGTCGTCGGCGTTTATGCCCATGAGCGTCGTCATGAGCGAGGACATGTCGACCGATTCCGCCTGAATGGATATCGGGTAGGAGGACAGCGTGTCCTCCTGAACGCGGTCAATGTAGTTATTGACACCGGTTGAGATCGAAAGAATGAGCGCGATGCCGATAATGCCGATGCTGCCGGCAAAAGCGGTAAGAATTGTGCGGCCTTTTTTTGTCATGAGGTTATTGAGCGACAGTGACAGCGCGGTTACATAGCTCATTGCAGTCTTGCGCTGTACAGTCTCAGAAACCTCGTCGTCAAGCGCTGAATACGGCATTGTGTCGCCGGTTATTAGGCCATCCTTGAGCCTTATAATGCGCGAGGCGTAGCTGTCGGCAAGCTCGGGGTTGTGTGTGACCATTATGATGAGCTTATTTTTGGATATATCCTTGAGTATCTCCATGATCTGCACGCTCGTTTCCGAGTCGAGCGCGCCGGTCGGTTCGTCGGCCAGCAGTATATCAGGGTCGTTTACCAAAGCACGCGCTATCGCGACGCGCTGCATCTGGCCTCCGGACATTTGATTCGGCTTTTTGCCGAGCTGATCGCCGAGACCGACCTGCTCGAGCGCCTTTACCGCTCTTTCACGCCTCTCTGCCTTGCTCACGCCCGAGAGGGTGAGGGCGAGCTCAACATTTGCGAGCACCGTTTGGTGCGGGATGAGGTTATACGATTGAAAAACAAAGCCGATGGAGTGGTTCCTATAGGTGTCCCAGTCGCGGTCGGTGTACTCCTTTGTCGAGCGGCCGTTTATTATAAGGTCGCCGCTGGTGTACTGGTCGAGACCGCCTATGATGTTCAGCAGCGTCGTCTTGCCGCAGCCGGAGTGGCCGAGTACGGCGACAAACTCGCTTTTCCTGAACTCAAGGTCAATGCCCTTGAGCGCGTGCACCGTCTCATCGCCGACCGCATAGTCCTTTGTTATGCCTTTTAGTTTGAGCATTAAGCACTTCTCCTATATTAGATGTATAATAGATTAATTATCGGCCTTTTTGCTCGCAAAGTCAATAGATACAGCTCCAACGTAACAAAAAGTTCAGAAAGCTCATATGTCCTGCCGGTGTTGACAATTTGCTGCGTATAGGTTAAAATAACCCTGTTATGCCTCCGTAGCTCACCTGGATAGAGCGTGCGCCTCCTAAGCGCAAGGTAGTGAGTTCGAGTCTCGCCGGGGGTGCCAGGATCAAAGCCGAAAGCCTTTGTTTTCAAGGGGTTTCGGCTTTCCTTATTTTCCGCTGTGCTTGCCGATTTGCTAATTGCTAATTGCAGGCTTTGAACTTCGTGGTCAAGACTAATCACTTTTTTGAAACTTCCACGGCTGGCATTTTGCTAATACGCACCGCATTGCTGGCGGTATTTTCATTCGCTTTTCAGCCCGTTTGCTAATACGGTGCGTTTTGCTAATTTGCTCTCTGCTAATAAAATCAGGTATTATTAGCAAGCCGGACAGACTCCAAAGCCATTTTGCTTCCATGTAGTCATTAAACAAAAACTTGGATCATTATGAGCCATCTACTCTTCATCAGAGAAGGTGGCTTTTTTCTCAGGAAAAATTTTGGAGATTTGCTGAAAACACCCCCACAAAAGGCATCCCTTATTCAGAGTAAGTGAAGGGATACTTTTCGGCTTAACCGAAAGAACCTTCACCGCTCCTTGACAATT
>CAVGIU010000020.1:0-20043 GCA_963629425.1 Oscillospiraceae bacterium
CCTGGGCATAGACCTTTTCAAAACGCTTTTCTGACATTTTATTTGTTCCTTTCCTGGTTTTTGTTATGATTGGTGTAGACACTGTGGACTGTTAATAAAACCTATAGCTTGACCATTATTTGGGGGTATATGGCCGCTGTTTCTATCCCGATTGTTGATTGGTTGGATAAGCCGCAGAGCTTTTATTTCGTGCAAGGCTACGAGGATAGATTCTTGTGGAACACAGTTGTCGCTAATAACGCAAGAAGTGATGTGTACATGAACCACCTCGGCATTGACGTTGCCAAAAATTTGCACGTTGCCGCCGCCATATCGTCAGAGGGTGAGGTGCTCCTTACGCTATTTCCCTTTGCGAACAGCGCTGGTGGTTTTGCTCTGCTGCAGGAAAAACTGAACAGCCTGCCAAAGCAGCCTCTGCTGATTGGCTTGGAATCCACTGCTCACTATGGGAAAATCTAATTTATTTTCTCTGTGGGAACGGGTACCGTGTTGCTATGATCAATCCTCTTCAAACAGCCGCCATTCGAAAATCCGCTATCCGTAAGACAAAGACGGATAAAGTGGATGCTTTTGTGATTGCCAAGTCTCTAATGATGGAAGGCTATACAGAATTGCAGCAAACAGATATTCAGATTCTCAAGTTGAAGGGACTATGTAAGACAAGGCAAAATCTGGTCCTCATGCGAACCCGTTGCAAAATTCAGCTTGGCAGCTTTGTGGATCAACTCTTCCCGGAGTTGAATCAGTTCTTCCGGGCTGGCCTCCATATCAACGTCTCCTATACGCTTCTGAAAGTGCATCCAAGACCAGCAGAGGTGTGTTCCCTTCACCTGACTTACCTTTCAAACCTTTTACGCAAAGCATCCAGAGGCAAGTATACGAAGGAGGATGCCATTCGTTTGCGTGAACTTGCTCGGAATTCCATTGGTACGGACAATCCGGCGTTAGCCCTACAGATTCGGCAGGCGATTTCTCAAATCGAACTCTTCTCTACGCAGCTTGAGCAAGTGGAGAACGAAATTTCCGCCATAATGGATTCTCTGAATTCTCCGATTATGACGGTTCCCGGAATCGGACATCTGAACGGAGCAATGATCCTTTCCTGCATTGGAAACATACAGCGGTTTTTATCACCAGCAAAGCTTCTTGCTTACGCTGGGCTTGACCCCGCTGTTATTCAATCCGGAAATTTTAATGTGAAAAGCACCAGAATGTCCAAACGCGGAAATTCCATGCTTCGTTATGCATTGATAAATGCCTCACACAATGTTGTCCGCAATAATGAGACGTTTGCTCAATACTACAATTCGAAAATCGTGCAAGGTAAGCCTCACTACTGTGCATTAGGACATACCGCTCATAAACTGATCCGTGTCATCTTTACATTGCTCACTAAAATTGTTTCGTTTGACTTAGCTTGATTCATTCCTACTCCATGTGGGCTGCATAAGCAGCTCTGCTTTGCTATGCCCATTTTTCGCCCTGCTCTTTTTAGATTTCGCTATTGACTTTTCATAGTTTCCTCCTAATTAATTTACATTCGGATCTGCCGTGATCGATTTTATCAAAGCGCCCTTTTTTATGTAAATATGCCGTTTTTACTTTTCACTAATGTGGCAAAAACGGCATGGAGGATTTGTATATTATGTATAATTATGAGTTGTCTGTTTTACTTGTCGATCCGACAGCGTTCGACAAGTATCTCGACGAAGCCCTCGCGCAGCTTGCAAAGCTTCGAAAACTGCTCGCAGATGTTATAGTTCATCGCGCAGTTGAGCCAGTCGATTATCTGTCCGAAGCATTCGCACTTATAAAAGCGCACAAGTATCTCGCGGCTTTCGGGGTCGGCCTGAACGTCTCCGAACACCGTGTGCAGGTAGTTTTCGACCACGCTGCCGCAGACCTTCATGAGGTACAGCTCATACACGCTGCGGTTTGAGGAGTTATATATATTCAGAACGATGCGCTTGTGCTCGAGCGCAAATGCCGCCATCTTCTCAAGGCAGGCCTCGAGCGAATGATAATCCGAATATTCGCTGATTATCTTCTCGGCCGTGTCGATAACTATCTCCTCGACGAGGCACGGAATGTCGTCATAGTGATAATATATGGTGTTTCGGTTGAAGCCGCAGCCCTCGGCAATGTCGCGGACGCTTATCTGATTTATGGGCTTTTCATTCAGAAGCTCTAAGAAGCTTTTTTTGATCGCGGCCTTCGTAAGATTGCTTTTTGCTTTGTAAGGCATTTCGCACCTCCACACAAAATATTTTTTACTTTATTATAAATTATATAACACAAGACCGCCCGGCAGTCAATTAAATAAGCTGCCGGAAATCCCGGGAAGCGGCACTTCCCCGGTTTCGCCGGCAGCATCGGGAAGCGACACTGTCCAGGTTTCGCCGGCAGTTTCGACACCGGGACACCGCAATAAACGTAGCGGTACGATCCTAATGCGCCTCTGAAAAAAACTTGTCAATGTTTTTTGCGGGGAAATTGTTGAATATGCCGCGCTGCGGTGATACAATATTGCTGCAAAACAAGCGCAATTTTAAGCGCTTGGCGGCAATATCGCACCCGTTCTGTTGCATTTTCAGTGCAATCATGGCGGCAAAATTCGATTTTGTCTCGCAAAACGTGCATTAAATGGTAATTCAACATTTTTGAAAAGGGAGATTATCTTATGAAATTTTCAAGCAAGATCGAAAAATGCGGTCTTTCCCCGATGAGAAAGTTCGCGCCCTATGCGGCCGAAGCGGTCAAAAAAGGCAAAAAGGTATATCATCTGAACATCGGCCAGCCCGATATCGCAACTCCCGAGGCGTATTTTGAGGCAGTCAAGAGCTTCTCGCAGCCTGTTTTGGCCTATGCCCCGTCCGACGGCGTTCCCGTGATGCTCGACGCAATAGTTGACTACTACGGCAAGATCGGCGCACCGATAACCAACAAGCAGGTTCTCATCACGACCGGCGGCTCGGAGGCGCTGCAGATCGCGCTGTCGTGCATCCTCGACGAGGGCGATGAGATAATCATTCCCGAACCCTTCTACCCCAACTATTCCACCTTCGTAACGCTCACCGGTGCGACTATCCGTCCCGTCACCACCAAGCCCGAGGAGGGCTATAAGTTCGCCATCCGTGAACGCATCGAGGCCTGCATCAATGAGCACACCCGCGCGATACTGTTCACAAACCCCGGCAACCCGACCGGCACCATTCTCACCGAGGAGGAGCTCAAGCTCATGGCCGATATCGCCAAAGAGCACGATCTGTTCATCATCGGCGACGAGGTCTACCGTGAGTTCGTCTACGGCGGCGAGAAGCTCATGAGCCTTCTCCAGCTTGAGGGCTACGAGGACAATGTTGTCGTCATCGACTCGGTCTCCAAGCGCTTCAGTGCGTGCGGCGCGCGCATCGGCTGCGTGATAACGAGAAACAAGGAGCTTTACAACCACGCCATGAAGTGGTGCCAGGGCCGCCTGTGCGCCTCGACCATCGACCAGGTCGCATCGGCAGCACTGTACACCGTAGGTCCCGACTACTTCGACGCCGTTCGCAAGGAATACTGCGCGCGCAAGGACACGCTCGTCGAGGGGCTCAAGAAGATCCCCGGTGTTGTGTACTCCGAGCCCAAGGGCGCGTTCTATGTCATGGCCGCATTGCCCGTCGACGACGCGGAGAAGTTCCAGATTTGGATGCTCGAGGAGTTTGACGACAACGGCGACACCCTGATGTTCACTCCGGCCGAGAGCTTCTACAAAACTCCGCACACCGGCGTGAACGAGATCCGTATGGCCTACGTCATCAACGAAGCCGACATCACCCGCTGCATGGAGCTCCTCAAAAAGGGCATCGAGGCTTATTCAGAGGCGCATAAGGGCTGAGTCGATACGGTAATTGCGGTATCCCGGTATCGAAATTTCCGACAAAACCATTTTTGCATCGCGGTCTCGGTCGGTACTTAAATCTATATCGTAGGGGCGGGCATTGCCCGCCCGTTTTTTATGGTTTCCGCCGCACTTTCCGGTCGGGCTGACGCAATACACGTATCCGCAGGTGCGTCAAAGCACCTCTAAAAATATTGACTGCAAGTTTCTGCTATGATATACTGATTTTTAATTTACAGGCAAAAAGCCTTGCGAATGGAGAGTGTTAGATCCGAAATGGACGATGCCAGTCGATTGTCACTGATAGTCGTAATTCTACTCATCCTGTGCGCCGCGTACTTCGCGGTTGCGGAGACCTCGTTTGCCTCGGTCTCCCGTGTCAGGATCAAGGTCCGCGCCGAGCGCGGTGAGGCGAAAGCGATACGGGCGCTCAAGGTACTCGATAATTTTGACCTTGCGATAACAAGCATACTCATATGCACGAACATCGTGCATCTTTCCGCGGCGAGCATAGCCACGCTTGCCGTGACGCGCATGTTCCCGGGCGTCAGCGGCGCAGTTACGATCAGCACCTTTGTGATGACGCTGGTCGTGTTCTTTGCGGGCGAAATGCTGCCCAAGAGCATTGCGAAAAAATACAGCGAGCGGCTGTCGCTTTCCGTTGCCGGTTCGCTGTGGTTTTTCATGACGATCCTCAAACCGCTGGCGCGGCTGCTGACGGCGATAGGAAATGCTGCTGCACACCTTGCAAAGGCCGACCCGCAGATATCCGTCACGGAGGAAGAGATATACGATATCATTGAGGACATGACCGAGGAGGGCAGTCTCGATGAGGAACACGGTGAGCTCATAAGCTCGGCGCTGCAGTTTGCCGAGACCACGGTCGAGAGCATACTTACCTCACGCGTTGACATAGTCGCGCTCGATATCGAGGACTCACTTGACGAGATGCTCAAGACCATCAAGGCCGAGACTCACAGCCGTCTGCCTGTATACGAGGGCAGCATCGACAACATAATCGGCATACTCTCGATAAGAAAATTCATTAAAACTTACCTGCGCGAGGGCGAGAATATGGACGTTCGCGCGCTTTTGGATGAGCCGTACTTCATCCACAGCAGCACAAATATCGACGGGCTGCTGCCGGTGATGAGCAAAAAAAGGCTCAATATGGCCGTAGTTACGGATAACTACGGCGGAACACTCGGTATAGTAACAGTCGAGGATATTCTCGAGGAGCTCGTCGGCGAGATCTGGGACGAAGACGACATCGTCGAAGAGCCGTACATAGCTCTGCCCGACGGCGGCTGGGACTGCACCGCCGAAATGACCGTCAGCGATGTGCTGGAGCTTTTGGAGCTCGATGAGGAAGACGATGACGAATTCACAAACAAGCTTTTGGGCGAGTGGGCCTATGAGCAGTTCGACGCTATCCCCTCGGTCGGTGACAGCTTTGAGTATGAAAACGTCTCCGTGACCGTTTCGGAAATGCACAATAACAGAATACTGCGGCTGAGGGTGCGCCTCACCGATAAGGGAGGTGAGGAGAAATGACCTGGGCATATGTCTGCGGAATAATCGTCTGTATAATCTTCTCACACATCTTCTCCTCAGCCGAGATGTCATACTCCTCCTGCAACCGCATGAGGCTTGAAAACGCGCGCGACAACGGTTCTAAGCGCGCGGGTGTCGCAGTCAAGATCGTCGATCACTTCGATGATTCGCTCTCGGCGATACTCATCGGCAACAACCTTGCCAACATTGCAAACTCCTCACTCGGCTCTCTGCTGGTGCTGGAGCTGTGCAACGGTGATGACAGCTACGCGTGGGTATCGACCCTTACGATAACGATACTCGTCATCATTTTCGGCGAGACCATCCCGAAGATCGTGGCCAAGGGCATCGCAAACCGACTTGCTCTGACCTACGCCTACTTCGTGCGCGGACTGACTATCATATTCATGCCGCTTATCCGCCTCGTTGTCGGGCTTATAAAGCTTCTGACGCTGGGACTCAAGGGTGAGCAGGACGACACCGACGAGGAGGCCGCCGTCGAGGAGCTGTCTTCCATCATAGAGACCGCCGAGGACGAGGACGTCCTTGACGAGGACCGCTCCGAGCTCGTTCAAGCCGCGATAGACTTCTCAGACATCATGGCCTCCGAGGTCATGACCGCGCGCGTTGACGTCGTTGCGCTGGACATTGACGAGGACATGGCCGAAACGCTCAAGATCATTGAAAACGCGCCGTTTTCGCGCATTCCGGTGTACGAGGACAGCGTCGATAACGTGATCGGCGTTTTGTATCTCAATCACTTCCTCAAGGCGCTGGCGGGTGACGAAAAGCCCGATATACGCAGCCTTCTCATGCCGCCGTGCTATATATATAAGACCATGAAGCTTCCGGCGGTGCTCACGGAGCTGAGAAAAGCCAAGCAGCATCTCGCCATTGTCACCGACGAATACGGCGGAACACTCGGCATACTTTCGATGGAGGACGTTCTCGAGCAGCTTGTCGGCGAGATCTGGGACGACACCGACGAGATAAAGGAAGAAATTCTGGAGCGCTCCGACGGCGAGTTCGAGCTCGACGGCGACATGAGCATCTCCGACTTCCTCGACCTTGTGGATATCCGCGAGCGCGACTTTGACGCAGAAAGCGAGACTGTCGGCGGCTGGACTATCGAGATGTTCGGCTCATTCCCCTCCGTCGGCGACAGCTTTGATTACGAAGATCTGCACATCACCGTCCTTGAAATGGACGGCCTGAGGGTGGAAAAGGTCCTCGTCGAGAAAAAGCCGAAAGAGGAAGCCGACGAGGAATAAAAAATGATACGAAAAGACCTTCGGTCATTTGACCGAAGGTCTTTTTTCAATATTTCAATGCGTTTCTGAGCATGAGCATACGCGCATGGCCGTGCACTGCATAATCGGCTCTGTTTTGGAAACACTTCACATGAGGTGTTTCCATGCATATCAGAAAAAAGACATTTATACTCATCATCACATATCTCACCGCAGCAGTCGTCGCGCTGGGCACTTACACGGCGGTGCACTCCGGCATGGAGGGCAGCTATCGCCGCACGGCCGAGTACGGCTACGCGCACGCCTTCGAGGAGGTCGTGAGCGCTGCGTCGAGCCTGTCCGATTCGCTGCACCGCGCATCCTACGCGACGGGCGCGGAGCTGTCCGGGCAGCTGTGCGCGGATATCTACGGCAGCTGTCTTGCCGCCGAGATGACCATGGCCGCCCTGCCCTTTTCCACGCAGGAGCTCGAGCAGACGGCTGCGTTTATCGGTATTACCGGAGACTATGCGCGAAGCAGACTCAGGACATCTGCGCAGTCGGGCTTTGACGACGCTGCCCGCGCCGATTTTGCCTCGCTGTACAAGACGGCGGCAACGCTCACCGAGAAGCTGCATGAGCTGCAAGGCTCAGTCAACAACGGCGACGTACTGCTTGATGAGCCGGAGAATGTGTTCGCAAAGGGCGGCGAACGTCTGAGTTCCTCCATGCTCGACATGGAGGACGGCATGAGCAATCCCGAGCTCGGCTCCTACGGCGGGAAATATGCAAAAAATGCGCAAAATCAGAACAGAGAGCCCGTTCCCGAGAGCAAGGCCAAAGCCATTGCCGCTGATTTTTTCGGCCTTGACGCGAACGAGCTTGAGACCGAATACACCGCTGAGAGCGGAGTGACCTGCTTCAGCTTTGACGGCGCCAACGTCTGCCTCGACGCGGACGGCAACGTGCTCTCGCTCAGCTCCGAGCGCAGTGTATGCGGCGACATGGACTCGGGCGACCTTGAGCAGATCGCTCGCAGCTTTCTCGCCGACCACGGTTTCGGCGACATGTACCTTGCCTCGAGCGAGCGCATCGGCAGCGTGCAGACGATGGAATTTGAGTGCGTGGAAAACGGCATTCGGTGCATAGATGACAGCGTTCGCGTCTCCGTCGCGGGCGACTATGGCGACATTTACGCATATGACGCAACCGAGCACATCAGGGCTCACGGCACTTATCCGGCGGTCTCAGCCGCTGTGAGCGAGGGCGCGGCGCGCGCAGCGCTCCCCTCAACGCTGAATGTTCTCAGCACACAGCTGTGCTATGCGCCCGCCGATGACGGCAGCGTCGTTTTGTGTTACGGCTTTGACTGCACGGGCATAGACGGCGAGAAGCTCTTCGTCCTCGTCGACGCCCAAACCGGCCGCCAATTCAATATTTTAGAGGCGCATTAAGTCTGCACCTTTACACATCTTGCGGTTGCCCGGTATCGAGGGTGCGGTGGAAACCGTTTCCGCATCGCCCTACGGCACCGGGCTACCGCAATTTACGCCGCACTATTGGTAAGCGGCAGTTTTCCGGTTTCGTCGGTACTCTCGACACCGGGCACCCGCACTCACTGTATCCGTACGATCTCAATTCGCCACTAAAAACAGCATAAGGCAGAAGCCGCAGAGCATGGCATAGGTCGACAGCCGGCCGGAATCGCGGACATGCGTCTGCGGGACCATATCGTCCACGATCACATACAGCATCGTCCCGGCGGCAAATGCCAGCGCAAAGGGCAGTATGCCGCGTGAAACCGTTATGGCGAGGTATCCGCAGAACACGCCCGCGACCTCGACCGCGCCGCTTACGAACGCGACGATCGCCGCACGTTTTTTGCCCGTTCCGGCCTTTAAAAGCGGCGGTATGATTATCATCGCCTCGGGGATATTCTGAAACGCGATGCCGCTTACGACCGTCACGGCATCGGACATATCTCCCGTGCCGAAGCTCACTCCCGCGGCGATGCCCTCGGGGAAATGGTGGATGGCGATGGCCGCGACGAACAAAAGAGCGTGCCGGTTCGCCGCATCGTCGCAGTTTTTCATTCCCATACTCCTGCCAAGGCGCGGGCCGAGCAGGTTTATCCCGCTTAAGAAAAACGCTCCGCAGAATATGCCCAAAGGTGTCAGCCACAGCGCGTGCCCGCCCGAAAATTCCATCGACGGTACAACGAGGCCGAGTATCGCGGCGCACAGCATTATCCCGGCCGCCGCACCCGAGAGCGCGTCCTCGACGGCCGGCGGTATCGTTTCAAAAAAGAAGCCTATCACGGCACCGGCGAGGCTGCACAGCGCAATACCCGCCGCCGTAATAAGTACATAAGTCATAAAATTTCCCCCAATTGCGGTCGATGCATCCTATGCCGCGGCGGGAAATTTGTGATTGACAGACGGGTTATTTTAAAATAGTATTTATATGTAACTATTAAATTTGAAAGGATGTACATATGAATAACAAATTTCTGCGCATCATGAGCCTCATTCTCGCGTTTGCGCTGTGCGCCGCACTGCTTGTCGGCTGCGGCAAGGAGGAAAAGCCCGCAGCCACCGCGGAGCCCACGGAGCAGGCCTTCGACCCTGCCGCATATGTCAAGGGTGGGCTCGACGCTGTATACCTCGGCGAATACTCCGATGAATACATCGCAATGCTCGGCGGCGAAACAAAGGACAGCTGCGCCGAGCGCTACGAGCGCGGTATGCAGGTGAGCCTTGACGTTTTCTGCACCTATTTCGGAATTGAGTACGATCAGTGCAGCGAAAGCGTGCGCAGCCAGCTTCTTGAGCTCATGCGCAAAATGTACAAGTGCGCAAAGTACGAGATCGGCACGCCCGAGCAGAGCGGCGAGGGCTACACCGTCGAAGTAAAGGTAAGCCCCATCGCGGCGGTCGCGCAGACCGCGCAGGAGGACTACCCGGACTTTGCAAAGTCTGCCGGCGAGCGCATCGCCGCGGGTGAGCTTGACAAGGGTTCGCAGAGCTTCATCGACTGGTGGGCAAAATCGATACACGACATGGTAAATGCCCATCTCGTATCCCCGACCTACCTCGACGCGCAGGCCGTCACGGTGACGCTTGAGAAAAATTCCGGCGGCAGCTTCGCCTTCTCCGGCACGAGCCTCGCCGACGTCGACGCGCTTATAGTGTCCTATCCCGCGTAAAATTTTGCAGAATAAAACCCGGCTCCTCTCACGGAGTCGGGTTTTTACTACATTTCCAATGTCATTTTCACGTGCTGGATGCCGTCCTCGAGGAAGGGCTCGGAGGTTTGGGTAAAGCCGAGCTTTTCATAAAGGCTTTTTGCGTAGACCTGAGCCTCGAGGCTGATGCGGCATGCGGAAAATTTCTCACGCGCTGTATCTATCGCAGCGGAGACCACGCGGCTGCCGAGACCGCAGCGGCGCTTTACGGCGATCACGCGCCCGATGGCGGCATCGTCAAAGCACACGCCCGGCGGCAGGACGCGCGCATACGCCTGTATGCCGTCTGCGTCGCGCAGCATGACGTGATATGCGCTCCTGTCCGCGTCATCGACCTCCTGATACGGGCATTTCTGCTCGACAACGAACACCGACACGCGCAGCTTGTATATCTCAAACAGTTCCCGCGCGGAGAGCTCCTCAAAATGCTTTACGATAATGTCCATTTAAAAAATATGGGTAGTGGTGAGATATGCGGCGATATTCGTGACCTTGCCGTGCTCGAAGCTGAGCTCAATGGCAACGCGTCCCTTTTCCGCGCGGCAGGAGTTGAAGCCGCCGCTTACCATCTTGTATTTGGAGTCAAGAAGCTCTGTCTTTGCGTCGAGCTCATCGTCGCCGACGCGGATGCCGAGTACGGAATAATACTTCTCGGAAGAGGAAAATCCGATAACACCGTAGCCGCCGAGGCCGGAATCGGGGTACTTGCCAAGATAATAGCGCGTATCGGTGTCGGCCTGCATGATGCCCTCGCCGCGTTCGTCGGAAAACCACTCATAGCCGTCCTCATCGTACTGTTTCGCATCGTCAGCGCTGCGGATGAAGCTTATAGAGCCGCCGAGGCGCCAATCGGTAAGCGAACGCGTATTCAGCTGCGTAAGTTCAAACGTTCCGAACCACGAAAACGCAAGGGTCAGGACAAGCGCCAGCACAACCAGCGCGATGATCGCTATTTTCAGAGTTTTTTTCGGTATCCTTTTAAAAAACAGCATGTAAAATGCTCCTTTGAATGTTTTACGCTTCTATCGAAATGTCAGCTGACGCAAATATCATAACATTTAATAATAAAAAGTCAATAACGGACGCTTATCCGAAAAATTAAAATTTTGTTAATGTGGCAATTGTAAATTGTGCCTAAAATTATGTCCTTTTTTTCTGTCAAAACGTCAAATGTTAAGGTATGGCATAATTCACACTTCAAGTCTCCCGTGCAGCTGTGCTATAATGTTATTATCGCAACAAAAGAAAAAATTCATCAGGAGGAGCAACATGAAAAACACTAAAAAGCTTCTTGCTCTGCTGCTGGTTCTTGCCATGGTATTTGCCCTGGCTGTTCCCGTATTCGCAGACGAGGAGACCCCCGCTATGGCGGGCAAGACCGTTATTCTGCACTCGAACGACGTTCACGGCGCGATAGCGGGCTACGCAAACATGGCGGCGCTTGCAGCCGACTATGAAAAACAGGGCGCTCAGGTAATAGTTGCCGACGCAGGCGACTTCAGCCAGGGCAAGGTCGAGGTCAGCTCGAACAAGGGTCTGAACGCGGTCAAAATGATGAACGCGACAGGCTATGACATCGCAACCATCGGCAACCACGAGTTCGACTACGGCTACGCACAGCTCGTAGAGAACCTCAAGGAAGCAACGTTTGACATCATCTGCTGCAACGTTCTCGGCGAGGACGGCAAGCCCGTGTTTGACGGCAGCAAGATCATCACCGTCGGCGATCTGAAGATCGGCTTCATCGGCGTGAACACTCCCGAGAGCCAGACCAAGGCAAATCCGGCACTTATCAAGGGGCTGACATGGCTTGCCGGCGACGATATGGTCAAGGCAGTTCAGGCAGAGGCCGACAAGATAAAGGCAGAGGCCGACGTTATCGTCGTTCTGTCCCACCTCGGCGTTGACGCTGAGTCCACGCCCAACCGCTCGACCGATCTGTGGGCAGGCCTCAAGGGTGTTGACTTCATCATCGACGGTCACTCCCACACTGTTATGACAGCCGGCGAGGGCGGCGAGCCCATCCAGTCCACCGGCACTGCATTCCAGAATATCGGCGTTATCGTCATCGACAACGCGACCAAGAAGATTGAGAGCAACAAGCTCGTTGAGCTCACCGCAGACTCCGCAAAGGACGAGACCGTCGCAGCAGCTGCTCAGGCTATCACCGACGCAATCAACGAGGAATACGGCACCGTATTTGCAAAGAACGAGGTCGCTCTCACCGGCGACAGAAGCTTTAATGAAGAGACCGGCCTTTACGGCAACCGCGACGGTGAGACCAACCTCGGCGACCTCATCACCGATTCCATGGTTTGGACCATCAAAAAGTCCGGCGGCGTGACCGTTGACGAAAAGCACATCGTCGCAGTAACAAACGGCGGCGGCATCCGCGCGGCAATAAATCCGGGCGACATCACCAAGAAAGACGTTAATACCGTTCTCCCCTTTGGCAACACCATCGCAGTCGTGTACATCAGCGGCGCAGAGCTGCTCGAGGCACTTGAGGCTTCGACCTACAGCAGCCCCGACAGCGCGGTCGGCGGCTTCCCCCAGGTTTCCGGCATCAGCTACACCGTAAACTACGCAAAGCCCTATGACGCAAATCCCGAGACCTATCCCGGCTCGACCTACTACGGTCCCAAGACCATCAACCGTGTCACCATCAACAGCATAAACGGCGAGGCATTCGACGCTGAGGCCACCTATGCCGTCATCACCAACAACTTCCTCGCGGCCGGCGGCGACACCTACTATGCCTTCGCTTCCGCTACCAGCCAGTTTGACACCGGCATCCCCCTCGACGAGGCACTGATGGACTACATCACCACCGAGCTCAAGGGCAATATCGGCAAGGACTACGCAGATCCCAGGGGAAGCATCGATTACATCTACCGTCCCTTCAAGGATGTTGCAGAAGGTACTTACTACTATGATGCCGTCATGTGGGCATTCGAGAATAACGTGACTAAGGGCGTAGCGGCCGACCTGTTCGGACCCGACTACAGCTGCACCCGTGCCGAGATCGTAACCTTCCTGTATCGTGCGGCAGGCTCTCCCGCTATCAGCGAGGACGCTGTCAATCCGTTCACCGACGTTGCGAAGGACAGCTTCTACTACAGCGCCGTCCTGTGGGCGGTTGAGAACAACATCACCGTCGGCACGAGCGAGACCACCTTCGATCCCAACGCCGTCTGCACCCGCGCCGAGATCGTAACCTTCCTGTGGCGCCTGAATGATTCTCCCGAGGTCCATGAGTGGTGCAACTTCAACGACGTTCCTCAGTTTGACTGCTACTACACTATGGCTGTCAACTGGGCGACCGCCAATAAGATCACGCTGGGCGTCGGCAACGGCAAGTTTGCTCCCGACGACATCTGCACCCGCGCTCAGGCAGTCACTCTCCTGTACCGCGCCCAGTAAGGCTCAGGCAATGGCTTAAAACCAAATAATATAAGACCGGCACCGAATCCTCGGTGCCGGTCTTTTTTAGTGGCGCACGAACGCACCTACCGATACTTTTATTGCGTCAGCCCGGCAGTGCAGGCTATACCTGCAAATTAATAAATAATAATGAATAATGAAAAATTGTGGTGTGCGCTCTGCGCACGAATTAAATCACACCTCATCCGTCGGCTCCGCCGACACCTTCCCCTCGAGGGGAAGGCAAGATGCAGGCAATGTTTTTGCACCAAATCAGCATATTTTTTGCGTGCAGCAATTCTCCAGTCATTGCTGACGCAATGCGCATATTACAGATGCCCGGTATCGAGACATTGGCATAAACCATTGCGTTTCGTATCCTGCGAATGCAATGAAAAATTTGCACTACACTATTGGGAAGCGGAAACTTTATGGTTTTGCCGGCACTCTCGATACCGGGCACCTGAAATGTATGTATAGGTACAGCCTTAATGCGCCTCCGAAAACCCGCCGTCGGAGCAGAGGACCTGACCGGTGATGAACGAGGCGCTGTCGGATGCCAAAAAGGCCACGGCCTCGGCGATATCCTCTGGTCTTCCGAGCCTGCCGAGGGGCGTATCGGAGGCGAGCATGTCCAGAGTCTCTTGCCCCAGCACCTTGACCATATCGGTGTCGATAACGCCGGGCGCAACGCAGTTTACGCGGATGTGTGACGGCGCAAGTTCCATCGCCAGAGAGCGCGTGAGACCTATAATGGCATGCTTTGTGGCCGAATACGCGACTTCACAGGACGCGCCGTGCAGCCCCCATATCGAGGAGATGTTCACTATGCAGCCCGCGTGCTCCTGAAGCATGCTCGGCAGCACCTCCTGAATGGTGTTGAACGCGCCGTTGAGATTCACGTCGAATATCCTGCGCCAGTACTCCTCGCTGATATCCTGAAACAGGCTTTGGCGGGCGATACCGGCATTGTTTACAAGAAGCGTCACCTCACCGAAGCGGCGGCGAACAGCTTCGATCATATCGTGAACAGCCTTGCGGTCGGAAACGTCGGCACGATACGTCATGGCCTCAAAGCCGGACGCGAGGAGCTTTCTGCAAAGCTCCTCGGCCTTATCCTGCCGCTCGATGTAATTTATGCACACGGCGTAACCGCGGTGCGCGAGAGTCTCGGCGCATGCTCTGCCGATGCCGCGTGATGAGCCCGTTATAAGCGCGACTTTTTTCACTGTGCTTCCTCACTTACTTCAAACTGACTTGTGTAAAGCTCCTTATACAGGCCGCCCTTTTCAAGCAGCTCTTTGTGCGTGCCGCTTTCGACAACGTCTCCCTTGTCCATGACGAGGATGAGATCCGCGTCGCGGATGGTGGAGAGCCTGTGGGCGATGACGAAGCTCGTTCTGCCTCGCGTAAGGCGATCCATTGCGTTCTGAACGAGCACCTCGGTACGCGTATCGACCGAGCTCGTAGCCTCGTCGAGGATTATCATCGGCGCGTTTTCGACCATTGCGCGGGCAATGGTCAGAAGCTGGCGCTGGCCTGCCGAGAGGCTGCTGCGGTCGTTGAGCTCCGTATCGTAGCCATTGGGCAGGGTGCGGATGTAGTGATCCATGCCGACGAGCTTACAGGCGGCCTCGATCTGTTCATCGGTGACGCCTTCCTTGCCGTAGGCGATATTTTCGCGGTACGTTCCGTCAAAGAGCCATGTGTCCTGCAGGACCATGCCGAACATAGCGTGGACATCGCTGCGGCGCATCTCGGAAACCGGCACACCGTCGATCCTTATCTGTCCGCTCCACAGCTCGTAAAAGCGCATTAGGAGGTTTACCATTGTGGTTTTGCCCGCGCCCGTGTAGCCGACTATGGCGACCTTTTGGCCGGGTTCTATCTCGGCGGAGAAATCGTTTATGACGGGCTTATCCGCATCGTAGCCAAAGCGGACATGCTCAAACTCGACCTTACCGCGGACATGGTCTGTACGCTCGGTACAGTCGCTGTCGTCGGGCATCTCTTCCTCGCCGAGGAAACCGAACACACGCTCGCCGGCTGCGCCGGCTGACATGAGGCTGCTGACAGCCTGAGATATCTGACTCAGGGGATTGGTGAATAGCTTCACATAGCTTATAAACGCGATGACCGTGCCGAAGCTGATGCTTCCGTCCATCGTGAGCGCCGCGCCCACGACGCAGACGGCGACGTAGCCGAGGCTTCCGACAAAACCCATGAGCGGCGTGAGAAGTCCGCCGAAAAACTGCGACTTCCACGCGCTGGTGTAGAGATTCTCGTTTATGCGGTCAAACTCAGCCTTCGACTGTCCGATAGCGCCATAGGCTCTGACGATATTGTGACCCGAGTACATTTCCTCAACGTGACCGTTCATATCGCCGAGATTCTGCTGCTGCTGGCGGAAATATTTCCGCGAGCGCGCGACAATAAAGAACATAATCACAAAACCGAGTATCGACGAGCCGATGGCCGTCAGTGCCAGGCGGCCGCTGGTGCGAAACATTATGATTATTACACCGACAAACTGCACGGCAGCCTGAACGAACGTAGTTATGCTGGAGTTAAGCGCCGAGGATATAGTGTCAACGTCGTTTGTGATGCGGCTCAAAACGTCGCCTACGGTGGTCTTGTCGAAGAACTTCAGCGGCAGCCTGTTTATCTTGTGGCTTATGCTCGTGCGCATGCTCCACGCGAGCTTCTGCATGACGGTTATCATGATATAGCTCGCCGCGCAGGTGACGAGGTTTGCGCTTATGTAGATAGCAAGAATTATAAGTATGGCCTTTATGATAAGGTCCATATCTATGCCCGTTTTGAGCCCGTCGCTTATGGTATTTGTGAGGTCTGCGAGCTTATCGGGCGCAATTATCGTCAAATACGTTCCGACAAGGCTGAAGATGAGCGATATAATGATGGGCTTGTACCACGGCTTTAAATACCGCAGCAGCTCAAGCATTGAGCTTTTTACGTTTTTGGGCTTTTCATCGGAGCCTCTTCCCGGTGGGCCGTGTCTCATATGGCAAGTTCCTCCTCTGAAAGCTGACTGAGCGCTATCTGACGATATACCTCGCAGGACTTTAAAAGTTCGCGGTGAGTTCCCATGCCGACGACCCTGCCCTCGTCAAGGACAACAATCCTGTCGGCGGACATGATCGTGCCGATGCGCTGAGCAACGATGAGTTTGGTCTGCCCTGCGGTGCGATTCTTGAGCGCATCGCGCAGCTCGCGGTCTGTTTTGAAGTCGAGCGCGGAGAAAGTATCGTCAAAAATAAGTATCTCCGCGTCGCGGCACAGTGCTCGTGCGATGGAAAGGCGCTGCTTCTGTCCGCCGGAGAAGTTCGTGCCTCCGCGCGCCATATGCGCTTTTTCCTTATCCTCGAGCTCGGATACAAAGCCGGTCGAGTGCGATATCTCGAGCGCCTCGGTGAGCATACTCTTATCGGCATGGCTGCCGAAAGCGACGTTATCCTCTATCGTTCCGGTGAACATGACGGCCTTCTGTGAGACATAGCCGATCTTGGCGTATAGCGTTTCAAGCTCGTAATTTTTTACGTTCACTCCGTCGACGAGCACTTCGCCCTCGGTGGCATCATAAAACCTCGGGATGAGGTTCATGAGCGTAGTTTTGCCCGAGCCGGTCGAGCCGATAAACGCAACGGTCTCGCCCTTATCGGCCTTGAAGCTCACATTGCTCAGAACGCTGCCGCTGCCGCCCGGGTAGGTGAAGCTCACGTTTTTAAATTCTACCGTACCGCTTACATCGCCGGAATCGGTCACCGTACCGCTGACGACCTTCGGCTGCGTTGAAAGCACCTCGCTTATACGCTTTGCCGCCTCGAGCGCTCGCGGCGCTATTATAATGACCATGACGATCATGATAAAGCTCATAATGACCTGCATCGCATAGGACATGAAAACGATCATATCTGCAAAGATATCCACGCGCGCGGCAATACCGGCCGCTCCGCTTGCCGCGACCGAGCTTATGAGCACCGCGCCTATCCAGTAGATCGACATGTTAAGGCAGTTCATGACAAGCCCCATGAACGGGCTTAAAAGCGTCATGGTGCGGTTTGCAAACAGCGAATTTTCAAGAAGTTCGGTGTTTACGTTTCCGAATTTCTTTTCCTGATACGCCTCGGCGTTATATGCGCGCACGACACGTATGCCGGTGAGGTTTTCGCGCGCGGACTGGTTGAGCGAGTCCTGTAACCACTGGATGCGCTTGAATCTCGGGAAAGTGCGCACGATGGCGATGCCCAGTATCGCAACAATCAGCACGACCGCGATGCCTGTCACCAGCGACCACTGCCATGCCTTGCCGGCGATCTTCATGATCGCCCAAATGGCCATGAGCGGAGCTTTGACAACGACCTGAAGCGACATGACGATCATCATCTGCACCTGCGATACGTCGTTTGTCGAACGGGTGATAAGGCTCGCGGTTGAAAACGCGTTTATCTCCTCGAGAGTGAAGCTCTCGACCTTGTAGAACATTTCCTTTCTCAGACGCTTTGAAAAATTTGCCGCGATGCGCGAGGCAAAAAAGCACACCGTGATCGACGAAACAAGGCTTCCGAACGCGCACAGCAGCATCATTCCGCCGGCGCTCCAAACATCGCCGATGGCGCTGCCCGGGGTCTCGATAAGCGTCGTTATTTGGGACATATAGTCGGGTATCATGAGGTCAAGAACGACCTGTGCGCACACGAACACGAGGCTGAACAGACAAAACAGCCATTCCTTCGCCCTCAGATACCTGAACAGCTTCAGAAGTTTCAGCATTTAGCGGAATAGCCCTCCTTTTCTTTTTCCTCCGCGAGCTTTTTCTCTATCATTTCCTGAGCCAGCTGCGCGGTCTCTTTTGTTTTATGCTCTTTGACATATTCGGCGTCGATAACACCGAGAATGTCTATGTATACATTCGTCCTTTTAAGCGGGAAGTTGTGTACGACTTTATCGGTGTTTCTGAGCGCGACGACCACAACAGGCACATCCGCTCTCTGGGCTATCTTGAACGAGCCCGCGTGGAAGGGCAGCATACCCTCCTGCTTGCTGCGCGTGCCCTCGGGATAGATGACGACCGAGCAATAGTCCTTATCGATATACTCCGTCGCGGCCTTCACGGTTTTTAGCGCTTCGCGGTTATTCTCCCTGTTCAAAGGCAGACAGCCGCACTTGTGCATGACTTTACCGATGATGGGTATCTTGAGATTGCCGGGCTTGGAGACAAATGTTATCTCCTCCTTGGGCATCTGGTTCACCATGACGACAGGGTCGGCCAGCGAGCGGTGGTTAGAAACCATGAGATAGCGCGTATCCTTCGGGATAAGCTCCTCTCCGCTTATTGAAACGTCCGCGCGCGCATAAAACGCCAAAAGATCCGCTACCGCGTGCAGATGCCAAAGCCAGAACTTCGACGGCTTTTCCTGCGGCTTATTCTTATCAATAAACAACTCCGTTGCCAAGAGCATTGCCACTGCGTATGCCAAATGCGCTCCGAAGAAATATTCGAGAAAACGCAGCAGCATCACGCCCGTGACCTTCAGCACCCCTCCCGAGGTTCCCGACATGAGCGTATGCAGCACGCTTCCTCCGGCTCCGATAGCGGCAAATATTTTAAGAAGCATATACAAGCCTCCCCACCTAAACAGAATATACGGCATTATTTTATTTTACCACGACTTCTCGATTTTCCAACAATAATTTTTTGAACAATTTAATAATTTTTAAGCTGACGGGCGGCAGGGGCTCGACTCCCGTCAGCTTAATCATTTTGCCGCAAATATCTATATGGGCAAAAGACATTTTTCGAGTTTTCCCGAGTCTTTGTCCAAAATCGGGCTGTGTTTGTGATATAAATATCAGTGTTTTGACTTACTCCGATGCATTTTTGTGTGTTTTGCACACCTTGAGCGTCATTTTTCCTTATCTTTCGTGAAAACTGATAAATTTGTTGATTTTGAACGAAAGAGGCTAATTTAAAAATTGATTTTTGGCCTACAATAGTATAAAATACATAAACGAGTTGTTAACGACATTTAAACACGGAAATCGTTGCAGCTCACGCTGAATCCGTAATAAATTAAATAGGAGTGAATTTTTATGGAATCCCTTATGTATCTGGCACCTGCTCTTGCGGTTGTCGCTCTGCTGTTTGCTTTCTACAAGATAGCATTCGTCTCCAAGCAGGACGCAGGTACCGACCGCATGAAGGAAATCGCGGCCGCAATCAACGACGGCGCGAAGGCTTTCCTTTTTGCGGAGTATAAGATCCTCGCGATCTTCATCGTAGTTCTGTTTGTAGCCATCGGCCTCGGCCTTGGCAGCTGGATCACCGCACTGTGCTTCCTGTTCGGCGCGCTGTTTTCCATCCTCGCAGGCTACATCGGCATGAATGTTGCCACCAAGGCCAACGTCCGTACCGCAAACGCAGCCAGAACCAGCGGCATGAACAAGGCTCTGTCGATCGCCTTCTCCGGCGGCTCCGTCATGGGCATGTGCGTTGTCGGTCTCGGCCTTCTCGGCGCATCGGTTCTGTTCCTTATCTTCAATGACACGAACGTTCTGTTCGGCTTCTCCCTCGGCGCAAGCTCGATCGCTCTGTTTGCACGTGTCGGCGGCGGTATCTACACCAAGGCTGCTGACGTCGGCGCAGACCTCGTCGGCAAGGTCGAGGCGGGCATCCCCGAGGATGACCCCCG